>JAJCXQ010000056.1 GCA_029263355.1 Acidobacteriota bacterium | reverse complement strand
GGCGCCGAGGCGATGCAGGAACGCGACAAAGGACGGCTTCGACTCGAGACCCGCATTCGACAGGTCGCGCGAGAAGTAATAAAGCGACCGGCGTTCACCGTCGGCTTCGAAGTCGAGCCGCACAGCGGTTGCGGCCCGTTCGGCGATCAGTTCGTCGGCAGCCAGGGCTCGCACCTGACCGTCGCGTTCGAGACTGACAAATTGGACCGCGGTCGGGGTCATGCCGGCCCGGGCGAGAAAGATGTAGAGGAACGGCAAGGTCCCTTCGAGATGCGGGGCGACAAAATCGGTCTCCATCCTCTTGGTGACGAAATAGCCGGCGGTTACCAGATTGTCGAGCCCCGTCCTCAGGCGGTCGAGCTCCGACGCGAGATCGTCACCGTTCAACGAGTCTGTAAGATGGGTGAGGTCGGGAATCTTCCCCGGCGACTCGAGACCAACCAACACGTAGGTCGAGGCGTGGGGGAAGAACTGCAGAGCGCTCGGCAGATCCGGGCCGCTGAACGGATAGAACAAGGGGGCTCGAGGATCCGCCGGCTCGAGCTCCGAAGCCGCCCAGGTGCGCATCGCGCCGAGATGACGCTGCTCGATCTCACCCCAAATCTCAGTCATCTGCTCGCCGTGTCGAACCCATGGCTCGTCGAGCTCGGCCGCAATGTCGGCTGGCAAACCCGCCAGCCGATGGGAGATCCTGCGAAGCGTGTCACTATCGGTCATCGAGGCCGGGATTCTCACCTCGACCGCTGGCGTCGTAAGCTCTGGCTTGGGGTCCTCGCGGTTGGCTGGGCCACAAGCGAACAGGACGCAGCCCCCCAAAACGCAGGCCAACAGGACTGGGTAACGCATCACGATTCGACAATTCATGCTGGGTGATCTCCTTTAGTGACCCCGCGGGGCGACAACCAGTAGATCGGCAACCCAACGGCAACCGTCGCGAGGCCGGCCAACGATTCCCAAGGCCGCGTGACCAGAGTATGCCCCATCGTCGCCAAGCTGATGGCGAGAAAGAGCAGTGGTGTCGCGGGATAACCCCAGGTTTTGTATGGGCGCGGCAGATCTGGCGCCTTTCGTCGCAGCTCGAAAACGCCAAGCACAGCGAGAAACGACGACAGAACCAAGGTGAACTGGATGTAAACGAGAACCACTTCGAACGTGGCGGTCAGCAACAACACCAGAACAATAGCGGTTTGCAGCAGGATCGCCCGACGCGGGCTGCCGCCACGATGGGTCACGGCGAAGGTTCGGAAGAAGGCAAAATCCTGCCCCATGGTTTGTGTGACCCGCGGTCCGGCCCAAGTCATTGCACTGATGGTCGAGATCAGCGCGATACACAACATCATGCTCATCCATCGTCCGCCAACTTGCCCAAAAACCCTCTCTGCCACGATATGCCCCACATCGACCTGTCCGGCCAGGTCCGCGATTGGCGCGATGGCGAGGAACGCCCAGTTAAGGGCGACATAAAGCACCATAACCAGGCTCGTTCCGAGGATCAGGGAGCGTGGGACATTCCTCGCCGGATCGGCCACTTCGCCGGTGATATACGTTGAGGCGTTCCAGCCGGAATAGGCGAACATCACGAACAACAGCGAGATGGCGAACGGTGACCCCAAAACAACGTCTAGATCGCCGGGGCGGGGCGTGAAGTCGATCGCGGCGGGGCGCTCAGTGAACACGGCGGCGACGACAAACACCAGCACCAAGCCAACTTTCACCAGGGTAAAGATATTCTGGAAGAAGCTGCTGAACCGTAGCCCTCGCAAATGGGCTGCGGTGACCACAGCGACCACAGCACACGACACACCGAGCGCCGGCAACCCGGGTACGACACGAGCAAAATACTGGCCGAAGGCCATGGCGGCGAGGGCGATCGGAGCGGCAAAGCCAACGGTCAGCGATACCCAACCGGCCAGGAAGCCGAGCACTGGATGGAAGATAGCGCTCAGGAAGTGAAATTCGCCTCCGGAGCGCGGTAGTGCCGCCGCCAGCTCACCGTAGGAGAGCGCGCCGCACAGCGCGAAGACGCCCCCTGCGATCCACAGCATCAACAACGCGAAGCCGGAATGGATGTCCACCACCTGAAAGCCGAGGCTGGTGAATACCCCGGTGCCCACCATGTTGGCGATCGTGATCGATGTCGCCGTCGTCAGTGAGACCGTACCGCCACCCCCGGCCGACGGATGACTGGACCGGTGAGCAGCGGGCACCACGAGTCGCGACCGGGCTCAGTCTCCGGCAGAGCTGGCAGAAGCGTCGAGTATGGAGGCCGACAAGGCCTCGTCCTCGAGCATGATCGGAATGTCCGACACCACCGGGTAAACCAGCTGCGATTCGCGGCAATAGAGACCACTGGTGGCGACCGGCTCTTCGTCGCGGAAGTGCTCGCGATACTTCTCGATCAGCGTCTGTTGGACGTCAACGGGAAGATCCACGACTTCGAGCTCACCGTGGGTCTTGGGGCAAACTAAGATTTCGAGTAATTCAGGATCTAGAGCCATCTTGAGTCGTCCTCAGACATGCCGACAGTTGGGACGTGTTCGCTACTGGACTGATTTTCCGCTGGGACCAACCAACTTTCGCAGGATAACACCCCGTGAGCCCGCATGCACCCTCGCGCGAAGATCAGCGACCGAAACCCCAAATGAGAACCAGAGAGTTCGAGCCCGGATTCAGGTCATAAACGCCAGCGTTCGAGAGATGGTAAAAGAGTAGCCCAAGGCGCTGCCCGCCGTCGAAGCGATAGGCCAATTCGAACCCGGAACGAAACTCCAGGACACCGCCAAGATCCTTGCCGTCACCTTGCTCATAAAGTGCGACACTGAATTGAGGTGTCATGACCCATTTCTGGCCAAGTTGGACATCGAGGCGAAGGCCGCCATAAACCCAGGCGTTGCCATCTTCGGTGGCCGTCAGCCCAGCCGTTGGCTTGAGTGTCAACCTATTCGGCAAGTTGAAGGCCTCGAGCGCTGGCCAACGATATTCGAATCCGGCTTCGAGGGGTCGATCGTCGACGCCGGGCCGGTCATCGCCACGGGTATCGTAGATACCCCCATAGATCGCCCAGCCTTTGCCATCGAGAGCACTGGCTTCTGGCGCGAGTCCCCAGAAGATGCCGACCATGAACAGCAGGACCCAAATTCTGTTGCCACTCATCCTCATTCTCCCAGGGTCCTTCGCTCGTCTTTGAAAGTCGAATCGATTCGCTGTGCCCACCCTGCCAAGTCGCTAGTTGCATACCTCGCGAGAATGGAGAGCCCAAGCAGAGCGTGAGTTTAGCGACTGCTCTGCCCGGTTTTCAAGAAAACACCTCTGCTTTGCCCAACAGCACCCCTTCATCGACACCCATTCACATGGCTCTATTTGTACTGTGGGTTTGCCCGTCGGGCCAAAGCCTCTACAATTCAGGCGCGAGGAGAAACTATGCCCAAGCAAGCCAAAAGCGCCGAACGTCCCGGCATCTCGGTAGTGGTGACCACCTTCAACGAAGAGGCAAACATTGCCGCCTGTCTGGAATCGCTGCTGTGGTGCGACGAAATCCTGGTCGTCGACTCTTATTCGAGTGACCGGACTCCGGAAATTGTCCAGAGCTACGACGGGGTGACCTTCGTTCAGCGAACCTACTACGGGTCGGCAGCCCAGAAGAATTGGGCGATGGATCAGACGCAACACGAGTGGATTCTGATCTTCGACGCTGATGAACGCTGCACCCCAGCGCTGCGGGACGAGATCGAGAAGCTGCTAGCCAACAACCCGGTCTACGACGCCTACACGATCCGGCGCCGAGTCTACTTTCTCGGTAAGGTCATCCGCTTTTCGGGCTGGCAGCACGATCAAGTGATCCGCCTACTGAAACAAGGTGCTGGCCGTTACCCCAACCGCCGAGTCCATGCCGACATGAAGACCCGAGGCCCGGCGCCTCTGCTCCGAAAGCGGATGGAGCATTACATGGTGGAGGACTTTCACACCTATGTTCTGCGGATCGTCAAATACAGCCACTGGGGAGCGTCGCAAGGCTGGATAGACGGTAAGCGCCCAGGCATCGCCGCGGTGCTCGGCCGATCCTGCTGGAGATTCTTTCGGACTTACTTCGTCCAGCTCGGCGTTCTCGACGGCATGCGGGGGCTGGTCTTCTGCTTGCTGCAGGCTTATGGGACGTACCTCAAGTGGTCGATTCTTTGGAGCTGGCGAGTCAATGAGGCACGTGGTATCCAGCCCGGGCTGCCAGCATTCGATGACAGCGAAGAGACCTGGTCTGGCCTCGATCAGCTCAGTTGAAGACACCCACGGCTCACAAGGGTCGAGGTCGCAGGCATCGAGTCGCCCTTGGGATTTATATCTGTCGGACCGACCGGTACGCTAGTCTGATACGGTTCCGATTGTGATGGTGGATCCGCAGTCAACAGTCACCAAGATTCTCCAGGGTGAAGCCTATAGCCCTGACGTGGTCGAAGAAATTCTGCCGATCGTTTATGACGAGCTGCGGAAACAAGCCGCCCTGTTCTTGAGGAAAGAGCGCTCCGGGCACTCGCTGTTGGGGACCGAATTGGTCCACGAAGCCTATCTGCGTTTGTTCGGCGGCGAGCAGCCCCGCTACAACGATCGGCGGCATTTCTTTGCGACAGCGGCGATCGCCATGCGGCGTATCTTGATCGATCATGCGCGCCGCAAGCAGGCTGGCCGGCGGATCCCGACCGACGCCATATTGCCGTTGGACAAAGCGCCAGAGCCAGCTCTCGACGTCGACGTCGATATCCTGGCTCTCGATGAAGCGTTGACGGCGCTCGAGGCGTTCGAGCCCCGGATGGCGAAGATCGTCGAGCTACGTTACTTTGCCGGGCTCACTGAACGAGAGGTTGCCGAGGTACTACAAGTATCCCGGCCAACAATCACCCGTTCTTGGCAGACGGCGAAGCTGTGGCTGCGTCGGGAAATGAAGCGTTAGCCTCGATCTCCCGGCCTGGCGTTAAACGCCAGCTTGCGTTACCAGACTTCACAAATATCCTTCGGGTTCATAGGTGCGCCCGCTTCGCAGCTGAACGCTTTGGCGAAGTCACGATTGTTGCTGACCGGCCCGATGACTCGAAACCTCCCTGGAGAATGGGAGTCCGTCGTGACCTGGAGTCGCTCTTGCTCTTCGGTCGACAGACTGCACCAGACCTGCCCATAAGCTACGAAAAACAACTGGTCGTTGGTCAATCCCTCAACCAGCGGTTTGGGGTCGCCCTGCCTTTTCTCCCAGCTCTTGTAAGCCGCGTAGGCCTGCTTGACGCCGCCGATATCGGCGATGTTCTCGCCCAGGGTGAGCTTCCCGTTGACCTTGACGTCAGGCTTGACTTCGTAGCTCGAGTAAAGATCGTCGACACACTGTGCCTGCTCGGTGAACTGCTCGGTCGCCGCTTCCTCCCACCACTGCCGCAACTGCCCCTGGGGATCGAATTTGCGCCCCTGATCGTCGAAGCCATGGCTGAGCTCGTGACCGATGACCGCGCCGATACCACCGTAGTTCATTGCCGCGGGGAAGTCGCGGTGAAAGAACGGCGGCTGCAGAATACCGGCCGGGAAGACGATCTCATTCTGCAGCGGCGTGTAGTAGGCATTGACCATTTGCGGCGTCATCCGCCATTCTTCCGGATCAACGGCCTGCCCGATCTGGCGAGTCTTGCGGTCGAACTCGAACTCGCGCGCCGCCATGACATTGGAAAAATGCTCACCCCGAACGACCTTCAGAGCCGAGTAGTTGCGCCATTCGTCGGGATAGCCAATCTTATTGCCGACCGCTTTCGCCTTCTCGACAGCTCGACCACGAGTGACGTTGTCCATCCATGCCAAGGCGGGCAAGTTGTGCTCAAAAGCGCTCTCGATATCTTGAACCATCTCGAGGGCGACGTCTTTACTGGCTCCGGCAAACTGCTGCTCGACGTAAAGCTTGCCGACCGCTTGGCCGATCGCGTTCTCCGTCGCGCCAACACAACGCTTCCAACGGGGCCGAATCTCCCGTTGCCCCTGGAGCTTCTGGCCATAGAACTCGAAATTGGCATCGACAAAGTCTTTGGATAGGACATTGGTCGTACCGTTGACGAGATGCCAACGAAGGTAGTTCTGGAGCTTGGCGGGCGCGGTTTCACCGACCAACGACTCCAATGTCTCGAAGAACTCGGGAGTTGCGACGCTGATATCGACGACGTCGGGATAGCCGATCGCAGCAAAGTACTCTTTCCAAGGCAACTTGGGCGTCAGCTTCGCGAGACCATCGATGTCGATCTTGTTGTAGAGCTTCTCGATGATCCGCATCTGGGCGCGAGGCCGTGAAGTCTCGGCTAGGCGAGTCTCGAACGCGACCACATGAGAGGCATTGGCCGCAGCCTGCTCCGCGCTGTCACCCAGCAAGCCGAACATGCGAGCGACATGCTTCTCGTAGTCGTCCATCAGCTGACGCTTGGTCTCGTCTTCCGTGACGTAGTAGTCGCGGTCCGGCATGCCCAAACCGCCTTGAAAGAAGAAGGAAATATTGAGGTCAGGATTCTTGAAATCGGGCAGCACCGTGCCCTGAAACACTGCTCCGATAAAGTTGCGATGCAGTTTGCCGGTGACCCGCAGGAACGAGGCGGCGTCTTCGACTTTCGTAATCTCTGCCAACATCGGAGCCAGCGGCTTGACTCCCGCCTTCTCGACGGCGGCCTCATCCATACACGAAGCGTAGTAGTTGCCGATCAGGCGACGCTCGGGATGGTTGCCGGGGTCCGCCGCGGCAGCTTCCAAAATCTCGCGTACAACCTCACGGTTGCGTTCGTTGATGACCGAGAAGCTCCTTGCCCACCGGGTCTGGTCGGACGGCAATTCGGTACTCTCGAGCCAGCCCCCGCAGGCATATTGATAGAAGTCTTGGCACGGCTTGGCCGTGGGATCCATCGACGACAACACACTGTCGCTGATCTGATCCGATGACAGAGAACCCTGAGGGGATCCGGTGGATAGACTGGCGTGCTCCTCCGCCTCGAGGACAACAGTTGGCATGACGAGGGCTGCGGCGAGAAGCAGCACAGTGAAGTGCAGCGCAGTGAAGTGCGGCGCAGTGAAGTGCAGCACAGTGAAGTGCTTCATAGGGAACTCCTTGATTCGGGTCGACGCGGTGTCGCGGGCGGGACGATCAGGCTGAACGGGTGTCCTCAATCCTTACGAGCGACAGCTCTAGAAAGTTTGATGCTGGCGCCACTCTGAACGGGCGAGTTTAGCAAGCTGCCAGCGGCAGACTGTCGCGCTTCGCATCACCTACGGCACGCATCACCCCAGGAGACGCCCGGTCCCGTCGTCGAGGAGCTCAGGGTTCAGCCTTCAGCCGCAGGCTTCTAACCGCTAACGCGCAAGGTTTTGAAGCCGCTGCATCAACAGCGGAACACTCCAATGCTTCTCATGGCGTAAGATCCGGCTTGCCAGTCTCTCACCCGGCTCAATCATGGCCATTCTTCGGCGATCACCCTCTGGTGTGACCAGAGACCTCTGAAACATCGATGCGACCCACCCAACTGATCTTGACGTTCCGCTGCCGCGCCTTTGGGCGCTGGATCAGGGCCCATGGCTTCGAGTTGTTCTTTCTCGGCCCGATGATCGTCGGCGGCGCGCTTTGGGTGCTGAGTCGTCATCTCGACAGCCTACGAGCTCCGATCCGTCAACTGGTGGAGTCCCATCAGCCCCTCGGTCTGCCCATCTCACCGGTCCTGGCATTCAGCCTGTTGCTGTTCGTGTTACAGGTGCCGGCGACGTTTCGCGAGCTTTACGACCCTCGTTATGGCGCCAGTGTCCTCGACGCCTTGCCGGTGCCAACGGCCGCTCGGTTCCACGTCTCTATGGCGACTGAAGGGATGGCCATCGTACCCACCTTCCTAGTGCTGCTGACCGTGATGGGTGTCCTCGAAGGACGGTTCTTGCCGTCCCTTTCTCGGCTACCCGATGTCTGCTGGGGACTGTTCTCCGCTCTCGGCTCGCTGGCACTATTCCGAATCGTAATGGCTCTCAGCGTTGTCCGATGGCGCAGAGCGGTGCGCTCGATATCAGCCCATGCTGGCATCGGAGTCCGAGTTGTCACAACGCTACTCGGGGCCTTGGCGCTGCTGGCGCTCGGCCTCAGTGCGCACTACCCTCTCGCCAGCTTCATCTTCTTGCCTTGGTTGCCCGCCGCAGCCCAGATCGAGGCTATCGTGCGATCTGGTTTTGCGTTGACGACCATGCCCCATAGCCCATGGACCGAGCCGATCACGCAAGCCTGCTACCTGCTGGGACTCTACTTGCTGGCTCGCATCTTGTTCATCCGGTGGCACCGTTCGAACCTCGAGACTGCAAGGCTGCTGTCACACCGACGTCGGGTTGTCGGATTGCCACTCAACCTTCGATGGCTGACGACCCGTCTAGGCGCGCGCCCATTGGTCGCTCAGATTGTTCGCGACCTGACCCTCATCGCTCGCAGATTTTCTCCGGCGGTGCCGCTGGCAGCAGGGGTTGCGTTAACGGCCCAAGGCGCGGTGGTGTCTTTGTTGTTCGACGACAACCTGCCGCTGCTGTGGCGCCAGCGACTCGCGGTGGCCGGTCTCAGCCTCTCGGTGCTGGCGATGGTCGCCTTGGTTCCGTTCTTGCTCAAACACCAACTACCGAGGTTCTGGATCGAGAAAACGACCGGTGTCGAATTGGAACAGATCTGGAAAGCCAAACTGTGGACGGCAACGGTCCTCGGATCGATACCCTCTATCCTTGGATCCATGATCCTTTTGGCGGCGCCCGATCTCGATCCCACCGCCAAAGGCGTCGCTATTTTGCAATTGATCGCGGCCACCGGGATCGTCACTTCAATTCTCGGGTTGGCGGTCTTCGAGATCGCTGCCCAGCCGGTATTGGGGTTGATCTTCGGCTCTCTTGTTGCGTTGGCCTTGGCCGCGTTGATCGTCTTCTATCCGGTTGCCTGGTGGCTGTGGCTCGCTCTTTATGGCTACGTCGCCAGCCAAATCGCCGGCCGAGCTAGTCGTCGAGTACAACTCGTGGAGGTAGCGGAGTGAGCGAAGACCAGCTGACGAGAACCGCGTCGACCACCTACCCACCAGCAGACCCATCAAACACCACAGAACCGATGCTCAGCGTCGAGAACGTCTCCAAGAGTTACGGCGGCGACGTGCAGGCCCTCGATGGCGTCAGCCTTGAGGCCAACGACGAAGTGTTAGGGCTTGTGGGGGCCAACGGCGCCGGCAAGTCGACCTTGTATCGATCGATCCTAGATCTCACCACCCATGACTCGGGAACGATTCGAATCGCTGGCTATGACGTCCGCAAGCACTCGGTCGAGGCCCGGCGACTGATCGGCTACCTGCCGGAGGAGCTCCACCTCTACGATCGCCTGAGTGGCTGGGAGCTGCTCGCATTGGTCGCTGGACTGAGAGATCTGGACAACTCTGAAGAGCGGCGCGAATGGCTCGATTATTTTGGTCTCGACAACCGTCGCGACGTTTTGGTTGGCGAATACTCTCTTGGCATGCGCAAAAAGATCGGCCTGATCGCCGCCCTGATGGGTCGTCCGCGTTTGGCGCTTCTCGACGAGCCACTCAATGGTTTGGACACTGACAGCATGCGTCGGCTGAGACTGCGGATCGAGGAGATGTCGCGAGCCGGCACCACCTTTGTGGTGTCATCCCATGTCATGTCGTTTGTCGAGCGCATCAGCGACCGGATCGCCGTTCTCCGCAAGGGTCGTTTGGTGGCCTATGGCACCACGGAGAGTGTCCGGCAGCAAGCCGGAATGCCCAACAGTCCTTTCGAAGACGTTTTTTTACAGCTGGCGTTGGACTGAGCCCCTATATCTCGACGCAGATTTTCCCCACGTGGCGGCCGCCCGACATGTAGACCAGGGCCTCACGAGCTTCTTCGAAAGGGAAGACGCGATCGATCACAGGTCGGATCTCATGCTGGGCGAAACATCGGTTCATCGCTTCGAAGCCATCCCGAGAGCCGACCAGGATGCCTTGGATACGGACGTTTTGCATCAGAATTGGAATGATGTCGAGATCGGTTTTAGTGCCCGACAACACTCCAATCAGGCTGATGTGACCACCGATCCGAATCGCCTGCAAACTCTGTTGCAGCGTGCCAGCGCCCCCAACCTCGACAATGTGATCAACCCCAATGCCATCAGTCATCTCCCGCACGATCTTTCCCCAAGCTGGATTCTCGACATAGTTGATCTCTTGCCAGCTACCCAGCTTACGGGCAGTCTCCAGTTTGGAATCTCGCGACGACGTCGCGATGACCCGAGCACCCAGGGCCCGCGCGATCTGCAAGGCAAAGAGCGACACGCCACCGGTGCCCTGCACCAGCACCGTGTCACCAGCACGGACATTTCCTTGGGTCGCCAGTGCACTCCAAGCTGTCAGCGCGGCACATGGCAAAGTCGCTGCCTCGACATTGGTGAGATGCTCGGGAACCGCCACCACACCGTCTTCGGGTAACACCATGTACTCAGCCAATGTCCCGTCGACAGGACCGCCAAGAGTGCTGCCAAGCTTGGTCTTGTCCGGTTCGCCACCACCCCAGCTCTGGCAAAAAAGCGTGGCTACTCGATCCCCGGGCTGAAATCGGCTCACCTTCTCGCCGATCTCGACAACTTCCCCAACGCCATCCGAGCACGGGATCAGAGGCAACGGCTGTTTGGGATTGTAGTGCCCGTTGACCATCAAGATATCGCGGTAGTTGAACGACATGGCCTTCATCCTCAAGAGGACTTCACCATGGCCGGGGACAGGTCGCGGACGCTCACCGACAACCAGCTGATCTAGACCGAATCCATCGCGGATCTCGAAAACCTTCATGGTGTTCCTTTTGTGGATGTAACGTAGCTTTTGTGGATGTGACGTAGAGTGTGCCCAGAAAGAGTCGGCACAGTCACCGTCGAGACTGCGTTCTTCGTCGAGACTGAGTTCTACGTCGAGACTGCATTCGTCGTCGGGACCTAGCCAGCACAAATATTATTTTCGACCCAAATCATATCGTGGAAAGCAGATCAATGCGTGTCGCGCTGGTCAACTATGGTGGAGACTTCTCCGCTCGGGCGACTCCAGAACAAGCACTCGGTGAGCTGAGGACTTTGACCAGTTGGGCTCAAGCGCTGCGTCTCGCGGGCGCCAACGTCACCGTATTTCAAGGATTTCATCGTGACGCCAAGGCCCACCTCGATGGTATCGACTACGAGCTCGTCGCTGGCCGCTTCAGTCCTCGCCTTTCGCGACGCCGGATCCCGTGGCGAATGCATCGAGCTGTCAAGCGCTGGCAACCGGACATCGTCCACCTGAACGGTCTGCTCTACGGAGCTCAAGCCAGGTTTCTTCGCGGGTCTCTGCCAGCTTCGAGCCACCTCGTGTTGCAGCATCACGGTGAGCAGCCCGACGATGGCGTCGTTCGTCATCTCCAACGCTGGGGGTTGAGCGCCGCTGACGCTTTCTTTTTTACCGCCCGCAGTCTGGCTGAGGGATGGCAACGGCGCGGGCTGATCCGTACCTCTCAACCGATCATCGAGATCCTCGAAGGGTCGAGCCATCTGCAAACTCTCGATCCGTCAGCCGCTCGCGCCGCCAGCGGACTCGTGGGAAACCCGATCTTCTTGTGGGCCGCCAATCTCGACGCCAACAAGGATCCCTTGACGATACTCGATGGGTTCGAAGCGACTCTCTCAGAGCTACCGGAAGCACGGCTGTACATGGCTTGGCGTTTGGAGATCCTGCTGCCTGAGGTCCGCCAACGAATCGCTACCAGCCCAGCACTGCAAAGCCACGTCGAACTTCTAGGGCCCATTCCCTACGCTGATATCGAACCGCTCTTCAACAGTGCTGACTTCCTGCTCCAAGGAAGCCATCGCGAGAGCTGTGGTTTCTCGGTCACCGACGCCCTCGCCTGTGGAGCAGTCCCCATCGTCTCCGACATCCCAACGTTCCGCGTCTTGACTCAGGATGGCGCGGTGGGACATCTATGGCCTACCGGCAATGCTGAAGCTCTTCGTCGGGTCATGCTGACCGCAGCCAAGCAAACTCACCGACCCTCACGGCAGGAAGTTCGCAGATTCTTTGAAGAGCACCTCAGTTTTGAGGCGATCGGCCACCAAGCGCTCATGGCCTACGTCGATCTCCAGCGTGGTCTCAACTCAGCAGCTCTCTGACTTTTCCCCGTCGATAGGCACGGCTGACCATCAGACGCTCGCCATCCTCGAGCACAATCATCGATTCGGTTCCGATACCTGGCTCGATCTTCTCAATCCGGTCAATATTGACGACGGTAGAGCGATGGATACGCACGAAACGCTCAGGATCGAGGCGCTCCTCCATTTTGGCCATCGTCTCACGCATCGTATGCACGTCTGAGCCGCAATGGATCTTGATGTAGTTACGCGAGGCCTCAACCCAATCGATCGTATCGACCTTGACGAAGTAGACACTGCCGGAGGATCGGACGATCAGCCGGTCCGGATAACGTTGGTGGTTCTCCGCCAAGTCCAACAGCTTGTGGACACTACGATCAATCTCCAGGATGTGCCGTTTGTCGTGCCTTTCCAACAAGCGATCGACCGCACTTTGAAAGCGATCGCGATCGAACGGCTTGAGAAGATAATCCACTGCGTTGGTCTCGAAGGCGTGGAGCGCGTATTTATCGAAGGCGGTCACGAAGATCACCGGTGGCATCTTGTCAGCACCGATCTTCCTGATCACAGCAAAACCATCGACGTCGGGCATCTGGACGTCGAGAAACACAAGATCCGCCCCATGTCGCTGGATAGCATCGATCGCTGCTTTGCCGTTGCGGCACTCTGCCTTGACTTCGATGTCGGATCGCTCTCGCAACAGATCGCGGATCCGCTGCCGGGCCAGCTCTTCGTCATCGACGATGATGGCCTGAAGCGTCATCTCGCCGCCTCCTCCTAGTTTTCGGCCAGTTTCGGAACTCGAATTCAGGGCTGCCACACTCAAAGGCTCCTACCTCCTCGACTCTTCCTTCAGAGTCTACGCAAGATTCGCCGCACAGGTTACCGATCCTCGGAGATGTCGGTGCCGACTCACCCCCGACTTCCGACCGCTAGTCCCTGAGTCAAACCAACACCTGCTGTCGAGCGACAACTGAGCTTCTTGGGAGATAATCCTCCACAGCCAATGCGACGGAAAACGGAGGCACCCACCGATGTATGACAACACTCGACCCGAGGTCGGATCCGAAGCCAGAACCCTTTCGGCGAGACACTACACAGCGCCGGACTACTTTCAGCAAGAGTTGGAGAAGATCCACTACCAGATGTGGCTCCATGCCGGCCGAGTCGAGCAACTCCCCAAAGTCGGTTCGTACTTCCTGATCGAGCTCGGCATGGAGAGCGTGATCGTTCTTCGCAGTGAGGATCAAGGCCTACGCGCCTTTTACAACGTCTGCCGACACCGCGGCACGCAGTTGTGCCAACATGCTAGCGGCACCTTACCGGGCAAGATCCAGTGTCCCTACCATGCTTGGACCTATACCTTTGATGGCAGGTTGATCAATGCCCCTTTGATGGACAAAACCCGTGGGTTCGACCTTCGTGATCACTCTCTTCAACCCATAGCCATCGACACCTGGGACGGTCATATTTTCATCAACTTCGCACCGGACCCTTCCCCACTCTTGGAACATCTTGCCGACCTTCCAGCCAAATTCAGATCGTGGAAAATGGAACATCTGCGGCAGGCAGCTGAGATCGTCTACTCCATAGAAGCCAACTGGAAACTGGTCATCCAGAACTACTCTGAGTGTCTCCACTGCCCGCTGCTGCATCCACAGCTGCAGCAGCTTTCACACTACATGAGTGGCGAGAACGACCCACCAAGGCCAACCTACTTGGGAGGGCGAATGGACCTGCGGGACGGTGTCGAGACGTTGTCGCAAGATGGAATCAGTCCCTGGGCAACATTGCCGGGACTCCGAGAGTACGAGCGGCGAGGCGTCTACTACTACGCCATCTTGCCGAACCTGTTGCTGAATCTCCATCCTCAATACATGCTCACGTTCACCTTGTGGCCAAAAGCCTGTGACCGAACCGACATCGTGTGCCGCTGGTCATTTCATCCTAATGAGTTGGCTCGCGAAGGTTTCGACCCATCGAACGCAGTCGATTTCTGGGATCTCACCAATAGGCAAGACTGGGAGGTATCAGAGCTAGCGCAGCGAGGCATCAGCTCGCGCGCCTATCGCCCGGGGCTCTATTCCAACCGCGAAGAGCTTCTGAGCGCCCTTGATCGCTTCGTCGTCGAGAGATGTGGGGCCGCTGACTGACGTTGCTAGTGTCCTGTTTGATTAGAACCTTCCGAATATTCTCGAGGATTTCTTGTGGCTGACAAGGCTTGCCGACGCAGGAATAGTGGGGCTCTTTAGAGGAGGCGTAACGCCGTCAGACGCCAGAAAGACCGAGAATAGCGGAAGGGATTAGTCAAACAGGGCACTAGTCCTCAGCTCAGCTCAACCTGCTTCAACTCCAACAACCAAGCGGCCCACTCTGCATCGACCTTCTCACCAGCAGGCAAGAACCCTAACTCAGCCCAAAGAGCCAGAAGCTCATCGCGTCGACTCACCAAATTGCCGGAGCTGATGACTCGCCCCCCAGATTTCAACAGATCGGCAAGATAGGGCATCTCGCTGAGGATATTCTCCGGCAAGATATTGACCAGAGCCAGATCAAAGTCACGCTTCCGAACAATGCTCGAGAGCCTGCCAGCAAAAAGGAGAGGCTCGACATCGTTGAATTGAGCGTTGCTCTTGGCCATGCACACAGCTTGCGCATCGACATCAAAACCGACCACTCGGTGAGCGCCAAGAATCTCGGCAACAAACGACAGGATACCGCTTCCGGTCCCAACGTCGAGGACAGTTTGACCCGTAAGCTCTAAATCCTCGAGCCACTCGATCACCAGTCGGGTCGATTCGTGACTACCGGTTCCAAAGGCGGTTCGAGCCGGAATCTTAAGATCTCGACGGGTCGATCCGTCCATCGTCGATGTGGCAGGCAGCGATGTCTCCTCGTCGCGCGGATCGACTCGAAACCGCTCACCAACGTCGAATGGCTCGGACGTCTCTCGATACACCGCGAGCCAATCGCGTCCCTTCACCTGTTCGGTACCCAACTCCCGCACGCCACGGCGGCGCCATCGAGCCAAGTCGTCGGAAGTCATCCACGGTGATGACTGCGACGCGAAATAAGCATCGAGACGCGAGAGCCCTTCCTCAGCTGAGTGCGACTCGAACCCCAACGCACCGAGAGCCCATAACTCTGCGAGGAACTGATCCTCGATGTCTACCGGCAGCGAGAACGTGCGTAGCGCATAACCCGTCACCACGGTTCAGCCAAAGAGGTTCTTGACCTTGCTGAGCACACTGGAGTCGTCGACGGCATCACCTTCGAAGTCAGCGAGCTTGCGAAGCAGGTCGAGATGCTCGTCACCGAGATCCTTGGGCTTGGGAACCCGCAGCGCTACATGAACGATGTGGTCCCCCCGGTGGTGAGAATTGAGATCCTTGATGCCTTTGCTTCGAAACCGGAACTCATGCCCGGGCGATGTACCGGGCGGCACCTTGAGGGTCACCTCATCGTGCAAGTTCTTGACCTTGGCAGACGTCCCGAGCACCAATTGAGAGTAACTGAGCTCAACCTGTTCATGGACGTCGGATCCATGGCGCTCAAACCGCTCATGGGGTTCAACCTCAATGAGCACATCGAGATCTCCAGGTGGACCACCGCGGCGCCCATGCTCACCCTCACCCCGTAGTCGCAGGCGAATGCCGGTATCTACTCCAGCCGGTATCGTCACCTTGAGATCGCGATCGTGCTCGGTCCGCCCATCACCTCGGCAATCGGCGCAGGGATCGTTGACAATTTTGCCTTCACCGGCACAATCGGGACAGGGTCGAGCAACCGAGAAGAAACCCTGGGTATAGCGTACTCGCCCTTGGCCACCACACGTCCGACAAGGAACAAACTGTCCCGTCTTGCTGCCCGAGCCGGAGCACGTCTCACAGGTTTCCAGGCGCGGCACGCGAATCTCTACTTCGCGTCCGAAAGCGGCCTCTTCAAAACTGAGACTCAGGTCATACCGCAGGTCAGCACCCGGTGTCCCGCGAGATGATCTCCTACGCCCACCGCCCAAGCCAAAAAGATCACCGAGAATGTCTGAGAAGTCTCCGAAGATCGAGGGGTCGAATCCGCTGAAGCCAGGCTGCTCTGCCTGATGGCCGAAACGGTCGTAGCGAGCTCGTTTCTCGGCGTCCGAAAGCACGGCATAAGCTTCGGCCGACTCCTTGAATTTCTCTTCAGCTTCTGGATTACCCTGATTTCGATCAGGATGGAACTTTACCGCAAGCTTGCGGTAGGCGGACTTGATGTCCGCCGGGGAGGCGTCGCGAGCGACGCCCAAGACTTCGTAGTAGTCGCGTTTACTGGCCATAGGTTGTGGATTCTCCCGGCAGCTCAGCTGAGCTTTACAAGATTGGACCGCTGGGCAGACTCCACTGGTTAGAGCTAACCAGTCTCCCGCTTACAGCGAAGCCAGGGCACTTGCCCCGTTTCAGGTCCCGGCTTGGTCGGTTTTCTCTAGCATGATCTGCGAAAGTTTTTGAGAGATGGTATTGAGATCGAAGATAGCGGCTTCGAGATCGGATCGCTCATCCTCATTGAGAGCCATCCGAGCACGCAGGAACGATTGATGGATCCGCTTCTTTTCTTGCTCGTTCACAGCATGCTGAAACTGTTCGAAGACCCGCTCGTTCGAGTAGATCAGACCCTCTAGTCGATTCTTGAAACGCCGCAACTCGCGCCGCTTCGCGTCCTCCTGGGCAAACTCTTGGGCATCCTTCACCAAACGGTCGATTTCTTCGTTGGTCAGCCCGCTCGAGGCATTGACTTCCATACCATGCTGTTGATTGGTGGCGAGGTCTCGCGCTGAGACGTTGACGATGCCGTTGGAATCGATCGCGAAGGTGACCTCGATCTGCGGGACGCCACGCGGCGCTGGCGGAATTCCGACCAGTTCGAAACGTCCTAACGAACGATTCTCTGCAGCAATCTCACGCTCACCTTGCATACAGTGGATCTCGACCTTGTCTTGGTTGTCGATGACTGAAGTAAAGATCTGGGTGTTCTTGGTCGGAATTGTCGAATTGCGGCCGATCAAGGTAGTAAACAACCCACCGTGGGTCTCGATTCCAAGTGAAAGCGGCGTCACGTCGAGCAACACCACATCCTTGATCTCGCCGCGCAGGATCCCTGCCTGAATCGCGGCACCCATCGCAACAACCTCATCGGGGTTGATTTCTCGATTGGCGGCCTTGCCAAAGATCCGTTCGACACTCGCGATAACGATGGGAGATCTCGTCTGCCCTCCAACCAGCAAAACTTCGTCGATGTCGGCCGGGTCGACATCCGCTGCTTCCATCGCTTCGAGACAAGGGCCTTCGGTCCGGTTCACCAACTCCCGGACCAACTCTTCGAAGTGCGACCTCGTCAAAGTCCGTGAAAGATGCCGTGGCCCGCTCTCGTCAGCGGATATGAATGGCAGATTGATCGCGGCTTCTTCAGCCGTCGACAACTCACACTTGGCCCGCTCCCCTGCTTCTTTGAGTCGCTGAAGAGCCATCCTGTCGGTCCTGAGGTCGATACCGGTCTCCGCCTGAAACTCGGTAATCAACCAATCCATGATGCGCTGGTCGAAATCTTCGCCGCCTAGAAAACTGTCGCCAGCGGTGCCGCGAACTTCGAAGATCCCCTTCGAAAGTTCGAGTATGGAGATATCGAAGGTGCCTCCTCCGAGGTCGTAGATCGCAATCGTGTGGTCATCTTGATCCCGGTCGAAGCCGTAGGCTAAAGCAGCAGCGGTCGGCTCGTTGATGATTCGACGAACCTCGAGACCCGCGATCTTGCCGGCGTCTTTGGTGGCTTGCCGCTGAGAATCGTCGAAATACGCCGGTACTGTGACGATCGCCTCTTCGACCTCTTCGCCAAGAGCCTCTTGGGCAAAATTCTTCAATTCGGTCAGAATAAATGCCGAGATCTCTTGAGGGCTGTACTCGCGGTTACGAATCAAGACCCTCACGTCTCCATTCTCGGCCTCGGCCAGAGCGAAAGGCAGGACTTCCCGAGCGCGTTGGACCTCGGGAGCGTCGTACTTGCGCCCGATGAGGCGCTTGACCGCAAAGACGGTATTCTGCGGGTTCGTTACGGCCTGTCGCTTCGCGATCTGGCCAACCAGCCGGTCGTCATCATCGGCAAAGGCGACGATCGACGCCGTCGTGCGGCTACCCTCTCGGTTGGGCAGAACCTTGGGCGCCAAGGCGTCAACAACCGCGACGCAACAGTTGGTCGTTCCCAAGTCGATTCCGATGATCTTTCCCACGGCGCTTCGTCTCTCAATTTTTCTGACTCAGGGCCTGCCCAGATGCCATCAAACAGGGTGCCCCCTCAAGTCCTGAAGGCGCCTCGAGCGCCCTGCAGATCGCCATGTCAGGCGGATTGGTCGGCAGTTCCTTCCGAATCATCCTCTGGATCGCCGCCGGGCATCGCCACAAAAACCATCGCAGGACGCAGGAGCCGATCATGAAGAACATAGCCGCTCTGCATCTCTTTGGTCACTGTCGGAACTTCGACCTCGGTGCTTTCCTCTCTAGCCACCGCTTCGTGAACCTTCGGATCGAACGGCTGGCCAGTGGCTTCAACCCTCTTCACACCATGACGCCGCAAGATCTCCTGCTGTTGGCGAACGATCATCTCGAGTCCAAGCTTAAGATCTTCCATGCTGCCTGAAGACTCCATTGCTCTCTCGAAATTATCGAGTACGCCGAGAAAGTCTTTGAAGAGGTCAAAGTTCGCGAACCGTCGCTGGGCCTGTTTCTCTCTTTCCGCTCGCTTGCGATAGTTCTCGAAGTCGGCCAGGGTGCGCATGAGACGATCTCGCAGATCGCTGGCCTCCGATTCGAGCCGACTCCGATCGGTCTCGTCTGAGTCTTCGTCCTCTGGACCACCAGTCATCACATCCACCTGTTTCGTCCGGTCGACCGCCGCGACCGCGTCTTTGAAAGCTTCATCGATATTCGCCGGAGCATGCTCTTCGAGATCAAGCTCATAGTGATTCTCGGCCGTCTCACGGTCGGGCTCCTTGACATCGGATGCCTCGGGGTCCTGAGTCAGATTCTTTTCCATCTGCGAAAACTCCTACTTAGTACTCCTGGAGGCTAGGGCTCGGCTCAAGGTCTCACCCAGATAGCGAACCAGAGGAACCACGCGAGGATACTCCATTCTCGACGGGCCTAGGATACCAAGGCTACCTAGGGTCGTTTCCCCAACCCCGTATGATGTCGCTACGAGACTGAAATCGAGTTCCGAAGTGACGTCGCTATCTTCTCCAATGAAGACCCGGACACCGTCGCCCTTCAAGCATTTGTTGAGCATTTTCACCAATCTCGCCTTGTCGGCGAAAGTATCGAGCATCCGCCTGACGTGCCCGAGGTCTGATAACTCGGGTTTGTCCAATAGGCCGATCGTACCCTCTACAAGCACTTCTTTCGATGCAGAGGTGTCGACTGCCCGCCTGGCTAGCGTAATCGCCGCCGAGAGCCATCGGTCGACATCTTCTCGCTCAGCATCCATCATCAGAAGCAATTGATCACGAATCTCTGACAGACAGTGACCAGCATAACTACTCGTCACATAGTTGGAGATTCGGACTAACTCTTCGCGAGAAAGCTCATCCTCGACCTCGATGACGAGGTGGTCGAGAAATCCCGTCGTCGAGACCATGACGCACAAGACTCGCTTGGGCCCTAGAGATACGAAGTCTATCGACTTGAGAATGATCTCTTCGATCGACGGCGTCAAGACGATTCCCACTTGATCGGAGAGCTCCGACAGGAGATGTGTTGCTGCATTCATCAGATGGTCGGTGTCGTTCGATGCATCGAGCAAGTAGTCCTCTATGTAGCTCTGCTCACTGTGCGAGATCTTGCGCATCTGCATCAAACTCTCGACATAGAAACGATAGGCCGCAACCGTCGGCACGCGGCCGGCTGAGGTGTGCGGCTGGGCCAATAGCCCTGATTCTTCCAGGTCCGCCATAATATTGCGGATGCTGGCTGCCGAAAGACTGTGCTGAGCATGCTTGGACACCGCACGGGAGCTGACCGGTTCGCCACTAAGAATGTGCGTATAGATGATGTCCTTGAGGATCTCCCGATCACGCGAGTTGAGGGACTTGGTATCTACCGCTATGTCTAGCCGTGTCCCAGATCTTTTGAGTGACACCGATTCTCCTGATCGACGGCCAAGGGCTCACCGTTCTCGTTCTAGACCCGACTAGATGCACTTCGTTGGATGCGGTCCGGGCCGGGATTCGCTTCTTGAGAAGCAGGCTCGTGACCGAAGCTGCCGATCGCAGAACAGACACTAGACTCAACCACTCTTCAGCGGCCCTCTATTCTACCTTATGCTCGCAACTGTAGTCTTGTCCCCGGGAAGTTTAGCGCCGGTAGTTGTCGTTGACCACCTATAGACCAACTGCTAAGCTTCCCAATTCCTCCCAGAGGAAACCCCGCCATGGTCTTCTTCAACTACAGCACCATGCAGATGGCTGCAAAAGTCGTCTACTACGGCCCAGGTTTGTGTGGCAAAACTACCAACCTGCAGTGGATATTTGAACACACATCCACCGAATCTCGCGGTGAGATGGTATCCCTCGCTACAGAGACAGACCGCACACTCTTCTTCGATCTCCTGCCGATCGATGTCGGCTCGATCGCCGGATTCAGCACACGCATCCAGCTCTACACCGTACCCGGCCAGGTCTTCTACAACACGACGCGTAAGCTTGTCCTCAAGGGGGTCGATGGCGTCGTCTTTGTCGCCGACTCACAGCGACCCATGCTGCAGGCCAACGCGGAATCGTTTCAGAATCTCGAGGAAAATCTGGCGGAGATGGGCTTGTCGCTCGACAACATCCCCGTCGTGCTTCAATACAACAAGCAAGACCTGCCTGGGATCTGTTCCTTTGACGAAATGGATCAGGCTCTCAATCGCCAGAACTGGCCCGCAATGCGTGCTTCAGCTCTCAATGGCGATGGTGTCTTCGAAACTCTCAAGATGATTTCGAAGGCGACTTTACTAGCGCTGAAGAAGAGACTGACCAAAAGCCGTCCTGAAGGCACACTAGCTGGTTCGGCGAAGAGGCCGATGTCTCCCGTCGTTCGGCCGCCGAATCAACAGCGCCCTGTCTCCTCGGTCAAGAGACCCAGTCCGTCGGCGTCGGCGCCAGCGCCAGCCACGGCCAAACCAGCCAAGATGGAAACTGCGACGAGTGGGCCAAGCAAACCCACGGCAACGCTTCCCCATTCGACAGCCACGACCGACTCGCAAGTCCTCTCGAATCTCGACCTCGAGCCGCCAGCACTCGAGGTCGCGGAGCCGCTCTCTGGTCCCTCTTTGACCGACTCTCAAACGAGTCGTGAGATCGTCCCGGGAGCAGCGGTTTCCGGAGATGAACCCCAGTCGCCGGTACATTCCGAGACAACGCCCAGCACAGATCCAGAAATGGACCTTGTCGATGCAGCGTTAACACCCCAAGCGGAAGCTGCCACAACTCCGCAGCAACAGGAAGCTGCCACACTCGAGGACACCAACACGGCCCCACCGCAGCCCGCAGCGAGCACCAAGCCAGAGGCTTTAGCGCCCGAAGCGGGCCACGAGGTCGACGCGACGAATGAGACACGGCTTTCGGAAAGAGCAGAGGAAGAAACTGCACAACCTGTTGCCCGAAAGCCTGATCTCACGGCTAGCCCGATGTCGCCACCCCGCAAAACCCGGCACCGGTCGTCTGGCTTCGACGCTCTAGAGGAACTCGAGAAGCTCCGACGCCAGACCGTGGATGTCAAGGCGGTCACACGCAGTAACGGCAAACACGAGATCAACCGCGACATCAAAATGAAGCTGAATCGCGCCGACTTTAGTCGAGCCCAGCGCGTTTCCCTAACTTTGCAAATCGAAGACTCAGAACGCCAAATCGTTGACGAAGCGCGGCACCTTCACATCGATATCGAGGAAGCGGGCTCCCTCGAAGAATTCCTCCTGCGCCTCAACATCGCACTGCACAGTTCCCCGTAGCGTGCCCCGACGAGGCTCGACGACATGAACTGTCCGTTCTGCACGAAGAACCATGATCGTGTCGTCGATTCACGCGAAAGCCGTGATGGCGCGATGATCCGGCGACGCCGGGAGTGCCTCGAGTGTGGGCGACGATTTACGTCGTACGAACAGATCGAGAATATCCCTTATCTGGTCGTCAAGTCTGATGGGCGACGTGAAGAATTCAGTCGCTCCAAGCTCCTAGGCGGTTTGATGAAGGCTTGCGAGAAACGAACCATTCCGGCGAAAAGACAGGAAGACATCGCCGAGTTGATCGAGCAACGCCTACACCTCAAAGAAGATCGCGAAATCTCCACGCAGGAAATTGGCGCAACGGTCATGGAGGAGCTTCGTGAGCTCGATCCAGTCGCCTACGTTCGTTTCGCGTCTGTATACCGCAGATTCGAAGACATCGGCGCCTTTGTGGACGAGGTCCAGAACCTACTCAATCAGCCCACCACAACGACGGACTGATAGGCCGGAACCGTAGCCAGGCACCTAACAAGGCTGGCCCGTGCCAACGGGAACGCGCAGATGTTTCAAGACGACCTTACGCTCGGCGAAAGCGCCGACTTCAAACTGCCCGATGTACTTCCTGTTCTACCACTCAAGGAGGCGGTGGTCTTTCCTTACATTGTCGTTCCCCTGTCACTCGGGCCCGAAAAGAACGTACTGGCTGTAGACCAAGCACTGGGGGGCGATCGACTGGTCATGCTGGTTGCCCAGAAAGATCCGAATATCGAAGACCCTACCGCGGATCAACTCTGCGATGTCGGCACCGTCGGCATGATCATGCGGATGCTGAAGCTACCTGACGGCCGCGTTCGCATTTTGGTTCAGGGTCTTGCACGCGCCCGACTAGAGAACCTGAGCCAAACCGAACCCTTCTTCCAAGGCCGTGTCCAGAGTATCGTCGACAGAGCCGAAAGCCCACTCGATCTCGAGAAGAAGGCTTTGGTTCGCAACGTGCGTGACAATCTCGAGAAGGCGATACATCTTGGCAAGAACATCTCGCCCGAGGTTATGGTTGTCGCAGCAAATATCGGGGACCCGGGACGTCTGGCAGATCTAGCGGCCAGCAATCTCGACCTCAGCACGGAAGACACACAGAAGCTCCTCGAGATGATCGATCCGATCCCTCGGCTCCTCGCGGTCAACGAGCATCTGCATCGTGAGATCGAAGTCCTCGATATGCAGGCTGCCATCTCGTCCCAGGCTAGGGAAGAAATCGACCGCAGCCAAAGGGAATTCTTTCTGCGCCAGCAGCTCAAGGCGATTCAGCAAGAGCTGGGCGACAGCGATGAGTTCGGCGAGGAAGTCGCTGCCTACCGACAGTTAGCAAAAGACAAGAGGCTACCCGAAGACGCTTTCGAAGAATTAGAAAAGCAAATTCGAAGACTGGAAAGATCACACCCTGACAGCGCTGAGAACAGCATTATCCGTACGTATCTCGATTGGTTGACTAGCCTACCTTGGGGTATCACCAGCTCAGACAAGCTGGATCTTGAACGTGCTCGAACTGTTCTCGATACCGACCACTATGACCTCGACAAAGTCAAGGAAAGGATCATCGAGCTGCTAGCTGTTCGCCGGCTCAAACCAGACGCCAAAGGGCCTATTTTGTGCTTCGTCGGTCCGCCTGGAGTTGGCAAGACGTCCCTAGGACGATCGATTGCTCGGGCTCTCGACCGAAAGTTCGTCCGAATCTCTCTCGGAGGAATTCGAGACGAAGCTGAAGTTCGCGGCCATCGACGAACTTATGTTGGCGCAATGCCCGGTCGCATCGTCCAAGGCATCCACCAGGCAGGAACCAGTAATCCCGTCTTCATGCTCGACGAAATCGACAAGATCAGCATGAACCATCGGGGGGATCCGTCGTCAGCCCTCTTAGAAGTCCTGGACCCCGAACAGAATGTTAGTTTCCGTGATCACTACCTCGGTGTTTCCTATGATCTTTCCCGCGTCTTCTTCATCACTACCGCGAATCTTCTCGAGCCGATACAGCCCGCATTTCTCGACCGCATGGAAGTTATCAGACTGAGTGGTTACACAGAACAGGACAAACTCGAGATTGCACGACGCCACTTGATACCCAAACAATTATCCGAGAACGGCCTCCAGCAAGATCAATTACACTTTTCCAAGCCGGGCCTGAAGAGGATTATTCAGGGTTACACAAGCGAAGTTGGCCTGCGTAATCTCGAGCGTGAGCTGGCTGCAATCTGTCGCAAGATCGCCGTCAAAGTAGCCCGAGGAAAGAGTGTCAACCTTTCCGTACGTCCGCGACAAGTCAAGCAGTTCCTCGGACCAGAAAAGCACTTCAACGAAACACTGCTCGACCGACATCGTGTGGGTGTCGCGACCGGTCTGGCTTGGACAGCCAACGGTGGAGATCTGTTGATCATCGAAGCCGTTGCGGTCCCCGGTGACGGCAAACTGCTCCTAACGGGTCAACTTGGCGACGTCATGAGAGAGTCCGGACAAACCGCCTTGTCCTACGCGCATACGTTGTCGGCAACAGGTCGCTACGACCGAAAGTTTTTTGCCAAACATGACATACACGTACATGCACCGGCGGGTTCCATCCCTAAAGACGGACCTTCAGCAGGTATCACGATTGCTACAGCGATCCTTTCGATGTTGACGCAGCTCGAAGTCGACAGGAAAGTCGCTATGACCGGAGAGATTACGCTACGAGGCGTGATTTTGCCGATCGGCGGGCTGAAAGAAAAGGCACTTGCCGCTCATGCCGCAGGCATCGAGAAGGTGATTATCCCCCAAGGCAATCAACGAGACTTGGTCGAGCTACCATCACGCCTTCGCAAGAAGCTCAAATTCCATTTTGCGGACACTATGGAAGATGTTCTGACCCAGGCACTGATCGGGTGGCATACCGACACACCTAAGTCGTAATGGAAGGCCGACCGCTCAACGAAGACGCCTTGATCGCTTGGCTGCGTGAGCGCACTGCGGATACCGGTGGTCGTTTGATTGGGGACGATGCTGCGATACTGCCACGATCTGAGCGATGGGCTGTCACCATGGATAGCCAGATTGAAGGTGTCCACTTCCTGAATGGGCTCGATCCAGAAATCATCGCCCGCCGCCTGCTTGCAGTTAACCTATCCGATCTCGCAGCCATGGGCGCCCTGCCCTCTTTTGCCTTTTTAGCCTTGTCGGCGCCACAAGGGTTCGACCATCAGCGGTTCTTCAATGCTCTCGTAGACGCTTGCGAAACATGCAAGCTCGAACTAGCTGGAGGGGATCTTTCGCGCCAACCCCAAGTGGCTGCGGTCATGACGCTACTAGGAGCCAAACCGAATGGGCAACGTTGGTTGCGCCGCGACACCGCCAGAGTTGGAGAGAGTATTTGGCTGGGTGGGACAGTCGGGGAGGCCGCTGCTGGTTTGCAACTACTTCGCCGAGGAGCTAACCTCGAGGGGGGATTTTTGAACGTCTCCGAAAACATGAGAATACCTGACTCCCTCATCTCGCCAGCTACGTTAGCAATTCGCCGTCATCTCGAGCCGCAACCACAACTCAAGTTGGGAGCTTGGCTCGGCACTTGCCCAGTAGCCACCGCCATTGACATTTCGGACAGCCTAGCTCTAGACCTACACCGCTTGTGCCGCCTGAGCGACGTTGGGGCAAGAATTCACCTGGACCGGTTGCCGCTGCCGATTCATCTCGAGCGGCTGGCTGATATCGCCGAGGTCAAATGGCAGGATCTAGCCCTCAAAGGCGGCGAAGACTATGTACTGCTTTTCACGCTACCCCGTGGAATTGTTCCGCCGGAACAGTTTGCTTGCACACAGATTGGCTCGGTCATTGAAGATGGCGTTTTCGTGGTCGGCAACGACAGCGAGGAGCTATTGCCAGCAGATGGCTGGGACCACTTGTCAGATTGAGTTGACTGCTAGAGACCCTTGGCAAGAGCTGGCCATCGAAAGGCAGCACAAAAAGCAAAAGCCCCTCGGAACGAGGGGCTTCTTCGTCGGAACAGAGAACCGACTGCTACTTACGAGCGAGAACAACCCGGAAGGGTTTTTCTATCTGCTTTTGCTGCTTTGCACAAAGCCGTTCCAGCTTCCGAAGTGCTTTCTCGAGCACTACGACTCGCTCTATGAGCTGCGACGAATCGACCTCTTTCGGCGGCCTACCACGTCGAGCTGCTGGCTTTGGCGCCGCCGTAGGAGCTGCCTGCCCGGCAGCTGCCGCTAACGCAGCCTTACTCTTGCGCCCCCGCTTACTCTTCTCCCGTAGACTCTTGAAGACGGCTACCGCAGCTGGCTTGAAGCGTCTCGCCCTACCCGTTCCTTTGTGTGGAATCTTGGCAAGGTTCGTCTTCACATACCTCAACAAGGTCGGGTAGGAGACCCCCGTCAACTTGCTCACCTGAGTCAACGTCAAGAGCTCCTCGGAAGAGGAAGCCTTTTCACCTGGTTGCTTCGCCGCCGGCTTACGGCCTCGCTTCGCAGCAGCTGGCTTCGCGGTGGCTCGCTTCGCAGCAGCCTTCACGGTGCTCGCAACAGGCGCCGCTGAAGCGCTTTTTCTCGGGCGACCGCGTCTTCCAATATTCTCTTTCTTGAGTTCGAGGAAAACAGCAAGCGCTTCTTCCGGGTAGCGTTGCTTGCGACCTGCGCCTTGCGAAGGAATCCGTTTTTGGTAGAGCTTCTTGTAGCGCTGCAGGGTTGGCATAGAGATGTTAGTCTTCTTAGCCACCTCCGTTAGCGTAAAGAGCTTGGCTGCTTGAGCCATGTCGTAAAGCCTCCTTGGCCATTCGATGTGGCCGTTCGGTGAGAGTGCGTAGCGTTGTTAGAATAAAGCCCTAGAACATTATTGAGATCATAGACCAGAAAGTCAAGACTGGCGGATCTACTAGCAAACGATCTACGAGCAAACACTGGCAGACGTTCAGACCAACCCTGCTTGTAATCACAAGATAACGGATCGGACACTTTGTCGACATCTTCCTTGCGCCATACACTGACAGATTGTCCAAGCGTCTTCTGTCTTACAAACCGCTAAGTCAATAAACTCGTTCCTACCGGTTGCTACGAAAAAGAAGCTCGGAGCCGCCCTACGGGAAGCCACCGGCAATCTCCTGCTCAGTTTTTTCGACTTGATGACTGGGATCCGACAGAACGTCGGCTAGTGAGTGGCGAGTTTGGCGACTGCCTGATCGCGAAGGGCGTTTCGATAGGGCCGTTCCAAAATCCTGAACGGGCGCTCAGTACCCCAGGGCCAAGCGTATATTGGACTTTCATGGTTTCACTGTCAACCTTCATCTCGACGGTAGGTTTAGACAGGTAGAGAGGGCCAGCGACTCTTTACTTCCGGTCGCGATCTCAGTACAGCTCAACTAAGTCCGAGTTGCTTGACAAGATATGACAGTGCTTGCCGTGTCAATCCCAGTTGCCGAGCAGCCGCGGCTCTATTACCGCCGGTGTCCGATAGTGCTTCAGAAACCAAGCTTCGGCGGTACTGCTCGACCAACTGGTGATAGTCGCCCAGGCGCCTGCCAGTGCGCTCGGGCAACTCGAGATGCTCACTCCTGATCTCTCCCTCCTCTGATAAAGCCATCGCGACCTGCAGAACATTTCGCAGCTCTCGTACGTTTCCTGGCCAATGATGCGCCATCAATGACCTGCGTGCTGGCTCAGACAAATAGGCTTCCGATCGACTACTAGCCAGAAAATGATCGGCCAACAAAAGGATATCTCTCCCTCGGTCTCGCAAGGGCGGCAACTCGATTGTCGCGACCTTGAGCCGGAAGAACAGATCTTGACGAAAACCTCCCTCATCAACCATCCGCTCCAGATTGCGGTGGGTTGCAGTGATCACTCTGACATCGACCTTGCGGGAGAAACTCTCACCAACACGGCGAATCTCGCCTTCCTGAAGGACTCGCAAGAGCTTACCTTGAGCAGCAAGCGGCAAATCGCCGATCTCGTCAAGGAAAACCGTTCCTTCCCGAGCCGACTCAAAGACGCCCGAACGGTTCTGATCAGCTCCAGTAAACGAGCCTTTGACATGTCCAAACAGATCGGATTGAGTCAATGTTTCCGAGATCTCCGCACAGTTGACAGGCAAAAAGGGTCCTTCGTGACGAGCGCTCACCTTATGAACCCTCTTCGCCATGAGCTCTTTTCCCGTACCGCTTTCACCTAGAAGCAGCACAGGAAAATCATCTTTCGCCAATAAATCTAGCCGGGCCAAGGCTCTCCCAAGACCGGCACTCTCTCCAACGATCCCGCCGTCGTTCTTATTACGAGACCTGGGAGCCCCCGCTTTCACAAATGAAGCGATATCCAAACGAACCAAAGCAAAAAGGGTCCTTAGAACACGATCTAGTGTCATCGCTCTCAAGACGACTTTGCCACCCTCGACGTGCGCTTCGAGCCTTTCGCCACCACCCTTCCCCGGCAGCAATGTTTCTTCCTGCCCGAGGCCAACCCAAGTCAAGTTGATATCGCTATAGCCACAGCTCGTGAAGAGGTCCACAATCGCGACATCGTCTTTGGTTGGTTTCAAGAGGTAGTCGTTGAGAGCTCGCCAATAACTAATCGAACGACTCTCGAGCTTCTCAACGAGAGCATCGGCTCCACAATTGCGCAGCGCAGCAATAGCGCTGCGAAGACGCCGAGGCGGTGTCACACCAGGCATAACGGACTCGAGATCGAACACCAGCCGTGCAGCTCGAAATGGTTCTAGTGAGTCCAACTCGTCCCACGCCTCTGACACTGGGTGCGACTCGATCGCCAAGGCCTTCCACAATCGGTCCCAGCGCGTGTCCAGCGCTTCTTGAGAACATCTACCCCACCGATCCGCGAGCGCCCACACAGCTGGTCTCTCTTCAGGCTCGAGCTCATGAAAGACGCTTTCACCTCCTCGTTCGAGACAGACCGCAGCCTGTTGCGGTCGTCCGAGCCAACCATTCGCCCGAGCGGCGAACATCTCGAAAATTGGACGATCAACTTGATGCTCGGGTCGATCGAGAAGAGCTAGTGCTTCGTTGCACCTAGCGAGGGCAGCCGAAGCCCGCCCTTGCGCCAGATCAAGCCGCACCCAGAGCTCCAGATCCAGAATGACCCCACGGCGATTGCCAGAGCGACGGTTCTCGGCAATTGACTGCTCGAGAATCGACTCCACTCCCGAGAGGCGTCCGCGACGGAGACGCACCTCGGCCAGGTTGTAGAGCGCAAGTGTGGTGGGACTCGGGCCTTCGCAAACTCGCAGGAGTCGTTGGGCGTGTCGCGCCGCGCGCTCGGCACCGGGAAGGTCATCGGCATGGACGCGGCTGCGCGCCAACTCACTCCATAGTCGCCCAGCTTCAGCGCGCAACAGGCGACGACGATCGCATCGCAAGGCGATACTGACGTGCTCGACCGCGCGCAGCCACTCCTTTGTTTCAATGGACCATAAACCCATCATTTGATGCCATCGCCAACCTAGATCAGGCTCCTCCGCAGCCGCACGTGACGCTTCGAGATGCCGAGCCATGGCAACCAGGTCTTTACAATCCCAAGCTGCTCCTGCTGCGACGATCCTGGCCTCGAGATGCAGCTTCCCTTCGGTTTCCGAAAGCCCTCGAGCGACCCAATCGCGAATCTCGTCATGCTGTCGGCGAGCACCTAACACACGGACCGCAACCTCCGTCAACACAACTAACTGTTTGCCACTCAGTCGGATCTTGCTCAGCCGCCTGATGGTTCCATTGGCTGCCCCCAACTCGCCAAGGAATAGCTGTGCTCGGGCTCTCAGCAGTCTGGCCTCTATGCCGTTCTGACGCCGCAACGCCTCGAGTGTTTGTGCATAACGCCCGAGAGAGAACAGACAGTTGGCGTAGGCTAGTGTCTCGGCACTACCTCGAGGTGGCTCACGATGCCAGACCGCGACCGCCCGATGCCAACGGCCCTCCTCAGCCAACTCCAACGCGTCCAAGCCTGTCTGCCAGCCATCCCAGAGGTCTCGAGCTTCGGGGCTCGCCAGGAGTCGAGCGATAGCCTCCGGATCAGTGGCTCGATCGAGCATCCGCCGCCGCGGCGCTCCCGGTCCTGCGATCCAAACTCTTCTAGAGTCGCCCTCCACATGTTCAGCAACTAGGGCCACCCGTGCTTCAGCAAAAGCATTCTGCCACAGGAACGGAGCTGCTTCTAGAATCTCCTCAACCACTAGATCCGCAGTCATAGGCGCCAGAATCTGCTGCCAGCGACTCATCAAGTACCGCGCAATACGCCGAGCCTCTCCACGACCAGCAATGTTGTCGGAGGTCCGAAACAGACGCCTCAAAAGCTGCAGTAAGACGACTTGGACAAGCTCCCTAGATCGACCTCGCTGTACAGGTGACACCTTCAAGTGACCTTTCTCGGTCACTTTGGCCCCTTCCCAAACCGCCGGCAGCACCCAACCACCATGCTCGAGATGGGCCCACAAAGTGGCTCCCTGGAGGAGCACCCCCAGACACTGCTGATCGGTCAACTGGCTTTGTTCCAGAGGTACGCCGTTGACTCCGTCCAGCGCGGGATGCAGCAGCTCGCGTTCACCTCCCGTGGGTTCGAGAACGTCTATTGACTCACTGACGACGTGCGGTGATGCCACCTGTTACCTATCTCCCCAAAAGCCTATCGAGATCGTTCCAAAATCCAGGGTAGGACTTGCCCACGACCGCTGGATTCCGAATGGTGATGCCAGGACGACGCAGCCCGACCAACGCCATGCTCATCGCGATCCGATGATCTCCGTAGGTCTCGACGTCAACCGGTGTTCGCGGAGGGGCCGACCTCTCCCAGACCCCTGGAATGATCAACCCGTCGTCCAACTCCTGAACCTCAGCACCCACCCGGGTCAACTCCTTCGCCATGGCGCTCAGCCGATCACATTCCTTGATGCGAAGATGAGGTACTCCGGTAATACGTGTCGTACCGGCCGCGAAAGGGGCCAGAGCCGCCAAGGTCGGGACTTGATCTGGTGTGCTCGACAAATTCTCGTCGATCGCTCGCAACTGCCCCGCACTCACTTCTAAGGCGCCCCCACGCCAGCACACGATCCCTCCCATGCGCTCCAACAAATCGATGAACTGACGATCCCCCTGACGCGAGCCGGGCTTCAGGCCTTCGATTCGCACTCGACCTCCGCTCAACATGGCTGCCGCAGCCGGATAAGCAACTGCAGAATAGTCTGCCTCGACCGCGACATCGGGCGTCTTCAAACGAGTGGGCTGTACGCCGAAAACCTCACCGTCACGAAGGACAGTGCCGCCGAATTCGGCAATCGCGTCAAGAGTCAGGTCGACGTAAGGTTCGGAAGTCAAGGCGCCAACCTCTATCTCTGTATCCTCGGGAGCGACTAACGCAACCATCAGAAGGGCGGATAGATACTGACTCGAAGCACCAGCATCAAGGACACAACGTCCACCCTTTAGAGTACCGCCAGTTATGTAGAGGGGTGCGAAGCCCTCGCGCTCAGGACACTCGATCTCTGCCCCCAACTGCCGTAAGGCGGCAATCAGAGGCCCCACCGGCCGCTCCCGCAAGCGCTCGACGCCGTCGAGCTTCCAATTCCCTGGCAGGGCCGTCAGAGCCGCGGTCAGAAACCGGAACATCGTCCCGCCGTTACCACAGAAAATCTCGGCAGACGTAGCCTCTACTTCCGGCTTGAGGTGCAGTTCCTCTCCTACGACCTCGACGGCGAAGCCACAGGCCTCGAGCGCACCGAGAAAGAGTCGCGTATCTTCCGACATCAGAGGCCGACTCACTTTCAGCGACAACCGACCGAGAAGCGCCAGGTTGAAGTAGCGCTGGGTGACGCTCTTCGAGCCTGGTACGGTCAAGGCCCCTTTGATTGGGCGTCCGGACGGCACAACATAAACATCACCCGAAGCTGGGCTGTCTGCTCTCGGCGGGTGCGTCATTCTTTGGTGACCTTTCGGCGGCGCGGCGCGGTTCAACGACGCATCTCATGGGACATCGGCGTGGACCGGGACGTGATTCTCTCTGGCTGAATTACCATCTTCTCACAAAGAGTAAAGTCATAGAATGATCGCATCTCGACGATATGAAGGCTCTGAAGTCGAGGAGGGCATCAAGAGTCAGTGTCCGTATCTGGGATATGACGTTCCCGCAAGCGAACAGCAAGGGCCACCGAGCCAAGATTTCAATTCCAACTGGCGTTGCAGTTAACGCAGACCACAGAAGCTAGCGCAACCTCCAGCCGCGAACCTCGTACTACCCATAAACTCAGGCATCATCTTTGCTATATAGCCAAGCGGAGGTGCACAAATGGACATCCAACGACCATCACGCAAAAAAGCCATTCAGCGACGCCGAATTCTTACCGGCGTCGGGATCGCGCTAGGACTGCTAGCAATCACTCTAGCCGTCAACAGCCTCGACCCGGCGATTCGTAGCGTCGAGAGAGGTTCCATCTGGACCGATACGGTAGAACGCGGCGAAATGCTGCGAGCCGTACGCGGCAACGGCACGCTCGTGCCCGAAGAAATCCGCTGGATTTCCGCGCAGACCAACGGCCGAGTCGAAAGGATCATTGTCGATCCTGGTGCTCTGGTGACCCCAGAAACGATCATTCTCGAGCTTACCAATCCTGAGCTCGAGCAAGCAGCCCAAGAGGCCGAGCTTCAGCTCCGAGCCATCGAAGCAGAGTATTTGGATCTCGAGGTCCGGCTATCTAGCCAACTGCTGGATCAGCAAGCCAACCTGGCGACCGCCAAAGCCTCCTACGAAGGAGCTCTCCTACAGGTCGAAGCGGACCGCGAACTGTTCGAAAACGGCCTGATTCCCGATATTCAGCTGCGTCGATCCGAGCTTTCAGAGGGCCAGCTGACGGTGCGCTATGAGATGGAGCAAAAACGCATCCAGAAGACTCAGGAGTCGATCACGGCTCAGCTGTCGGTAAAAAGAAACCAGGTCGACCAACAACATGCTCTCCACAAGCTCAGGGAGAGTCAACTCGACTCACTCAAGGTGCGATCTATCATCCCTGGGGTGTTGCAAGAAGTGCCTGTCGAAGAGGGTGAGCAGGTCACGATAGGCATCCGCTTGGCACGAGTTGCACGCCCAGACCAACTCAAAGCCGAGTTACGGATCAACCAGACCCAGGCGAGGGACATCGAAGTGGGTCAGGTCGCAAAGATCGATACCCGTAACGGGATCATTGATGGTCGAGTAGCCCGAATCGACCCGGCTGTGCAGCAAGGCACCGTGACCGTCGATATCGAGCTCACCGGAGAATTACCGCGCGGAGCGCGTCCTGACCTGAGCGTTGACGGCACGATCGAGATCGAACGACTCGACGATGTCTTATTCGTCGATCGGCCCTCCTACGGTCAGGCCGAAAGTTTGGTTGGCCTCTTCGTCATCGATCCGGAGACCAAGATCGCCAAAATCACTCAGGTGATGCTGGGGCGGACCTCAGTGACCACCGTCGAGATCGTCGAAGGACTCGAGGTCGGCGACGAAGTCATTTTGTCGGACTCCAGCCAATGGGGCGACGATCCCGAGATCCGCATACAAGAGTGACACACTCTTGAGTGACACACCCAAGAGTGAACCAACCTTGAATTGTCCCAACCTTGACATATGATCTCAACTTGAGACAACGTCAATCTAGTCGCGAATAAACCAACAGGCCGAAGGTTCGAACATCGCATTCAGGAGATAGACATGGCAGAACCTCTCATCCACCTCGACGGCGTCAAGAAGGTCTTCTACACCGAGGACGTCGAAACTCACGCCCTGGCCGGAATCCACCTCGTCATTTATCCCGGAGAGTATGTCTCGATCGCGGGTCCTTCGGGTTGCGGAAAGTCGACGCTGCTCTCGATCCTCGGCTTGTTGGATACGCCAACTGACGGCACCTACACTTTGAACAACAAGTCGGTCGACAACCTGTCGTTGTCGGAGCGTGCCCGTATCCGCAATCGCGAAGTTGGCTTCATTTTCCAGGCCTTCAACCTGATCGGCGACCTCACCGTCTACGAGAACGTCGAGCTACCGCTGACCTACCGCGGAACCCCTTCCGCCGAGCGCAAAACCAAAGTGCAGGCGGCCCTCGAGCGCGTCGGCATGGCGCACCGTATGAAGCACTATCCGGCACAGCTTTCGGGTGGTCAGCAGCAGCGCGTCGCCGTTGCTCGCGCGGTCGTCGGTGATCCTTCGATCGTCCTCGCTGACGAGCCAACGGGTAACCTCGACTCGACGAATGGTGAAGCGGTCATGGATCTGATGAAAGAGCTGCACAACGCTGGCTCGACGATCTGCATGGTCACTCACGATCCGCGTTATGCCCGACATGCGCAACGCGCTATCCGACTCTTCGACGGCCGAGTCGTCGAAGAGGAAGACGCGGCGGCCTGAATCCATGCAGCCGATCATCCGGCTACGCAATCTCGATAAATTCTACGAGACCGGCTACGGCCGGACCTACGTACTTCGTCGTATCAACCTCGATATCGAGGAAGGCGATTTTGTGACGGTCATGGGTCCATCTGGAGCCGGCAAATCGACGGTGCTACATATTCTTGGAATGCTGGATAGCAAGTGGGAGGGTGAGTACGAGTTCCTGTCTCACCCCATCCACAGCATGAAGCCGAAACATCGCAATGCACTCCACAAGGAGCATATCGGCTTCGTGTTCCAGAGCTACCATTTGCTCGACGACCTCACGGTCTACGAGAACCTCGAGGTGCCGCTCTCTTACCGCAAGGTCAAACGCGCCGAGCGCCAATCGATGGTCTGCGACATCCTTGATCGCTTCCAGATGGTGGGTAAAAAGGATCTCTTTCCCAACCAACTTTCCGGCGGTCAGCAACAGTTGGTAGGTGTCGCCCGTGCGGTGATCATGAACCCCAAGGTGATTTTTGCCGACGAGCCAACGGGCAACCTGCACTCCGGCCAAGCTCGGGAGATCATGGAGATCTTCAAACAGCTGAACGATGATGGGACGACCATTGTGCAGGTCACTCACTCAGAGGCCAACGCTGCCTTTGGCAACCGGGTCGTCCACCTGAAAGACGGCTGGGTCGTCGACGAGCCCGAAGACTGACCCCGAGCTCTCGAAGCTCGTCAGGCCGGCAGCACTGTCTCTCGCTGAGGCGGACCGCTTCTCACCCAAGGCGGACCGTTTCTCACCCAAGGCTAACCGCGCCGCGGCTGGCCCGTGGGTGGCTTGGGCTATCGGTCGTCGATCACCTGATTTGCAGCATTACGTCCGGCCAGGCCGGATAAACCACCCCCACCGTGGGTTCCGGCACCGCAAAGGTAGAGTTCCTCGATGGGCATGCGGTAACTCGACCAGCGCGGAACCGGCCGTAAATACAGAGACTGATCGAGAGCTGGCTCCAGATGGTAGAGACAGCCTTCGGTGACGCCGAACCGTTCTTCGAGATCGAGGGGGCTGAGGACATCGCGACCCGATATGTGGCGCGAAAAACCCGGCGCATAGGCCTCGATCCGCTGGACGACAATCTCTGCCAACTCGTCCTTGGCATCGTGCCAATCTCGGCCCCTCAGATGGTAAGGCGGAAACTGCACCCAGGCCGAGAGCACATGCTGCCCATCGGGCGCTAAGCTCGGATCTGATATCGACGGAATCGTCACGTCTAGATACGGACGCTTCGGCAGTTCGCCGTATTTTGTGGCGTCAAACGCGCGCTCAATTTCGTCGAGGTGCGCGCCGATCTGAATGCGGCCAGCGAGCTTCGCGGTATCGGACACCCCAGAGAATGCCGGCAGCTCGGTC
>JAJCXQ010000055.1 GCA_029263355.1 Acidobacteriota bacterium | reverse complement strand
CCCCCTGCATTCTGCTGAGGCGCTTTTCGGAGGCAGCACCGCTAAGTGCCCCACGGTTTTTTATGCTCCCCATAACGTAGCGTGCGGAGGAGCGACAAGCATCCTTCAGTGCAAAGAGTATATTTTCGATCGGAAAGCAAGAAAATGAGCAAGTCTCCCTGGCTATCGCTAAGTACCCCAGACTTGGACACTTTGACAAAAGTCACTCGGGACTATGCAGGCATAGGCTCCGATCTCATCGAGAGCGTCGACCAAGCGGTCAACGCAGCGATGGGCGGCCTGGCCTCGATCCAGCCCAGCTTCGATTTGGCGACGACCATACAAGATCAACTCAACGTCCTATCGCTGGGTAGCTTCTCGTCGCAAGTCGGCCACACGAGTTTCCTCACCGACATTAATTCGCAGATTGCCCAGAACATGGCAGCCATGGGCTCGCCGAGTTTCCTCACCGACATTAATTCGCAGATTGCCCAGAACGTGGCAGCCATGGGATCCTTCGGGCTACAGGAAGAGCTTGACCAGCTGAGTAATGCCCCTCTCGATCGGATGCTCGAGATCGCCAACGCGCAAGAAGCGCAGCTCAGCAAAATTGCAGAACACTTCCGTTTTACACTCGATCCCCTCCGCGTTCCTACGTTCGGCAGCGCAGCCCACGAAACCCTACTCGAATCTGTTCGCGCTGCTACCACCTACCTCAGCAGCCTTGGCGACGACGCGTTCACCATCGATGACGACGGAGAGGTCTCTTTCAACAACGAACTCATCGATCGGGAGGACCTCCAAGCGGCACTCTCAGAGGCGACCGCACAAGCCCAAGATGAGCAGACACCTGAGGGACTCGTGGCCTTCATTCTGAGGACAGTAGAGCAAGCACGGAAGAACCCGGTAGTAACCGCCGCACTAAGGATCATCCTGCTGCAGGTCCTGGTACCATTTCTGGTCAGCGTCCTTGCAAACGTCGCATACAATAATTTCAAGCAGCCGCAAGTCAAACCTCGATCGATCCAACGCCAGGTGAGCCAGGCAGCACAGCAGCTCGACGCTGACCCCAAGATCCTCAAGACGCTGCGCATCATCCTCAAACACGACCTGCCTGTCTTCTACGACGCAGAACGAAAGTCTGGACACTTCACCCGACTCCCAGCAGGACAGGTGGTTTCCTTCCTCCATCGAAAACGCCGCTCGTGGGCGCACGTCGAATGGCGAACCGACGACGGCCACTACCACGGCTGGGTCCTCACTCGTTACTTGGGACGCATCGAGCCCGAACGCGTCGTCAAGCGTCGCCGCAAGCACGAACCTCTTGAGTGGTCTTGCGACTAGGGGTAGCGGGGGCATTCGTGTAAAAAGTAACGGTTTGACGCACGCACGGGCGACAGCGAATGCGATCCTCGGCCCCGACTACTTGGCCCGATCCTAGCGACGCGACCATCAGGGGCCACTCGGTCTGTTCGAGTTCGATATGGAGGAACGCATCCCGCTGCCGGTCGCTGCCTGAACCTGTCTCAAGAAACGTTCGTTTTTCGGGACACACTCGGGATCCTCCTCGAGGAGCGCGAGCGCCACGGTTTCCGTTGTCTAAGAATCCTGTAAACTCGTCTCGAAAAAGAACATCCCAAGAACCCGTCTAGAGTTGGAGTAAACGCGAATGGGCCGAATGTTGGGCTATGCCCGGATCAGCACTAGCGATCAAGAGCTTGCGCTTCAGCTCGACGCCCTCGAGAAAGCCGGTTGCCACGGTGACCACATCTACAGCGATCAAGTGTCTGGAGCTCGCGCAGATCGGCCTGGCCTCGTTGCCTGCCTTGCCGAGCTTGCCGAGGGTGACACGTTGGTCGTCTGGCGGCTGGACCGTTTGGGTCGGTCGATGAGCCATCTTGTGGTGCTCATTGACGAACTCCGTGAACGCGGGGTCGATTTCAAATCGCTCCAGGATGGAGCGATCGATACTACGACTGCCAGTGGAGAGTTGATGTTCATGGTCTTCTCGGCGCTGGCTCAGTTTGAGCGCAGGCTCATTCAAGAACGGACGCGGGCCGGTCTGACGGCTGCCAGAGCTCGAGGCCGAAACGGAGGCCGCCCGAAAAAGCAGGCAACAGATCCGGCGGTTAAGATGGCGAAGGAGCTGCACCGCAATCCAGAGGTCTCTATTGACGAAGTTTGTCGAACCCTGAAGATCTCCAGGTCGACGTTCTATCGGTATCTTGCGTTGCCGAGCACACAGTAGAGGGCGCATAATCCCAGCTCCTGCAAAATGCTTGTTTCGGCAAGTGTGGTCACTCTCGGAAGAATGCTCGGAGGGGTTATGTGATGATGATGGACGCGGACCTTAAAGAGAGAATTGCTAAGGGGCGCGTTGTTGCCATCGTCGGCGCTGGCGTCTCGATCGCAGCCTCTGGCGGCCACGAGGCCGCATCGTGGAAGGGACTCCTTCAATCGGGGATTGAGCGGTGTGAGGCAGTCCTATCAGGTGATCTTCCGCAGCGGTGGGCAGCTCGGATGCGGGAAGACCTCGACACCAACGATACCGTCAGTTGGTTAGGGGTCGCATCTCAGGTCCATGAACGGCTCAAGGGCCTGGCACCTGGGGAATTCAGGCTCTGGCTCGAGGAGACGATCGGCGGGCTGGAAGTAAAACATGCCGGTGTCCTAGAAGCTCTACGGGATCTTCAGGTTCCGGTCGCGACCACCAATTACGACAACTTGCTCGAGGTTGGCCTGGGACGCGATTCGGTCACTTGGACTGATCCTGGGAGGATTCAACGCGTGCTGCAGGGAGACGAAGATGCGGTGATTCACCTCCATGGCCACTACAAACAGCCAGACTCCATCGTGCTTGGCTACCGGAGTTACGCGGAAGTTCTGGGCGACCGCCCCGCGCAGGCGCTGCAGCACGCACTGCGAGCGAACAACTCCTTGCTCTATGTGGGCTTCGGCGCCAGCTTTCAGGATCCGAACTTCTCTAAGTGGTTGGCCTGGGCGAAAGAGACGTTCCAGGGTCAGGAGATGTATCGGCACTATCGCCTGTGCCGCGACGAAGAACGTCAGGCCGTCCAGAAACAGCATCCTGGCGAGGATCGCATCCTCGCGCTGTCCTACGGTGAGAAACACAATGACCTCGCGCCGTTCTTAAGTAGCCTCGTTGTGCCCGCCGCGCAGGAGGGCGAGGCTCAAGAGCAGGCGTCCGTTCCGGTGGGACTTCCCTCGGCCGACTGGCTCCTAGGCCGTGACGCCGAGCTCGCCGAGCTCGTGTCGCATCTCTGCCGCGACAGCCCGGCGCCGGTACCTATACTGGGTGGTCCCGGGATGGGCAAGACAGCCTTATCGATCCATGCGTTCCGTCACTCCGCGGTGGCGGCGTCCTTTGGGGAGCGCCGTTACTTTGTGCGCTGTGAGGGCGTGTTCGATGCGGCCTCCCTGCCAGGCGCCGTCGCCAGCGCGATGAACCTCGTGCTAACGGGAGATCCTCAGCGCGCTCTGCTTCAGGCCTTGAATGCAGAACGCACTCTGCTCGTACTCGACAATTTCGAAACACCTTGGGATGCCGGGCGCACTGCGGCCGAAGCCCTTCTGTCCGAACTCGCTAGTCTCTCCACCCTGGCTCTCATCGTCTCAGTGCGCGGTCTCGGGCGGCCCTATGGCATCCCGTGGCGATCGAGCCTGGATCTGTCCAAGCTGGAACCGGAGCCAGCACAAGAACTTTTCCTTAAGATCACAGACGAAGCCCACAGGGGCGATCCAGATCTCGAGAGGGTACTGAGTGTGCTCGATGGCGTGCCGCTGGCGATTCGCCTCATGGCTTACGCCTCAAGAGCGTATCCGTCACTACACTGGCTGCTCGACGCATGGGCCCGCAAACGCACCGCACTGATGAGTCGCGGCGACGGCAAGGATGACGATCTCGAAGTCTCGATCGCCCTTTCGCTCGACGGTCCACGTCTGGGCGAAGCTGCTCAAGGGCTTGCTTCCCAGCTTGCGCTACTGCCCAGCGGTCTTGCCTTCGAAGATCTGGATGCCCTCTTTGCCGCCGGCGGACGCGATGCGTCGACGGATCTTGTCGAGGCTGGTTTGGCATTTTTCGGAGGCGAACGCCTTCGAATGCTGTCGCCCGTGCGCGAAGCCACTATGAGACTCAGGCCTACGGCTGAAGTACAGCTCGATGAGGTCGTCAGTCACTACCTCAGCCTGGCTCGTGAACTAGGTTCTAGAATCGGGAGCCCGGGCGGCCGGGAGAGCATTTCTCGACTAGAACCAGAGATCGGAAACCTGGAGATGTGTTTCCGGCGCGCGATCGAGGGTATCGATCCCGACGGGGCATTCGCGGCCAGAAAAGGCCTCGCCCAACTGATGCGCTTCCAGAATATCGGTTCCCCGCAGCTCCTGAGTAAGGCTTCACGAGTTGCACACTCGATGGACCGCCCAACCGATGAGGCCAACTGCATCCAGAGCCTGGGGGACATCGCGCTTCGACGTTCGGATCACGACGGGGCCCGCGAGCGCTTCGAGGAAGCACTACCCCTAT
>JAJCXQ010000054.1 GCA_029263355.1 Acidobacteriota bacterium | reverse complement strand
CTCGGTCTCGCCATCAGTCTACCGGTCAGCTTGGGCCTGAGCCAGGTGCTCTCCGGCATCCTCTTCTCGGTCGGCGCATTCGAGCCCCTAGCCTTGGGCGCCGCCGTCCTGCTGCTGGTGCTGGTTGCGCTGCCGGCTCTTCTTCTGCCCGCGCGTCGCGCCGCCGCGGTTGACCCAGCGTCGAGCTTGCGGGCGGATTAGGCCAAGTGAAGGAGCAGTCTGGGGTGGGTGTCACTCGTTTCGTTGGGTAAAGGTACGAAAAACGCTCAGGAGTGCCGCTGTCGTCGGGGTTGACCGAGATGATCGCTCCTATTGCTCCCCGAGAGGCTCGGCACTGCCCTGACGAAGCCGAGTATCACCACACAGTCGAAGGCAGGTCGACCAAAACACACACCTCTGTCATAGCGGTCGCAAAGTGGCCACGGTAACGCCTCGCTGAAGATGGCGAACCAAGGCAACAGCCTGATGATCTCGCTCGCGGTTCTAGCCAGATCGTGTCAAGGAGGCGCTCTCATTGGGTAAGAGACGAACGGCAAACCAGGTGGAAAGGTTCCTTCTGGGAACTGGACCTCGCGATCGCCAGCTCGCAGACGCTCTGCTGCCTTGCGGTACTCCGCGACGACCCAGGCGTAAGCTTCCCACATCGCTCGGCGAACGCGCTTGCGGCGAGCATGGAACCTCGGCGCGGGAGATCGAGAGAGTCTTGCCGGACGATAGTGCGGATCCATCGACATCACGAATTCGGCACCGAGTACCGCATCTCCACTCGCTTGACGCTCGGCCGTAGCCTCCCGTTCGATCTCGCGAATCAGATCCTTGACCCGGCGTCGATGCTCCTTCGTCGACAAATGAGCCCAGCACGGCAGCGGAGTAAGCTTGATCGTGTATTCCGTCGCATAATCAAAACGCCCGAAGTCTTCTCCACGTCGCCGCGCGGCGTACTCTTGGGTGCGGTTAAACCACCAGCCTCGTAGCGGATGGTCCCGGGTTAGTGCCCGCGCGCTGTGGACGCCAGGCCACTCGATAGCTCGTTCGACCAACCCTTCTTTGACGCCCGCCGCCAGGAGGTAGCGCAGGCGACTGACTTGATCTTCCTCTTCACTGCTCACCTCGATCGATTTGAAACGGCGCACGAACAGGCTCCCGGGCCAATCGTGCAGGCGCCCGATCTCGTCAGAGATGTTGCCGGCAGCATGCTTCATGAACTTGGCCATCTGCTGAGCATCCTCAGGGAAAGCCAGAATGTGAAAGTGGGTGCTCAGCACCGAGATGGCAACGATCGGCATCCCGGTGAGCTCTTGGGCTCGGCCGATCACACCAAGAATCAGCTCGTTGACCCGCCCGCGGGCGTCAGGTCGCAACAGATAGCGCCCTTGGATCACCCGCGAAGTGATCTCCACCAAAGCACCACCTTCAGGGAGGCTGCGCAACGACCAACTCACCTGGACTTTCCCCAAGGTGATAGGGGTCGGTTGCGGGCTTGGCTCTGGTGAACGCGTCTCATCTCATAAGAGATGAGACGGAAGATGGGCCGCCGATCTTTCGATTACGGTTGAAATGGCCAGAAACCACCGATTTCAGGTCAAATAGATCAAGCCAAGTCGAACGCCCTCTCGGAATGAGTCTTCTCCTTGGGTACTCACGAAGCGCGGATTCGAAACGTGTGTCACCTCTCCTAGACTGGACTTTGGCGCTGACTCTTCGAAACGTGTGTCACCTCTCCTAGATTGCGCTGACTCTTCGAAACGTGTGTCACCTCTCCTGCGCTGACTCTTCGAAACGTGTGTCACCTCTCCTAGATTGACTCTTCGGCTCCGGGTCCCAAAAGAAAGGCCGCCGAGAATCGGCGGCCTTTCTTGTTGCGCGTTATCTTGTCTAGGTCGACTCAGCGCCGGTACCACCAGGGGCGTGGGGCCCGAGTCCGGCAACGGTTGCTATCGCGAACGTAGTGCCGGGCCTCGGCAATCGCCACTTCCGGCTCTCTCGGCGGCCCGTCGGGCACCTCGCGGAGCTTCCGTGGCAAGGCCCTTGGCTCGTCGCCATAGCTTGCAGGTTTGCGACTCCGATAGTCATCGAACCGACCGTAGTTCCGCCGTGGCTCAGTGAGGTCGTACAGATCCCGTCGATCGGTGGCGGCAACGGCTCTCAGCGTCTCCCAGCCGCTCGGCCCCTCGACCTCGAAGTGGAAGCCGTAACGAGACGGCACCCGATTCACCTCACCGCCGCGAACAAAGTTGTCATGGGCGTGGCGGGTGGGAAAGAGCTTGTGGGTGCGGCCCGTGGTATCGATATCGTAGATCGCCACGTAGGCGTCGACGTTGGTACGAAAGAAGATCTCGATCGACTCCCCCGCGCAGTAGCGGGAATCGTCACCTCGATCGGTCCAGATCTCCACCTCGACCGGATAGTTGGGTACCTCACGGATCCTCTTGGTGATCGCGGTGGGATCGGCGGAGGCTGCGGAGGCGGTCAGTAAGAAAGCGGTGGTAAGGCTTGCTATGTGTTTCGTCTTCATTAGGAAGATGTTCATTGCGGACCTCCTTTCGTTTGTCCACCGATCTATAGAGCAAGGGCTGTGCCAGACGTTGCTAGATCGCGTCCAGAGCAGTGTCTTCGAGCCAGTAAGGTCGAGCGTGTGGAGCGAGCACGGCCGAGGATGTTTGAGCCGGCACGATCAATGCCCTGGATAAACCGTTGATCAACCTTAACTTACGCAGCTTGATGCCGATCCTGCGAGTCACGCAGGCCGAGCGCAGCCCACAACGCTCGACCGACTTACCTGCATTCCTGTACCGGATCTTGGCAAGCGGTTTCCGGGCCGATCTGCCGGTTCTCAGGGCTAAAACGTCCTCCCTAGAGGACGATCTAGCAAATTAATGCAGAAGCAGCGGGCCGCAATCAGCGCGGTTTGACTTTGCCCCGCCTGCTAGGATCGCCGCCATGACGCCTGCTCGCTACACCCGCCTGCGCACTATTCTCGACCGTCGGCAGCCCGATCTCACGGTGTTGATGGATGATCTACGCAAGCCGCACAACGTCTCTGCGGTGATCCGCACCTGCGATGCGGTGGGGGTCTTCGAAGTCCATGGGGTCACGCCGACGGAATCCTTCAAGGCCCGCAGATCAAGTGCCGGCGGCACCGGCCGTTACGTCCCAATTCGCTTACACTCGACCACCGAAGAGGCGGTGGGCGCCTTACGGTCACGCGGCTTTCGGATCCTCGCCGCTCACCTGACACCCGACGCCCGCGACTTCCGCGCCGTCGACTTCACCTTGCCGACAGCGATTCTGCTGGGCACCGAGAAGGAGGGCGTCAGCGCCGAGGCCGAAGACTTGGTTGATGGCTCGATCATCATCCCGGTACTTGGCGCCGTACCGTCGCTCAACGTCTCTGTCGCCGCGGCGGTGATCCTCTACGAGGCTCAGCGTCAACGGGAAGCCGCCGGCCTGTACGACATACCGCGCCTCGACGACGCCACCTGCCAACGCCTGCTGTTCGAGTGGGGTTACAAGCGTTTGGCCGAATACTGTCGACGCAAGGACATTCCCTACCCCAGAATCGGCTCTGAAGGCGAGATCCTGGACCCGATCCCGAGACTTTGAACAACCGGCTCGCCTACTGGAGCTACCGGCCACGCCTGCTAAACTCCCCGGGTTCTCACCACAACCCCCAATCGCTGCGCATCTGAGGTGTGAGATGACCAGACTTAGAACTTGCCTCCTGCGAGCTGCCTGCCCCCTGGCGCTCTCTTCGACCCTCGCCTTTAGCGTTCCCGGTCCAGCGTTGGCCGGCACGATTGACCTCACCGATCTCGAGCTGGTCGAGCTTGTTCCCGGTCTCAGTAATCTGGTGGCCATCACCCATGCCGGCGACGAACGCCTGTTTCTGAGCCACCAATCCGGCCAGGTGCGGATCTTCGATGGCGCGCAAGTGTTGCCGACGCCGTTTCTCGACCTTACCGCGCTGGTGGGTTCGGGTTTCGAGCAGGGCTTACTGAGCATTGCGTTCCATCCCGACTACGCCACCAACGGTTTCTTCTTTGTCTTCTATTCCGACACGGTCGACGATCCGGTGATCGCACGCTACGAGGTCATGAGCGGAAATCCGAATCTAGCCGATCCGAGCAGCGGCGTGATCCTGATGACCATTCCCCACTTCGGCGGCCACTATGGCGGCCAGTTGCAATTTGGGCCGGACGGCTACCTCTACTTCGCTATCGGCGACGGTGGACAACAGCAAGATCCTGACTGCCGTGCCCAGAATCTATCGTTGCTGCAGGGCAAAATGCTGCGCATTGATGTCGACCAAAACGTCGGCGTGCCGCCGTTCCATGGCATTCCGATGGACAATCCTTTCTTCGGCGCCGGGGACCCGCCGGACGAAGTGTGGGCGATCGGCTTCCGCAATCCTTGGCGCTTCTCCTTTGATCGTCTGAACGGTGACCTCTTCATCTCTGATGTCGGCCAATTCCAGCGCGAGGAAGTCAGCTTCCAACCCACCGCCAGCACCGGTGGCGAGAACTATGGTTGGAAGGTCATGGAAGGCACCTTCTGCTTCGATCCCGACCCCCTCGATCCCGACTGTCCGGCCGGCACTCAATCGTGCTCTGACGCGAGCTTCACGCCGCCGATCATCGAATACGACCACAGCGTCGGCGACTGCTCGATCACCGGTGGCTATGTCTATCGTGGCAGCCGAATCTCGGGGTTCCAGGGTTATTACGTTTACGGCGATTGGTGCACCGGCAAGCTGTGGGCGGCGAGCGAGGATGCCGGGGTGTGGACCAGTGAGCTGCTGCAAATCTCGCTGCCGGCCATCACCAGCTATGGCGAGGGCGTCGACGGTGAGATTTACCTCACCAACGGCTCGACCCTCTACCACCTCGACGGACCAGGACCGATCTTCGCGGACGGCTTCGAATCTGGTGACCTGTCGGGGTGGTCGTAGCGGACCCGCCATCATCCAGGGTCTAAGCGGACAGTCACCGAACCTTGTTTATCTTCATTGAATGGATGAGGACCTTCAACAATGAAGACAAACATATTGATCATCGGCGGCGGGCTGAGCGGCCTGCATACAGCCTACACCCTGCACCAGCGTGGTGTGGACGTGACCTTGGTCGAGGCTAGGGATCGGCTCGGCGGACGCATTCTGTCGCAGACCAGTGAACACAGCAGTGACGCCGCCTTCGATCTCGGGCCGACATGGTTCTGGCCTGGCCAGCGCCGGATCGAAACACTGGTGCAAACGTTGGGGCTCGAACTCGAGGTTTTTGAGCAGCCAAGTTCGGGGGAAGCACTCTACGAAAACGAGACAGGGAAGGTCCTGCGCGGGCTGGACGGTGTTTCGATGGCTGGATCCTTTCGACTCGAGGGTGGCATCGCCAGGATCATCCATTCTCTCGCCGACCGGATTCCCAAGGACACCGTGCAGTGTCGTTCCAGGGCGACCCGCATCGAGCAACACAACAACGGCCTGCGCACAACACTCCTGCGTGATGGACACGACACGATCATCGATAGTGGGCGAGTCGTCATCGCTCTACCGCCGCGATTGGCGGTGGACTCGATCGTGTTCTCACCTGAGCTACCGCCCGCAAACAGTGAAGCACTCCGTCGAACGCCGACTTGGATGGCCGGGCATGCCAAGCTGGTTGCGCTCTACGACGAACCCTTCTGGCGCCATGATGGACTCTCCGGCGACGCCATCAGCTACCGTGGCCCCCTCGGCGAGATCCATGATGCCTCGCCACAGACCGGTGGTCCTGCGGCCTTGTTCGGTTTCGTCGGCGTACCACCAAGCACTCGAGAAAACCGAGACGGTGCGCTGAAAGAAGCTGCCATTAGCCAGCTCGAAAAATTGTTCGGCCACCGAGCGGCGCAACCCCGAGAGGTCTTGATCAAGGATTGGGCCTTCGATCCTTTGACCGCCACCCCAGCCGACCACGAGCCCCAAGTCGCTCATTCGGTCCTGTGGCCGGGTGAATCGCCCGAGATCTCATGGGATCAATGCCTGCTTTGGTCCGGATCCGAGACCGCTGATGATGGTCTCCGCAACAACGGCTACCTCGAAGGCGCCCTCGAGGCCAGTGAGCGCACCGTTCGCCAGCTCGAAGTGGACCTTAAGCACAAAGTCCCTAGCTGACACGCCCGTCGATATCACGCATCAGGCAGGACGATACGGGATCTCAACACCACCGATTCACCAACCGTGGGCAACTCGAAGGGCACGTAAATCCCGTTGTCCCATCGCACCCAGCGCAGACTGGGGTCTTCGAGCGGTTGCGCAAAGCGGAATCGGACATCCATCGGGCGACCATCTTCGACGGCGCGAATCTCGATCGTGAGGTCGGTGAGTTCGAGCCGATCGCCGACTTCGAAAGGATCCCTTTTGATGTCACGAAATAGATGATCGAGCATCTGGAACATGTAGGCGGGAGAAGCCTTGGGGGCGGGCACTCCTGGAGGCGGAGTACCCACTGGAGCTAGGTAGCCGGTACGGGGACGAAGGGAAAGTGTGCTCTCGTCCAGCCGTTCGACGGTCATGGAGAAGACGCTCGAGCCCAGAACCAAAGATCTTGCCGGACCCCGCACGCCCTTCTGGGCTTGGATCACTGGACCGAAGGACGACACGAAGACCGTCGGTGTGTTGACGATCACCAACTGCTGCTCCGACACTTGCTCATCGCTCGGAAGGCTGTCCGCCGCATGTTCGACAATTGAGCCAATCGCCCTGATATTGGCCACGGCCCCCCAGATACTGAGAGGGGCAATGACGACATGGACGAGGACCAGGAAAACGACCGCGCCGCGGGCTGGCCAACGCCAACGGCTCGAGTCTCGAGCGATACGCCAGCACTCGATCAACAGTTGGGCGACCAAGGCAAGCCCACCGATGCTGGCCATCAGGAGCAGGCGATTGGCCGGGAAAGTCGCACAAGCCGGAACCAGGGATAGCACCATGCCAAGGGCAAAAAAACGGGCCGTATTCGTGAAACGCAACAGTGCCCAGACCCCGGCAGCAAAGAGTGCCGCCAATCCGAGCGACAGCCACCAAACCACAGGCTGCATCGAACCAACGAACAGCAGATTGATCTCTGCGGGAGGCCAAGCGAGCAGCCCTCGCAGCAAAGACGGCATTCGGTCGACCATGGCGGCGGCGAAGTCTAAGGGCGACCTGCCGGGATCAATATAGACCCCAGAGCCAGCTGCACCATAACCCTTGAGCCTGTAGATCAGCCACCAGACGACACCGGTCGTCGCTGCCGGAGCCAAGGCCATCATCCGACGACGCAACGAGCCGCGATCGAGGAACAATGCATACGCCAGAAGATAGGCGCCCGTAGCGACAGCGCCTTCATTGGATAGCAGGCCAAGCAACATCAACCCTGGCGTCCACACCGCGCCAGGACCCCAGCCGTCGCGACGCCAACGATCGTAGGCAATGAGCGCCAACATGGCGAAAACTGCGGCGATGATCGCGTTGCGGTTGGCCAACCAAGCGGCGGCCCAACCATGCACGTCATCGAAGGCGAAGAGCAGCGCCGCCAGTCCAGCCAAAACGGGATTTGGTAACAAACGCCGATACAAGCGTGTTGCCACCACGACTCCGAGGGCTAGCCAGGCCAGAGAGTGGACATGCATCATGAACGGCGAATCGGGCCACAGCAGATAGTCCAAGCCGTGGGTGGCGCCGGTCAACGGTCGCCACAGATTCAGGCGCAGATCGGTCGCCGACCACCAAGGCCACAGGCCGGCGTCAACCGCATGAAAATTTTCCGCCGGATCACCGCTGACAAAGGAAAACATCTCGAGCGGCGAACGCTGAACTTCCGGAAATTCTTCAACGCCCAGAATCGCAGCTCGATGTACCAAGTCGTCAACTTGTAAACCAAGCCACAGCGACGGCGCGCAAACTGCGACCGCCAAGAACGCCAAATAGAGCTCCAGGTCGGGGCGCACGAGGACCTTCTCGAGGAATCGAATCGCCGATTTCATCTCAGCTGTTTCACCTTGGGGTCGGCGAGTTTGTCCAGCTGGGCTTACGGTTCAGAACCGGATCGCGTCCTGTGGCAGATCAGTTCGGCGGCCCTTCAACTTGCTCCATACCTAGCCGTTGCAGGAGATTCTGCAGGATACGAGCCGTCAAGCCCCAAACTTGACGACGGCCGATATGATAAATCCGCAGCTCACGCTCTTGGCCGTCGAATAGAACAACGCGATCTTCGACGGCGGTGGGATTGGCGACCGCACTGAGTGGGACCGCAAAAATATCCTCGATTTCGCCTTCGTTGGGACGAGTCTCAACAGGGAAAGGCACCGCACCGACACATGGAACAATTCGAAAACCGCTCGGCGTCTGAGCCTCGTCGAGAGTCCCGAGTTGAAGAATTCTGTTGCGATCGATACCGATCTCTTCTTCGGTCTCGCGAACAGCAGCGGCCCAGGACTCTTCGCCAGGATCGAGACTACCGCCAGGAAACGCGATCTGGCCTTTGTGATGCGGTAGGTTCTCGGTACGCTGGGTCAAAATTGTCCAAAGCTCGCCGGCGTCGACGTAGAGCGGCACCAGAACTGCCGCCTGACGAGCGTCGGTCGGCGGCAAGCGCTGACTGGGCGGTGAGTTCAAACGGCCTCTAATCTCGATGATCCAACTGGTCAGTTGCGGGTCAGTCATAAGCTCTCCAGTGCCTGCTCGCGGTGTCCACCTCGCGGTGCGATGGTGACAATTCGGACTTACGGTGCCTCGAATTGCTCACCATAAAGTTGGAAACTGAGTGATCGGTTCGATTCGGTCTGTTGGTCTGTGACCTGCTGGTCCTCGGGTTGGAGCTCGAGGGTCAGACGGTAAATCCACTGCGGTTGCGGGCTCCACCACATGGGGTGGTGCCGCCACCAACTCCGGGGCTCGATACGGAACGAGATACCTCCGTTCGCTTGCAGCACGCGCTCCGCGAGCTGCCCTCCCGAAACCTCGATCTCGCCGGACGTGTCCTGGCCAAAGTCGAGGCGAAGCATATCCAACGGTTGCATCGATCCGATCAGCAGATCTAACGGCCCCGAAGCATCAAAAACTAGGCGACCGTGTAATGTCTCGGCCCAGCCATGAGGGTTGAGAAATTTCACCATCAAGCCGTTGTGATCAGCCATGTCACCAGCGGGCATCCAGCGCTGGCTGGTTTCGTAGGGTAACAACCGCTGCGCTATCCGGGTGACGTGGCGGTACCCCTGATCACCCTCGATCGGGTAACGCCAAGGAGAAAACCACAACTGCCACATGAAAGGCGCCGCCAACAACACCGCCGCCGCAGCCGCCAACCTTGTCTTCCGGCCCGTCGTCGCCACCAGAGTCCACAGCGCGCCGTAGACCGGCAAGAACCACCGGTTGGCAACCGCGCCTTCTCCGCCGTAGATGTTGAAAGGATGCAAGATCACGATTCCGACGGCCCAACCCGCAGCTGCAAGCACCAACGGTCGACGCTGGCCCACCCGCGATGAGGCGGCAAGGAGCAGCAAAGGCGCGAAGTAAGGCACCAGGCCAATCGAACGTCCAAGCAACAGATAGAGGGCGTCCCAGCCCCATAACCGAACATCGACTCCCCAGGCGAAACGGGGTGCCTCGTCCCAATGAAAAGCACTCAATCGACGGACGGTCTGCTGCCACTCGCCGACGGTGAAGTCGACCGCCGGGAAACCGGTCTCAGGAGTGAATCGGAAATGTGCTGCGCCAAGGATCTCAGGGCCGCCACCGGCCCACCAGCCGACGACAAATTGTGTGACGTAGCTGATCAGGAAACCAACGATCAGCGCCGGCCGCAGTGCAGAGCTTCGTTGTCGGCGAGTGAATACTGCGGCAGCAAAAAGCACCCCATACAGCGGTTCGGTGGCGACTGGAATCGCCAACAAGACCCCGGCAAACAACCATCGACGCAAATCTCGGGACGATTCGGCTGGAGCTCCCTCCCTGCCCTTGGCTTTCTGGCCCGATGGTCGTGACGTCACCAGGTTCGGATCACCTTCAGTTTCGCCGGTGATCAAACAAAAGGCGGACAACGTCACGGCGAATAGGAACAAGTCTCCGGTCGCCAAGAAGACATAAACGAAGAGTACGGAGCCAAAAATCAGAATCGCGACCCACAAGGCGCTCCATGACCCGATCCGCCGCTCGAACGTTCGCGCTGCAAAGGCGCTGACCAGACTCAACAGCAGCGCGTTGGCGAGCGCGAAACCGTGTCCTGGCCACAGCTTGATGAAAGGCGCCAGGTAGAGGGCATAGGGAAAGGGCCGATCGAAGGTGATGCGGCGACCGTCATTGGCCGATACCAGGGACAGATCGGTAGGATTGCCGGTCTCCAGCAACATCCGATCGTAGTCAGCCCTGCTATAAGCCAAATCGAAATCTTCGGCGAGGCTTCTAGCCTGCATCAGATAGGTTGCTTCGCCCGGCAGGTAACCCGGCCAGCCGGCTCGATCGTAGAACATCGAGCTGATCACGAGAGCAGCCAGTAGGGCCGCGAGCAGGGCCCAGGGGCCGCGCTCGAAGACGGCACGCCCGAAGGCCGTGTGTGGGACAGTGGGGTTTCCGACGGCGGCGTCTTGCAAACGCGAAGGTTCCGTCGTTGGTGGTGCTGTCAAAACCTAGTGCCCTAAAGCTCGGAGTCCCAAACCGGTCCACCCAAGTCTGGAAAACTGGTGAAACCCAAAACATGTGGCAGGACACGCAAGCGCACCGGCCCCAATGGACGCCGGAGCTCGAAGTTGAAGATGAACTCTTCCCCTGGGTCGAGATCAACCGGCAGACCAATCCAGCGATGATCGGCACGCAGGTTCTGGCCGTTGACCAAAACTTGCACTTCGATTGCGACCCCGCCGTTGAGGCGCTCCCCCGCTAGCCACCGGGCGACACTGCGATTGGCGAACCGGATGCGGAGCTTGCGTCGCTCTCCTGCCGGCCAAGGAACCTCGGCGCCTTGAACCTCGAGCTCTCCAGGAAGATCCTTCCAGGCCATGCTGCTCGGGGGTCCAGGATCTGCCGCGCCGAGTTGGCGAAACGGCTGATCGCGCCATTCCAGGCAAGCCTCGACGACGGCACGAGCAGCCGCTTGCGGAAGATGGTTGGTCGCGACATGGCGACGAGCAGCCTCTCCGAGCTCCGTCAGACGATCTGGGTCGCTCAACAGTCCAGCCAACTCCCTGATCAGTACTTCCGATTCGCCTTCTCCTACCGGGACCTTGACCACACCATGGTCCGGGAGCTCCGCTGACTGGGCATAGTCGGACACTACCGCTGGTCGCCCGATCGCCATAATACGGAGTAGCGACGCTGAAGTCTCGCCTGCAGTGGGATAACGCAAGTTGAGGCATACATCGGCGGCGGCAATAGCCGCCTCGAATTGATCGAACGGCAGGAAGCCCAAAAGATGGACGCGGTCGCTCACCCCCGCCTCGGCGGCCCTCTTTTCGAGCTCCAGAATCGACGCGACCTCACCGGCCACCATCAGATGAACCCCGGCGAGCTCCGGCGACGCCAGAGTGGAGATCACCACGTCGGTACGCTTCATCGGGGTCTGAAACCCGAACGACCCAAGCAGCGGTTTATCGAGCGGCAAGCCATGCTGACGGCGGAAGGCTCGACCTGCGGCGGCATCGGCCCGTGAGCCGACGGGCACTCCCATCGGAATCGATCGCACCCGCAACTCGGGAATCTCTTCAGCTAGCCACTCCGCGGCCCAGTCGCTGTGCAACAAAATTCCCTGCTGACGACTGACCAGGCTGCGGTGCGCCGGCAGAGCGAATTGTGACGCCATCCCCGACCCTCCCGGCCAACGCATCGGCATCGCCGCGGCCTCACCGATCCAGCCATGGTCCCGCAGCAATTGCCCGCGGTAGGCGTCGAAATTCCCGAGCTTGACAGTGCGCTCGATCAGGAAATGATGGAGCACCAGGTCATGAAGGGTCAGAACGCCAGGCCGTCCCATGGCCAGGTCGTAAACTTCACCATGGTAATGGTTGTTCCCCATCTGATAGACCGGCAAGCGACCACTCTCGCCCAGCTGGTCGGGCTCCACCCATTGCCAGCGCGCCTCGGTATCCGCCTCCACTTCCTGACCGCTCAGTCGCACTAGGCGCAAGTCGCACAGTTCCGCCAAATGCGGTAACAGGTCGGCGCTATAGTCCGCAATCCCAGAACGGACCGGTGGTAGCGGCGACACGAAGTCGATCGCCAAGGGTCTACTACTCACGGTTTTTCATACCTTCACGTAGCCAGGCCTCGATGAACACGTCGAGCGCGCCGTCGAGCACCGAGTCCGCATCACCAACTTCGACCTTGGTGCGGTGATCCTTCACCATGCGGTAGGGGTGCAGAACATAGGAACGGATCTGGCTGCCCCAGGCGTTCTCCATTTTGGCATCCTCGCGCTTGGCCTGTTCCTCGGCACGCTTCTTCATCTCGAGATCATAGAGTCTCGAACGCATGACCTTCATCGCCGTAGCGCGGTTCTTGATCTGACTGCGCTCGTTCTGGCAGCTGACGACGATACCTGTCGGCAGATGGGTCATACGAACGGCGGAGTCGGTGCGATTGACGTGCTGACCACCGGCGCCGGAAGAACGAAAGGTGTCGATACGCAAGTCCTTGTCGAGAATCTCGATCTCTACCGTATCGTCGATCTCCGGATAGACGTCCACTGAAGCGAACGATGTGTGGCGCCGACTGGCGGCATCGTAGGGACTGATCCGGACCAATCGATGTACCCCGCGCTCACTCTGCAGGTAGCCATAGGCATACTCGCCCCGCACCGCGAAGGTGGCGCTCTTCAGTCCTGCCTCCTCGCCGTCTTGGCGTTCGATCAAGTCGATTTGGAATCCGTGAGACTCACAATACCGGAGATACATACGCAGGAGCATTTCCGCCCAATCCTGCGACTCGGTGCCACCTGCTCCCGGATGGATGGAAACCAGCGCGTTCAGTGCATCTTCCGGCTCCGACAGCATGAGCTCGAACTCGAGTTTGCCGAGCTTCTCCTCCAGCCCCTCGACGAAGGAGACTGCCTCTTCGTCACCCTCGCCTTCCGCTAGCAACTCGCGCCAGCCGACGAGGTCGTCAGCATCGCGGCGCAATTGCAACAACGTGTCACGCTGACGTTCCACTCCGCGACGCTTGCGGAGCAACGGCGCGCTCGTTTTCGGATCGTCCCAGAAGTCTGGCGCCTGCATCTCGCGATCGAGATCCGCCAGTTCTTGCTCTACATTAGAGCGGTCAAAGATACCCCCGGAGATGAGTGAGCTGGGCTTCCAAACGATCGAATCGCTCTGAGAAATTCTGCGGAATCATCGCGGTACGTCCTTCGAGAGATATTGAGTTTATGCGCCGAGGCGAACCGCCAGCGACACACGGCATTCTACTCGCCGTGGTCGGATCGTTGCCACTGCGATGGCTTGCCGCCAGCCAGGAAGCCTCTGATCTCATGGTTCAGCCGCTTCGACGCCAACTGATCGCGATCGCCAATGCCGTCAACAGCGCACACGCCACCGGCACCAGCCAGGGCGCGCGGCTGTAGGGTGTCAGCTCCCGGGAGCCGTGGATGCGAGCAGCGAGTACCCCCCGCTCGCCAACTGCAAGCACACCGGTGACATTGCCACGACGATTGATCAGACCTGAAATACCGGTCAAGGCGGCGCGGATCATCGGCCGACGATTTTCGGCGGCGCGGAAACGAGCGGCACGAAAGTGTTGGTGTGGCGCCCAGGTATCTCCATACCAAGCATCGTTGGTGGTGTTCACCAACAAGGTCGCTCCCGCCGCCACCTGCTCGGCCACAGCAGCAGGAAAAATCACCTCGTAACAAATCGCCACGCCGAGACGCTCTGCACCCCAAGGCATCAGACCCAACGATGAGCCGGGGGTAAAGCTGCCGGCGTTGCGCGCCACCTTGCCCATGAAGGGTAAAACGTCCGCTAATGGGATGTACTCGCCCCAGGGCACCAATTTGCGCTTCGAATACACGCCTGCGGGGCCGGCATCTGTCACCAATAGCACTGCGTTGAAGGCCTTGTCGCCTTCGTTGATCTGAGATCCGAGCACCACGTCACAGCCCTGCTCGGTCAAGCGAGCAACGTCCTGGCGCAGGCGCTCAGAGGTTCGGTGGCTATGTGGCCAGGCGGCGCTTTCAGGCCAGACCAACAACAGGCGCTCCCCCGGCAGTCGTGGTTCGACACACTCGGCTTCGGACATTTCGATCAACCGCAGATAGCCCTCCCAGCTCGCCTCCCAGCTCTGGACGATGGCATTGTTGGGCTGAATGACTCGCACCTCGCGCGCTTCGATTCGCCCGGGTTGATCGCCGCGACCCGCGTGATCCACGGCGACCCCATGGCTGAATCGTCCAGCGAGCACCAACAACGTCAACGCCGACAAGATGCCGACAACGGCCGGCTCCCATCGACGACGACGCCAGGATTCAGCAACACAGGCATTGGAGAATGCAAGGAGAAACGACACTCCGAAAGGACCCATCCAGGCAGCCAAAGGCAAGGCGCCGGGCCAATCGACCCAAGCATAGGCCGCCAAGTTCCACGGAAAACGCCCGAAGCCGACGCCGCGCGCCCATTCGATCGCCACCCACAAAGCCGGGATAGCCCAGACAGACATGGGGATGGCTCGCAAGAAGACCGTGCTCGCGGACCCCGTGCCTGCGGATACCCTGCCGGCTCGCCGCCAGAAAAAGCCACCGAGCACCAAGAAAATAATCTGGTCGAAACTCAAATAAAGCGCCAGAAGACCTTGCGCCACCACCGCGAGCGCCGGGCTCAAGCCTCCGTAAGAACCCAGGGTATCGGCGATCCAATACATCGAGCACAGCCACAGCACGACGCCGTAGACGACTCCCCAGAGTGCAGCATACCGGCGCCCCACCAACAGGAAGAGCGGAACCAATGCTACCCATGGCAGCCAGAGCGCAGGGTGCTCGCCAAAACACGAGCTCCACAGCACCCCGCCGCCGATCGCCAACGACGCGCTCACCGCTGACTCCCGCCAAGTCGCAGAGATCTTCACACTGTATCTAGCGGGACTTCAGTTACTCGCCGCGGTGATCCAGGTATCTAGCTTGTACTTGCGATTGACCTCACCGGCTGCCTTCACCGCCGGCGGGCGCTCCTGATAGGGCCCTACCCGGACCCGGTAGTTGACCTGGGTCCCCACTTTGACCGGAGACAAGAAAGCTGGGTACCCACCCTGCCGCAGCTGCGTCAGGACACGGTTCGCCCGTGCTTCGTCGCGTGTTGAAAGGACTTGGATCACAAGCCCTTCTTTCGGTGTCCCGGCTGCCGGGGCCTGCCGAGTGACGGCTTGCGGCGGTGGTGGACTGGCTGCCCGCGGCGGGGGAGGGCTGGCGGTGACCTCTCTCGGCGGTGGTGGAGCAGGCTGACGCTGGACAGGTGGCGGAACCGTTTTGGGCTGCGCCGGGGGTGGTGGGCTGGGTTCGGCCAACTCCCGAACCCCACTACCGCTTTCAGCAGCCCCGCCGTTCGCTGAAGCACCATCGTTCATTGACGCGCCACTATTCGCTGCAGCCTCCTTCTCCTGGTCCGAGAAAAACTTGAACTCGTCGAGTTGATCAAACTCGCTCGTTTCAGATTCGGTTGAAGCAAGCTGGCCAGCTTCGGTCGGAAGCGGGTTCGTACCCTTGCGTCCGACCCACACACCGCTAACAAAAGCGGCTAACACACAGGTCAAGAGCACCACGAACGAAACCAGTACCTGGCGGTTGGTCAAAGCGATTTCGTAGTAGCTCGGCTCGTTTGTCTCAGTCACTGGAAAACCTCGAGTCTCGGTCACTGGAAGTCCGGGATGATCGGTAGCTCAGCTTAGCGCCCCCTGATTCGTCATGAATCTCTGCGAGGACACTTGTTGCCGAACACCTTAAGCATATCGATCACTGGCGGAAAGAAAGTCATCAAATTCCGCAGCCACTCGACATATCAAGAGTATAAAACGAAACTGCCGCAAAGCCACGGTTGCAAGGGCTTTGTACACACGCCCCGGCGCTTGCACCTTGATCTCACTGGCGGAACGTAGTAGTTCTAGTACGTGATGTTCGATGAACATGCCACGCTCCCTCAAATTCAAAATCCTGTGTTTCAGAGCCCTCACCACGCACTGCGCTGGATCGGCTTGCGCTTGAGTTTTTGGATGTTGGGATGTGCGTTGACTTTGTCCCCCGCTTGGACCCAAGGGACCAACAACGCGTCAGTGGTGGCAATTCCTCGAGGCGCCAGCACCGGTACCGACAGTTTCTTCGTTCTCGACCTCCGTAACGGCGGCATCGCCCGCATCGACCAACTGCGACGCGATCCTTTGAGAGGACGATCCCGGCGCCTAGCCCAGAACCTGTTTCAGGACATCGGCCGCCCGCAGAGTCAAGCTGCCGCCACCAACGAGATCTTTCTTCGGCCCATCTACGATGCTAACCGCAACGCCAGATCCGCATTCTTCGTTGAGACCAGTACCGGCTATGTCGCCTACTTCGAACAGCTAGGCAAGGGCGCAACCTTCGGGCGCGTCAGCACCGTCATCAATAGACCCTTCGCCACGATCGCATCGCCGGACGGCCATTTTGCACTGTTGATGAAGCGCGGTAACAGCGGGCGCACGGAAGGCGCTTACCTGTACCATGCCACGACCGGACGCGCCCTCTTCTTCGACGGCCTGGCGAAGCTGCAGATCGATCCGACGACGACCCCCGTCGCGAATCTGCCGGCGCTCTCTGGACAGGTGACGGCGGCGGAACTGCAATCAGGCGATGAAGAGACGATCGCCTTCTTGATTGTCGATGGCGCCGATGGCTCGATGCGCTACTTCGACCTAGATTTGGAACTCGCCAGCCGAATCCCGGTACGCGAAAGCTCCTTGAATCTGTTCCCGACTTTCGCTCCGGAAGGCAAAAATCCGTCGCCGCAACGGTTCGTCGCCGTACCGATTCAAGGAACTGATGACAATACCGAACATGTCTTCTTCGTTGATGTAGCCAACGGCGACACGGCCTTGCTCGAAAACGTCAATAACAGTT
>JAJCXQ010000053.1 GCA_029263355.1 Acidobacteriota bacterium | reverse complement strand
AGGCTTGGCAAGGCCAAGTCCGCTGCACGATCTGTGAAGGCGAAGTTGATCGCTTCCGCGTAGCCACACGCCACCAGATGGTCGCGGACTTTCCGTGCCCGCAGGTGTTCGTAGCGCGCAGATGCATCGGCGCCACCGATTTGCGGTAGCGTGCTCGGGATATCGTCGAACCCATGACTCCGCAACACTTCCTCGTAGAGGTCGGCGACGCGAGGGTTCTCAAAATCATAGCTGCGCCAGGAGGGCACAGTCACCCGCCAAGTCGCGGCTACAGGCTCGGTTTGCGGCTCGGCCAGTGGCTGGAGATCGAAGCCTAGGCCGCTGAGGATCGATTCGGCCTCCGGCGCATCGATTTCGAGGCCGCCAAAGCGATTCAGCTTGTCGAGATCGAGCTCCAGCACATGGGGCCAATCGCTGCGCAAGAGCTTATCGTCCAACTCACCGGCCAACACTTCGCCACCAGCCTCTTGGACGATGAGCGTCGCCGCTCGGTGGGCTGCCCACAGACAGGCTTCGGGATCAGCGCCGCGTTCAAAGCGGTGGCTGGCATCGGTATGAAGCCCGAGCTTCTTGCTACCTTTCTGAATAATCTTAGGATCGAAGTGAGCGCTCTCCAGCAAGATATTACGGGTCTTGTCCGTGACTTCGGAATCAAATCCACCCATGACGCCGCCCAGAGCGACCGCCCCCTCAGCATCGGCGATCACCAGGATCGACGGATCGAGCTCTCGGGTCTCTCCATCCAAAGTTCTCAATATCTCGCCGTCGTTCGCTCTCCGCACTCGCACCTGAGCCGGCCCGGCTGCACCCGCTCCCGCCAGTCGATCCAGATCGAAGGCATGCAGCGGCTGACCGGTCTCCCACAACACGAAGTTGGTGACGTCAACCACATTGTTGATCGGACGGGCACCGATCGCTTCGAGCCGCTTCACCAACCAAGGCGGACTAGGGCCGACAGTAACGCCACGCAAGACTAAGGCGGAATACCGTGGACACAGCTCAGTGTCTTCGATCATTAATTCCACCGCCGACGAAGCCATCTCCTGAGCGGGCTCGAGTCGGATCTCGGGAGGCTGCAAGGCCTTGCCGGTCAGGACCGACAACTCTCGTGCCAGGCCGAAGTGGTTCATGCAGTCAGGGCGGTTGGTTGTGATGTCGACATCCAACAAGACATCGTCATCAACATGCTCTATGCCATCAACCGCCAAGCCAGCAGCGGTCAACCGATCCGCTAGATCTTGGGCATCGTCTGGCAGCTCGACGTAGTCGCTGATCCAATTTCGGGAAAAGAGCATCAGATCCGCACCTGGCGCAGTAAGCGCTCATCGTTGTCGAACAGCATTCGGATATTGGGAATACCGAACTTGATCATCGCAACTCGATCGATTCCGAGACCAAAAGCGAAGCCGCTGTAACGGTCGGGATCAATACCACAACCAGCGAGAACTCGCGGATCGACCATGCCACTGCCAAGAATCTCCATCCAACCGGTCTGAGAGCAGACAGCACAACCACCGCCAGCGCAGAACGGGCAAGTCACGTCAACCTCCGCTGAGGGCTCAGTGAACGGAAAGAAGCTCGGCCGCAGACGGATCCCGGTCTCGGCCGAGAACAAGCGTTTGACGAACGCTTCGAGCGTGCCCTTGAGATCCCCCAGAGTAATGCCTTCGGCCACAGCCAGACCTTCTACCTGATGGAACATAGGCGAATGCCGCAGGTCGTTGTCGTTGCGATAGACCCGACCAGGACAAATGACCCGGATCGGAGGATTCTCCCGCGCCAGCATCGTTCGAATCTGCACCGGCGACGTGTGGGTCCGCAGCAACATGCCGTTCTCGAGGAACAGCGTGTCCTGCATCTCACGAGCTGGGTGCCCGGGAGGAAAATTGAGCGCCTCGAAATTATGGTAGTCGTCTTCGACCTCGGGCCCGTCAGCGACGCTGTAGCCTAGTTCAGTGAAAATCGCTTCGATCTCACGGTTGACCACTGTGATCGGATGCAGTGAGCCGATCTCTGGCCGACGGCCAGGCAAGGTAACGTCGAGAGCACGTTGTCCTTGCTTGGCCTTGCGCTCGGCATCTGCCAGCCCTTGGCCCAGCTCTCCGAGACGTTCTTCAACCCGCACCTTGAGGCGATTGACGCCTTGGCCGTAGTCGCGCCGCTCTTCCGGGAGGATATCTTTCATCCGTCCCATAAGAGACTTTAAGAGCCCCTGCTTACGGCCCGTCCACTCGAGGCGTAGAGCTTCCCACGACGCACGATCTCGGATCTCGGACGCCGCAGTCTCGAACTTCTCCGCCAGCCTCTGGAGCTCAGTGAGCGACGTCGTCATGGGCAGTGTTCCATGGGCAGTGTTCCATGGGAGTTGTCCCAAGCAAGTCAGCCTGCCGTCGAATGTGCTTCGGCCAAGGCTTCGCTCGCCGTCTGTGCAACTTTGGCAAAAGCTTCTGGCTCGCGCACTGCGAGGTCAGCCAACATTTTGCGATCGAGTCCACAATCGGCCTTCTTCAGGCCGTCGATGAGACGACTGTAGGACAAGCCATGAATGCGAGCTGCCGCGTTGATCCGGGTAATCCACAGCCGCCGGAACTGCCGTTTGCGTTGCCGACGATCTCGATAAGCGTAAGAGAGCGCGCGATCAACCGCTTGTTTGGCGATACGGTAGGCTCTGGACCTTGTTCCGTAATATCCCTTGGCGAGCTTTAGAATCTTGCGGCGCTTATCGGCTCGCTTCGTTCCCCGTTTGACTCTTGGCATCTTGAACCTCGTTTTCTGCTCCACGATCGGGAGCGGTCATGTCTCCACCCCGATGGACAGGTCCTCCCATCGGCGGCAGGTTTCGCCCGGAGTATTCCCGGACGGTGCTTCTTCGACTCGTCAGATCTCGGTCAAAACCAAGATCGACTCAGTTCAACATCTGCTTGATTGTCCGTTCGAAGGCCGGCGAGACCAGAGCCGCCTTACGCAGTTTACGCTTCCGCTTCTGAGATTTCTTGGTCAGGATGTGGCTGGTCTCCGAATGGTGACGCAGGACCTTACCCGTGGCACTGACCTTGAACCGTTTCGCCGCACCCCGATGTGTCTTTTGCTTAGGCAATGAACTGACTCCTTCTCTACAGTGGATTCGACCGAGCTGTTCGTCAACCTAGCCCGGCCCCGCAAGTCTCTCGATACCCTAAATCTCGTTGCTTCGCTCCGCGATCAGTCCACGGGCCCGGTCGATGAAAGCTGCGACCTCGAGCGAACCGAGCTCAGCGCCTTGACGACGTCTGACATTGACGGTTCCAGCCTCTTGCTCACGTCCACCAACCACCAGCATATAGGGTACCTTCTGAACCTGCGCTTCGCGAATTCTATACCCAAGCTTCTCGTTACGGATATCCAACTCGGCACGCAAACCAGCACCTTCGAGCTCTCGGACAACGTCGTGTCCGTAGTCGGAGAACTTCTCGGAGACTGGCAGAACCACCACCTGGGTTGGCGCCAGCCATAGCGGGAAAGCGCCCGACGTATGCTCGATCAAGATTCCGATGAAGCGTTCGAGGGAGCCGAGCATGGCGCGATGAAGCATCACCGGGCGATGTTCGTCACCATCGGCCCCAATGTACTTGAGACCGAACCGCTCCGGCAGCTGATAGTCGAGTTGAATGGTGCCGAGCTGCCAGGAGCGCCCGATGGCGTCGCGCACCTGAAAATCGATCTTCGGCCCGTAAAAAGCTCCGTCGCCAGCATTGATCTCGTACTCGGCTCCAAGGTGACGCAGCGCCTTCTCGAGTGCCCCTTCGGCATGATCCCAAACGTCATCGGTTCCCAGGCGTTTCTCGGGCCGCGTCGAAAGCTCGATCAACACCTCGTCGAACTCGAAAGTTCGATAGATGGTGAGGATCATCTCGGTCGCCGCTACAACTTCCGCTTCGATTTGCTCCTCGCTACAGAAGATGTGGGCGTCGTCCTGGGCGAACGTTCGGACCCGGGTCAATCCCGACACGACGCCGCTGCGTTCGTAACGATGCAATCGACCAAAATCTGAGTAGCGAATCGGAAGATCTCGGTAGGATCGCAGCTGAGTTCCGAAGATCAAACAGTGGGTCGGACAATTCATCGGCTTGACCGCGAACTGCCGATCGTCGACCTCGGTGAAGTACATGTTGTCGCGGTAGTTCTGGTAGTGACCCGACGTATGCCAAAGGTCGACATCCAGAATCTGTGGCGTTACAACTTCTCCGTAGCCAGCCTTGCTCTGGAGATCCCGCACAAAATCTGCCAGACCGTTGTAGAGCAGCCCACCCTTGGGGTGAAAAAACGGGCTTGCCGGCGCCTCGGGATGAAAGCTGAAGAGATCGAGCTCGGGACCGAGCCGTCTATGATCTCGCGCATTGGCTTCGGCCCGCTGCTTGTCATAGGCCGCGAGCTCCTTGGCCGAGCCGAACGCGGTTCCGAAGATCCGCTGCAGGCGCTCGTTCGACTCATCACCCTTCCAGTAGACGGCCGAAGCTTCCAACAGCTTGACCGCACCGATCTGGCCGACGTTTTGAACATGTGGGCCGCGGCACAGATCCGTGAACTCGCCATGGCGATATAAGGTGATGATCTCACTCTCGGGGATGTCTTCGAGACGCGCAACCTTGAGCGTCTCTCCCCTCTCACGGAACAGATCCTGGGCCTCTTGGCGCGTAACTTCGATTCTCTCGAAGGTTGCATTCTCGGCCAGGATCTCGCGCATCTTGTCTTCGATCTGCTCGAGATCCTCAACGGTGAATGCCCGCGGAAAGCGAAAGTCGTACTGAAACTTCTCGGAGTGGTCTTGCCGCCCGGCATCGTATTCCGCATCGGGCCACAACCGTTTGACCGCATCGGCCATGACATGCTCGGCCGAATGCCGTACAAAATCTCCGGACTCGGCGTTCTTACTCGTGAAGAGTCGAAAAGCACCACTGCGCGTCAAGGGCAGGCGCAGATCGATCGGCTGGCCATCGAGCTCAGCACCGATCGCCGCTTTCGCCAAGCCGGGCCCGATACCCGTCGCGACCTCGAACGGCGTCGTACCGACAGCCACTTGGCGCACGGAACCATCGGGCAACGTCAGGTCAACCAGGTCTGCAATAGCCGGGGAGGGGCTCATCAGTTTTGCCGGAGTCGGGAGATGGGTGGGTCAGGACAAACTTGGTAGGCACTAGCGGACTTGAACCGCTGACCTCTACCGTGTGAAGGTAGCGCTCTAACCAGCTGAGCTAAGCGCCTATCGTTTGCCACCGAGGTACACCGGCAGCTCACGTCTTTATGTTCTCACAAGGAACGCTGTCAAAAAGTAAGACTGGTAGGCCCGAGCGGACTTGAACCGCTGACCTCTACGATGTCAACGTAGCGCTCTAACCAATCTGAGCTACGGGCCTAAAACTCCCGCAGACCACCGGATCATCGGCCGCCGCGGATCGGGGAGGCTAGCAGGCAGAAGCAGGCGATGTCAATGGGTTTTGGGCTCACTCTGTCACGAGAATCCGGCAGGCACTCGTGGCGCTGATCCCATCGCTCTGCTGGCTCAATGTTGTCTCCAATCGATACTCGCCTAGCGGTAGATCCCTTGAGTCAAAACGCCCGCGAAGCAAGGTACGACCAAAGCCAGGCTCCCTGTCGAGCAACTCGAACCGACCTCCCGACAGCGCCTGGCCGGTGACCGACAACACTCGGATGTCGGCATCCACCGGCCCTTCTCCGAAACCGTAGGCGACGAGAACTACCTCCGACACGGTCTCGCGGCGCACGACTGGACGCGCGGCCGGCACAAAAGGCTCACCTTTCCAGAGAAAGGGGTAGACCACACGGTCACTGGTCGGCGCCTCACGCACCAGCAGCCAGGTGTCCGGCGCTTCGATGAAAAAAGGTGGCAACAGCCGGGGCTCAGTGGCCAGAGGATCCGCGATCGTGAGGGGAGCGGCCCAGACGGAAGTGCGCCCCGTTTCGGCATTGCGACCCAGAACGCGCACTCGATATTGCCCCGCGTCGAGGTCCAAGTGGCCGTAGAACTTCAGACCTCCCGCCTGGAGACTCAATCGTGCCTGCTCGAGATCGAAGTCTGCCCGATAGGTCAAGAAATCTCGCATCTCACCTTGCTCATTGGTGACGTAGGCAAAGATCTCGACCTCTAGACGCTCAGTGCTCTGGCCCGCCAGTAAGCTCTGGCCATCGATTTCGACAATGACCGGAACGTAGGTCCGAGGGCTATCTTGGAACGCTGCAACCAGGACTTCCATATCGAGCTCGCGGCGCGGCGCGGCAGTCATCACGGCGTCTGCGGTCAGCAGCTTCTTTTCTAGCGGGTGCAATTGCCGGAACGGTCGTGGCGCATAATAACCCTGACGGTGCGTGAGCTTCGTGCCGCGCCCCAACCCTGCCGACTTCGAGAGTCGCACCTCGAGCTCGTGAAAACTACCATCCAAGAGCAGAGACCGCGGCTGGAAGCTCAACACGTAGGTCACCAGAGTGCTCTCGAGAGCTCGCTCGAGCAGACCAGCAAGCGCATTCGAGCCGCCATAATGCTGGCCTCCAGTTCCTAGGGCCAAGGTCTGAAGACTTGCCCTTCGGCCTCGGCGAGCCGTGTCGGACAACGCCACTAGCCCACTGATATCGATCGTATCCACAACGGCGTCGGCGCGCCGAAAAGCCTCGACGACCTGCCTCATGGACTCTCTTAGAGTCACGGCTCCGAAATCGTCGTCAGCGGCGTGAAGCCAGCTCTCGCCACGCTCGCGCTCCAGACTGTCCCGCTCCAGGCTGTGGCTCTCGAGATTTCCAACCGCTCGGCTGCCGGCCGCCGGAATCCCCACCGTGGTGTCGCCCTGCTCACCCATGAGCAAACGACCGTCGAAGCCCTCGGAGAAGACCAGAATGTGTTTACGACCCGGGAGACTGCCGAGGGTTCGCGCCAACCCGGCCATGGCCTCTGACCAAGCCGCGATCCGATCCCGCTGGCGGCGTTTGCCCTGATCTTCGAGGCGACGGCCAATCGACCTCAAATGATTGAGCACTTGTTCGGACCGCGCATCACCAACAGCAGCCGCTGTTTGGCCGAGCGAAGAGCTCGACAACGCGGAGCCAAAGCCTGAGCCCGGATTTGCGATCGGCGACTCGATCAATAGTCTCAACGGATCGTCGATCTTGGCGCCACTCAGCAACTCGGGAGCACCCAAGGTCTCGATCGCGCGAGCCAGCTGCGTCCGATCCGAGGTGAAATTCACCAACATCCTCGGTCCATTTTCGGGGGTCACGATCACAACTGCCGCGAGATCTGCGGGTCGCAGGATGTTCAACACAAAATCACCAGCCGCACCACGTGCCCGCTCGAGCGAAGCCGGACGCGAGAAAGCGAGATCAAAAAGCAACAGAATCCGCCGGCGGGCACTCGCAAACACAACCTCTTCATTCGTTTCGGACATCGATCCGAGATCAATCTGCGCCACACCACTGAGGTTCTGGCGCACGCCTCGATCAAACAACTCAAAATCTCCGGGTCCGAGACCCAGTACCGGCTCCCCCGCTGCGGTCGAAACTTCGACCGGCACCTCGACAAGAGTCACCTCCGCTGTTTCCTCGACGACCCCGGCGAGGCAACAACGAGGTGTCGCTAGAGCTGCAAGGATTGCGACCCATACACCGACCGCCCGCGAGGGCCTCGACGATCGATTCACCGCGGGCTCTCCGTCAGGAAAACACGGTAGCTGTCAATCTCCGGATGCGACGCATCGAGCTCTTGAACACGAGCGAGAAAATGGCGAGCCCGCTCGAAATCTCCCAAGGCCAAATAAAGCTTGACCAACCCGAGGTGGACCTCCGGCAACTCACCGTCGCGCCGGAGAGCTTCTCGCAGGAAACCCATTGCGCTCTCCAAATCGCCTTCGGCGATCGCCTTCTCACCTTGGTAAACATAAAAATAGGGACTCGCCTGACGAGTTTCGTGGATCCTGGCGAGGATCGCCTCCGCCTCCTGCTGATGCCCCTTCTCTTGGTAAATGCGTGCGGCGTTGGTCAAAACGGCAACATTGTCGGGCTCCAGATCGAGCCCTCGTTGATACGCCGCCAACGCCGCATCGAGCTTGCCGAGACGAGCCAGACAAACCCCCAAGTTATTGAGACCGTTGACAAAATCAGGTGCAATCCGGCCTACCAAAGAAAGGTGCTGCTCGGCGAGAACCAAGTCTTCCGCGATCAGAGCCTCGGCACCCAGGTTGTTGTAAAAGTGGGCGATGGCCAAACGATCATCCAGCGGCTGCAAATCCCGATAGGACTTCGGCCGATAGGGCAAGAAATCAAACGTCTCCAAGACGCCGTCGATTTGGATCCCGGCAACGATATGCCCACGACTCACGACGGTGCCGTGACGGTAACTCCAGCCCCGCTGATCAACGACCTCGACATAAATGGCATTGAGTCCGATGCGGCGCGCCAGCCCGACGAAGAGATTGACGAAGGACAGACAGTTACCGCGGCGAGCTCGAAAAGTCCCTTCCGCGCTAAGGGTCGGGTAGAGTGCATATTCGAGTCCCAACGAACCAAAAATCAAATCAACAACATGGCTGGCGCGGCGACGAACGCTGCCGCGGGAGCTCAACCTGTCGCCTACTTGGGCGAGGACTCCCGAGCTCAAGGCGTACGGGATCTCGATCTGGGCCGCAAGATCAGCTCCCACCTGTTGGACATAGGAGCGTCTAAGGTAGCTGGCAGAGTCGAAAGCAGGCGCTTCAACACAGGCTACAACAGCGACAATAACGGCAACGAGAGCAATCACGCGGATCATCACTGGCAGAGTTTGACATGTTCAGCGCTTCCTTGACCCCCTTTCCACCGGTCTGTAGACTGAATTCAGCTTAGATTCGCATCTTGTCTAGGCCTGATTTTTGCCGGCTGGTTTCTTCTGCACCAATCGCTTCTACGTTGTTGATCCCGCCCCCCTCGAGATGCCGCACTTCCCTCACTGACCCCCCGGAGAGCTCGCGATGGACACTAGGCCTTCTTTTTCCCCGGTCCACGAAGTGATCGAGAAATTCCGGCAGGGCCAAATGGTCATCATCGTCGACGATGAAGACCGTGAAAACGAAGGCGACTTGGTGGTGGCCGCCGAGAAGATCTCCGCCGAAGCCATCAATTTCATGGCCAAACATGGTCGCGGCCTGATCTGCCTGTCGCTGACCGACGAACGCTGTCGTGAGCTCGAGCTTCCTCTCATGGTGGAGGACTCTGGGGCTACGGTCTTTGGCACCGCGTTCACGGTATCGATCGAGGCCAAGGGTAAGGTCACTACCGGGATCTCGGCCCAGGATCGAGCAGAAACCGTGCGGACGGCGATCGATCCCAAGACTCAAGCGGGAGACCTGATACGTCCGGGGCACATCTTCCCCGTCAGGGCGCGCGCTGGCGGCGTACTCAAACGAGCCGGTCACACCGAGGCATCCGTCGATCTTGCGGTCTTGGCAGGACTGCAACCGGGTGCGGCGATCTGCGAAATCATGAACGACGACGGTTCGATGGCGCGGATTCCCGATCTCGAGGCTTTCGCTCGACTTCACGACCTGCCGCTGCTCAGCGTCTCCGACATGATCAGCTATCGGCTGCAGAACGAAACTCTGGTGCGTCGCGTCGCGGCACCTGAGATCCCGACACCGTACGGCACGTTCACCGTCAACGCCTACGTCTCCGACGTCACCGGCGAAGAGCACCTGGCCTTCGTCGCAGGCAACATCGACGAGGACGAACCGATCCTGGTCCGAGTCCACAGCCAGTGTCTCACCGGTGACATCTTTGCGTCGGAGCGTTGTGATTGTGGTCCTCAACTACACTGCGCTCTCGACAAGATCCAACAGGAAGGCCGTGGCGTGTTGCTCTATCTCCTACAGGAAGGGCGAGGTATCGGCTTGTTGAACAAGCTGAGAGCCTATGAGCTCCAGCAACAAGGCCACGACACGGTTGAAGCCAACGAGAAACTAGGCTTTCGTCCCGATGAGCGTAACTACGGAATCGGTTGTCAGATCCTGCGGGACCTCGGTGTCCGAAAGATGCGACTGATGACCAACAACCCCGGCAAATATATTGCCCTCAAGGGTTATGGCCTCGAGATAGACGAGCGCATCCCGTTGGAGATGCCGCCAACCGAATCTAGCCGCGACTATCTCAGAGTCAAGCGCGAGAAGCTCGGCCACCTTCTGAAGCTCGTTTAGGGAACTGGCTGGACCGGCGTCCCGCAGGACCTGCGAGGAGCGCCGAAGAGACACGAGACGGTTCGGTACCAGTCGTCTTGTGATCCCCTCCACTCGCGCAAGAAAGAGGCGCCTTCCCACGCCTCTTGACAGTCATATCGTCGCAAACTATGCTTACTAGCACTCGCCCGTGACGAGTGCTAACACATTGGCGCAACGGACTCGGGCCGAGTACAAACTCCATCCAAAACCCAATAACCACTGGCCTTGAGCCGAATCAAGGAGGTTTGAGTAGTGAACATTCGTCCCCTACACGACCGCATCGTGGCCAAACGCATCGAGCAGACCGAAGAAGTTCGCGGCGGAATTATCATTCCCGAGACCGCGAAAGAGAAGCCGCAGGAAGCAGAGATTGTTGCCGTGGGTCCCGGCAAGCTGGACGACAACGGCAAACGCACGCCGATGGATGTCAAGAAGGGCGATCGCGTCCTGATCGGCAAGTACTCCGGCAGCGAGATCAAGCTGAACGACGAGGATCTCGTGATCCTGCGTGAGGACGAAGTCCTCGCAGTCGTCGAGTAGCTGTCTTTCCGAGCTCGCCACAGAGCTTGTCCCAAAAGCGGATCACTCAAGCTAAAACACGAGAGGACCTATAAAAATGGCAAAGCAGATCATTTACTCTGAGGACGCGCGCGCCGCGATCCTGCGGGGTGTCAATAAGCTTGCCGATGCGGTGA
>JAJCXQ010000052.1 GCA_029263355.1 Acidobacteriota bacterium | reverse complement strand
GCGGAGAAGGTGATCGCCGCTCACGTTGGGCAGGTCGAAGACACCGAATACGCGACCACGCTATCGCGCGACGGCGAGAGCATTCGCACCGTTGAGCATCTGCTCTCCGCGTTACATGCTCGAGGCATTACCAATCTTTTTATCAAGGTCCATGGTGAGATTCCGGTGCTCGATGGCTCGGCCCTCGAATTGTGCAAAGTGATCGAAGAAGCCGGACTCGAGAGCCAGCGGGTGGCGCGCAAAGAATTGGTGATCGATCGCAAATACGAAGTCGTCAAAGAAGGCGACGAGTGCCTCACGATCGAACCCTATGATGGCTTCTGTATCTCGTACTTGCTGCGTTATCCAGCGCCTATCGGCGAACAGTATTACGAATTCGATCTGAGCTCATTCGAGGCTTACAGGACTGAGATCGCGCCCGCTCGCACCTTTGGTTTTATGCGTGATCTCAAGATGATGGCTGAGCTCGGCCTAGGTTCCGGTGGCCGCCTCGACAACTGCATCATGGTCGGCGAAGACAACGTCGTCAACACTGAACTGCGGTTCGAGGACGAGTTTGTACGCCACAAGATTCTCGACATCATCGGTGATCTTTATCTATTGGGTTTTCCGATCCGCGGCAAGGTCACGGCGCGGCTCACCGGACATCGTGACAACATTGATTTGCTCAAAGAGATCCAGCGGCAGTGCGCGGTGGCTGAGCCAGTAGTGTCCTAGGCGGTCTTGACGCGTTTTTGGAGGACTCGAGATCGAGACCACTGTAACCAGCAATTCGCCTGCGACCCGCAGACCGCCCACCTTCAGTGCCTCTGAGGCTCAGGCGATCGCTTGGCGTCTATTCGGCATTGATGTCGAGGCAAGCGCTTTGCCGAGTTATTACGATCAGAACTTCTTGCTCGAGCAGGCACAACGGCGGTGGGTGCTCAAGATCTCTCACAGTGGCGCGGACTTGGAGGTGCTCGATCTGCAAAACCGTGTGATATCTCGGGTCGCCGCCGGCACCGACATTATTGAAGTCCCTAACATCTGTCCGACGCGTCAGGGCGAGTCGATAGCCACCGTCGTGGGCCAAGATGGCGAGTGCCATTGTGTCCTATTGCTGACCTACTTGGCCGGCACACCGTGGTCTCGCACATCGCGGTCTCGCACACCGCGGTCTCAGGTGGCGGAGCGCCAGGTGGAATTGCTGCGCAGTCTGGGTCGTGCTGTTGGCGAGCTTGGACGAGCCCTCGAAGGTTTTTCCCATCCTGCCATGTATTGTGATGATGACTGGGATTTAAAAAATTTCCCACGGGTCCGCTGTTATTTGGATGCGGTCGCCGATCCCAGCCGGAAGGCCCTGGTGACGGGGTTACTCGATCGATTTGAACACGTTGTGGTTCCTCGCCTCGGCGAGTTACCCAAAGCAGTGATCCACGGTGATATCAACAATGACAATGTTCTGGTCGAAGGAGGGCGAGTTGTAGGGCTGATCGATTTCGGCGACTGCGTTCATAGCGCCAGGGTCTTCGAGATTGCGATCACTGTGGCTTACAGCATGTTGGAGAATGACGATCCATTGGCTACGGGGAGTCAAGTTCTCTCGGCCTACGAAGAGGTTTTGCCACTGACGACTGCGGAGCGTGAGGTCGTCTTCGATCTGGCGCTCTGCCGACTCGCGACCAGCGCCACATTCGGTACCTACTTCGGCGCCCTCGACGCTCGCAATACCTATGTCTCATCCAATGTGGAGGCGAGCTGGAAGGTTCTCGAGTTGATGGGGATCGCGAGTTCATAGAGAACCTGTGGCGGACGTAGCGTCAACCCCTCTTCTATGGATATGAAAGAACCGTTCCCTGCCAAGAGTGCTTCGCCGGAATCTCCGGTGACGCGTCTTCTGGTGTCGTGGCAATCTGGCAACCCGGACGCTCTCGGAGAGCTGACGCCGATCGTTTACGGTGAGCTGCGACGATTGGCTCAGAGCTACATGAGTCGGGAAGGGCCGGAGCACGTGTTACAGCCGACGGCATTGGTGCACGAGGCATATCTGCGGCTTGTAGGCCTCGATGTGCGGTGGCATGGGCGTCAGCATTTCTTCGCCGTTGCAGCCCGGCTGATGCGTCGAATTTTGATTGACTTTGCACGTCAGCAGACGGCCGCTAAGCGCGGTGGCCCTGAGCGGACGGTGGCTCTGGATGGTTTGGAAATCGCCATCGAACAGGCGTCGGATCTGCTGGCGCTGGATGATGCCCTGCAGCGTCTCGCTGAGATGGATGAACGTAAGGCGAGAGTCGTGGAGCTCCGATTCTTCGCTGGCCTGACCATCGACGAGACGGCAGAAGTGATCAGCGTTTCCCATGCCACCGTCGAACGAGATCTCAAGCTGGCCAAGGCGTGGCTGGCTCGGGAGATGGACGGCTGATGGATGCAGCGCGTTGGCAACGAGTTGAAGAGCTTTTTCACGGCGCGCTCGATCAACCGGCGACGGCGCGCGTCGAGTGGCTCGTCGCCGCGTGTGATGGTGACGCGGAGTTGCAGACGGAAGTCGAGTCACTGCTCTCGGCGGGGGAACGATCTCATCGGGTAGAGAGCGCGGTACGCGGCGGATTCGAGCTTGCCGCGTCGTCACCGAGTGAAGATGTGGTGTCGCACATCGGCCCCTATCGGGTGATTCGCGAGGTTGGCCGGGGCGGCACCGGGGTCGTTTATCTGGCGGAGCGCGAAGGCGAAGTGCGCCAGACCGTGGCGGTGAAAGTCATCAAGCGCGGTATGGACACCGATGAAATCCTCGATCGGCTGCGACGCGAGCGTCAGATCCTGGCCGACCTCGAGCATCCCAACATCGCGCGCTTGATCGATGGCGATTCAACCGGCGATGGCCGGCCCTACTTCGCGATGGAATTGGTCGAGGGGGAGACCCTCGAAGCCTACTGCGACCGGCGCCAACTCTCGATTGAACAACGCTTGCGGCTGTTCATTCAGGTCTGTGGCGCAGTGCAGTACGCCCATCAGAAGCTGGTGATTCACCGTGATCTCAAGCCTTCGAATATCCTGGTGACGGTTGACGGGTTACCGAAGCTGCTGGATTTCGGCATCGCCAAGTTGCTGGCTCCGAGTGATGACACGCGTACGGTGACCGGGCTCCATATGTTGACCCCGGAGTACGCCAGCCCGGAGCAACTGCGGGGTCAAGTGTTGACCACAGCAACGGACGTTTATTCGCTCGGGGTGATCCTCTATCGCCTGCTGGCTGGTCGGCCGCCCTACTGGCTGGAGGGTAAGGCTCGCGGAGAGATGGAGCACTTGGTGTGCACCGCTGAAGCCACTCGGCCGAGCGCCGCCGTGATGTCGCCTAGCACTGAAGGGGTATCACCCGAGGAGCTCGCCGCATGTCGAGTCAGTCGACCTTCGGCCCTCTGTAAGCGATTACGGGGAGATCTCGACAACATCGTGTTGATGGCGATGCGCAAGGAGCCGGAACGGCGTTATCCGACGGTGGGCCAGTTGGCGGACGATCTGAGGCGTCACCTCGAGCTGCATCCAGTGCGGGCGCGACCGTCGAGCTTCGGGTATCGGGTGAGCAAATTGGTGCGGCGTCATCGGGCAGCGGTGGCGGCTGGTGTGTTGGCGACAACGTCTTTGATCGGTGGTTTAATCGCCACCACCCATCAGGCGCGGGTTGCCGATCGCCACCGCCAGCGTGCCGAGGAGCAGACGGTACGGGCGGAGACGGTCAGCTCGTTCCTGATCGAGCTTTTTCGGCTCGCCGATCCCAGTGAAGCGCGCGGCAACGAAGTGCGTGCGCGTGAGATCCTCGATCGTGGCGCGGCGAAGATTGATCAACTCGCTGGCCAGGAAGAGGTGCAATCTCAGCTCCTCTCCACCATGGGCAAGGTCTACCAGAACTTGGGTCTGTACCGTCCGTCAGCGGATCTCTACGCGCGGTCGGTCGAGGTGCGTCGTGAGATTTCTGGGCCAGAACACGTGGATGTGGCACGTGGGCAGGCCGAACATGCCGATGCTTTGATCGAGCTCGGGGAGCTGGATCGCGCCGAAGCTCAGCTCGAAGAAGCACTCATCGTGCAACTTCGAGAGCTTGGAGAGCTGCACCCAGACGTCGCCATGAGTTTGGATTTCCTGGGCGTGGTGCATTTCAGCCGTGGCGATCTCGAAAGCGCTGAGAGTCTGTTCGAGCAGGCGGCTGCGATGCGGGAGAAGCTGCTTGGGGAAAACCATGCCGACACCGCGCGATCGCTCAACAATCTTGCATCGGTACGCTTTCAACGCGGTGATCTCGCAGCTGCAGAGAGCTTGTTCCGGCGCGCGGCAGGGATTCGAGGCGAGCTGTTCGGCACCGACCACCCCGACACGATTTACAATCTCAGCAACTTGGCGACGGTGCTGTTCGCCCAGGGCGATTTGCCGGCTGCTGAGGCGTTACATCGTCAGGTGTTGACGGCTCGCCAACGGTTGTTGGGTGACGACCACCCGGATGTCGCTTTCAGCCTCAACAACCTTGCGGACGTGGCTCGCGCCCAGGGGGACTATCGAGCTGCGGTCGCTGATTTCAAGAGCGCTGCCGAGCTCTTGTCCCGTGCCGTGGGTGCTGAACATCCCCGGCGCGGAGCCGTGTTGTTGAATCTCGGCGATACCTTGGTTGAAGCGGATCTCAGAGTTGAAGCCGAGCCAATCTATCGTGAGGCGCTAGCAGTGTTCAGCGCTGCATACCCTGACGGACACTGGCGTACCGGTCATGCGTTGATGCGGCTCGGTTCGCTGCATGCCGACGGTGGTGATTGTGCCCGGGCGAAGCCACTGCTCGAGGGTGCAGTGGAAGTTCGTCAGGGGAGTTATGATGCCGGTCACTGGCGCATCGCCGAGGCGCAGAGTGCTCTCGGCGAATGTTTGGTGACTCTGGGGCTGTACCCCCAAGCGGAAGCTATGCTGGTGGCTAGTCTGCCCATCTTGGAAGCTGAGCCCGACGCAGTGGCGGTTGCAGCGAAGACGCGGGACCGGCTCGATGTGCTTTATCAAGTCTGGGACCCCAAGCCATCACGCCAGGATTGAGCCGGTACGTTGCCGCTTTTTCAGGGACGGTCGCCTGACAGTAGGCCAATTTCCTTGTCGCTACAGAACAGGGTCACATCGATGTGGCCAGCCTGCCGTGATGCACAGGTAGCGTAACCTGAGGCCCCGAGCGACAAACCATGAAAGCTGCTCAGCGCCAGGGATCGGCCGAAGACCGAGAGACGCTGGGCAGAAGCAACCGCCTGAGCCGTGGCCTGGGCAGACGATGGCGCACGGCGAAAGGCTAGGGGCGGTACCAGCTGAGTGCTATCGATGATTTGGTCGTCATCGGCAAGGCTGACCGCCGCGTGCAACCGCTCATACATCTCGGTTTGGCCATCGATCTGCCAGTCGATCACTACCTGGGATTGAGCGGAGGCAGCATAACTGGCCTCTGCAATCACCAGGGTTTCGCCCGTCAGACCGTGAGCGACGGTGCCGACACACGGGGCGGCACAGGGCACCAAGCGGGGGGGGCTGATCACAATATGCCCGGCAGGGGTTGATACCGCAATTCGATTCTGGAGCTCAATCGTTTGGCAGCGCAACTCCATTCCGACCTCGACCTCGGCGTAGGCGCTACTGGAAGTATCCAGCTCATCCTCCCGCAGCAGAGCGTAGGCGCCGCAGGCGCGGCTCGGAGCCGCGGTGACCGAGGTCCAGGTGCAGGTACAGCCCGCGGTGCTGGTTTCGAGCGTTCCGCTGTGCTCGAGATCGAAGGCATAGCTGTAGGCTGAACCGCGCAGCTCGGGCCAACGTTCGGTGAGCGCCTGGAGGTCAACAGCTTCACCCTTGCTGGCGTCGATCGCTGCAGCGAGCTCTGGCGCCAGATCGATCGTGTCCACCAAGTTTAGACCGGGCACCACTTCGAAGTCGCAAGCATCTGCCGTCGGACAGATGAATCGAATGCGAAACGGCAGCGGTGCGGCGAGCTTGTTTTGCTCTTCGAGCACCACCAGCGAAAACTGACGATGGCCCTCGACGACGGCAGAGAGTACGCCTGGGATCTCAGCCATTAAGGTCTCACCCGGGGACGCCTCGATCGGGAAGGCCGCGAGCTCGGCGCCTTTTGAATCGCGCACCGCAAGCCGCGGCGCCGTGACTTCGGCGGTCTCGGACCAGGCCAGGGTCACCTGTAAGTCAGTCCCAGAAGCCTCGAGGCCGAGAAATTGAACGGTGGCCGCACCGGCGACCACCGGAAACAAAAGAAGGAGAGTCGAGAGTATGGTGAGTCGTGCAGAAAGGTAAGTCATCGTAGATTCCTCGCGCTGTTGATGCAAAATCGCTTTGTTGACCGGGCCCTCGATACTAGAGCGGGGAACCATGCCAAACTCCCTCATCGGGGAGGATGACAAGTCATAAGAGACAGGTCAGAGGATTCGCCTTTGCCTGGCGGGTTCGCGTTAGCTTGGCGGATTCGCGTTTGCGTGGCGGATTTGCGTTTGCTTGGCACTGTGGCCCGAAAGCGTTGTATCCTCCACCATGCCTATCGAAATGACTGTTGCCACGGTTGCGGGAGCTGTGGCCGGCGACCGCTCAGGCGGACTTCAACTCGACGGTTTCTGTTATCGCGACGGCCGGTTGGTCGTCGAGGACGTTCCGGTCGAGGAGATCGCCGATGCCGTCGGTACCCCGGTTTACATCTACTCGACGGCGGCGGTGACCCGCGCCTTCGAGCGCATGCGTCGTGCCTTCGCACCGCTCAACGCACAGCTTCACTATGCTGTCAAGTCGAGTCCGAATCTCCATCTCTGTCGGCTGATCCGTGAGCTCGGTGGGCGGATGGACGTCGTGTCCATCGGCGAGCTCGAGCGCGCCTGGCTCGCTGGCACCCCGATGGCGGACATCGTCTTTGCTGGGGTTGCCAAGACCGAGGACGAAGTGCGGGCGGCTTTGGATGGTCGTTTCAGCCCCCTCGCCGGACGCGCCGAGGCCTTCGGTCGCGAAGATCTCTTGACCCGTGGACCGGTCGGCCTGTTCAACGTCGAGTCCGCGGCTGAGCTCGAGCGCATCGCGATGCTCGCCGAGCAGGTCGGAGTCCCGGCTCGGGCCTGCCTGCGGGTGAATCCCGACGTTGACGCCCGTACCCATGAATACACCACGACCGGCCTCGAGGAGAATAAATTCGGCATTTATGCCGACCAGGTACCAGGTCTCTTCGACCTATACCGCGACCATCCCGCCGTTGAGCTAGCAGGGCTGCAAGTCCACATCGGATCGCCGGTCCGAGAGGTGCAGCCTTATGTCGAGACCGTCAAGGTTCTGCTCGGGCTACTCGACCGGCTGGAGGCAGCGGGTCATCGGCCGAGCGTGCTCGACCTAGGGGGCGGTTGGGGAGTCGACTATAGCGAAGGAGAGTCATCAACTCCGGAAGACTACGCCGCGCAAATTGTGCCCCTCCTGGCTGAGCGCGCCAACAACGGACTCGAGATTCTTCTCGAGCCCGGGCGCTCGATCATCGGTAATGCTGGCGTGCTGATCACCCGGGTCCAATACCTCAAGCAGGGACGCAAGAAGCGTTTTGTGATCTGTGACGCGGGAATGCATACACTGATCCGGCCGGCCTTGTACCGTGCGTTTCACTTCCTCTGGCCGGTACGGCCCCCCGCACAACACTTGGCTCCGTCGCGTTTCGAGCGACCTGACCTACCCGGGCTGGTGGAGTGTGACGTTGTCGGGCCGATTTGTGAGACCGGTGACTTTTTGGCCCGCAGCCGACCCTTGCCGGAAATGGGGCAAGGAGACTTACTCGCAGTGTTCTCGGCCGGCGCTTACGGTGTCTCGATGGCCTCGAACTACAACGATCATGGCCGGCCTCCCGAGGTTCTGGTCGACGGCGCTAAAGCGACGGTGATCGCCGAGCGCCAACACCTTGCCGATTTGCTCGAGACAGAGCGATCCCCCAGGACTTTGACGACACCGGCTTCTGAGGCCGACAGAGAGTGAGTGACCGCACGACGGGCGGTCGCTGGCGAAGGGGCGCCGGTCTCGTTGTTCTGGCTGGTTCGTTGCTGTCGCCAATCACCCTTTCGCGAACTTGGGCCGAGGAATCTAAGAAGGTCATGCCATCGATCGAGTCGATCCTGCTGGCGGACGAGCGGTTGTCGCCGATTGTGGCGAATGCCGAACGTTATCGACTGCAGGTCGTCTTGGGGCAGATAGAGACCCAGCCGGATGGGCAACCGCGTCTGGTGCAGCAAGGCTATCGTCTCGAAGCCGAATACTTCTATCCCGCGAGCAGCATCAAACTGTGTGCAGCGGTCGCGGCGCTCGAGGAGTTAACCGCACTAGCGACAGGCTCCGACGTGCAAATCAGCGAGACCACGCCGCTGGTCTACCATGCGCTGTTCGACGACGAGGAGTTGGAGTCTCGAGATCCGTCGAATATCGAGAGTGGCCTGATTACGGTGAGGCACGAGTTGCGGAAGCTTTTTCTGGTCTCTGACAACACGGCTTACAATCGACTCTACGAGCTCGTCGGCCCCGACCGCATCAATCGTTCGATGTGGCGTGCAGGACTTTCTTCCGCTCGTATTGTCCATCGTCTTTCGGAGGCTCGGACCGCGGCGGAGAATCGGATGACGCCACGCATCGTGTTCCGGGGAGACGGCTTCGCGCACGCGGTTCCGGCCCGGGTTGTCGAGCTCGATCTGCCCGCGATTGCGGTCGGTGGGTTGAAACTGGGCCGGGGCTTCATGCGCGCTGGTGAGTTGGTGGAAGAGCCTTTCGACTTCGGCCGCAAGAATCGGATGTCGCTAGCGGATCTGCAGCGCGCCCTGGCCAAGATCGTGCGCCCTGATGTCGAGTCCGGAGGGGCGAGGTTTCGACTCAGCGATCGGCATCGCGCGCTTTTGCTCTCGCCGATGGGGCAGGTTCCTCGGGAGTCGAGCAACCCGGTATATGACGTCACTCAATATCCCGATCATTGGGTCAAGTTCCTGCTGCCAGGGCTGGAAAAAGTCATTCCCAAAGAGCGACTGCGGATCTACAACAAGATCGGGCAAGCCTACGGATTCAGCATCGAGAACGCTTATGTGACCGATACCGCGACCGGGCGCGGCTTCTTCTTGGCTGCTGTGATCTACACCAACAGCAACGAGATCTTGAATGACGATCAGTACGAATACGATGAGGTTGCCGCGCCGTTCTTTGCTGCTTTGGGGGAAACGGTAGCCCGCGCGTTGTGGGGCGAGGCTGAGAGAACTCCGACCGGATAGAGCAGCCACGCCAACGCGGCCAAACAGCTCATTCTGTGGGGCGGTGCGTGTTAGGCTGGCACACCTATCAACCTTCAAGGAGCGAAAGGATGGAACAGAGGAATCAACCGGAGACGCTGCGCCTACGGTCCGTGATGCCCGCTTTGACTACAAACGATCTCGAGCAGAGCATCGCCTGGTACCGCGATGTGATCGGGTTCGTGGTGGTCGAAGAGATGCGTCGTGAAGGAAGCCTCCAAGGAGCCGTCATCCAAGCCGGGCAGCAACGTTTTCTGCTCGCTCGAGACGACTTTCAGAAGGGGCGAGATCGTGCCAAAGGCGCCGGCTTTCGTCTCTACTGTGTGACCGCCCAGGACATTGACCAACTTGCCCAAGGCATCAAGCAGCGCGGCGGCGTGCTGGAGCAAGAGCCGGCCGATCAGCCATGGGGAGCCCGAGACTTCTCGGTGGTTGATCCCGACGGCTTCAAGATTTCGATCTCCACCGGCATGTCGGAATAGGCGTTGTTGGAATCGCACCGCCGTTGAGAGGATCGATCATGGCCGAGGACGAGACATCATCCGCACCGACCCCTGCTGGGAATGGCGAAGGCAAGGGAGAGGGACGTCTCCTGAATCGCAACTTCGTGCTCTTGTGGCAGGGCCAGTTGGTCAGCCGGATGGGCAACCAGGCCTTCGCCATCGCGATGATGTTCTGGACCATGGAGGCCACTGGCTCGGCCAGCATCATGGGCGGGCTGATGATGGCCGGCAGCCTGCCGGCAGTCTTGTTGGGGCCGGTGGCGGGTACCCTCGCGGACCGTATCTCTCGTAAGTGGATCTTGGTCGCTTGTGACACTCTCAGCGGGTTAGTGATTTTGGGTTTTGCAGTACCGTTCTTCATGCCTGATGTCGATCAACAGGTGTTGATTTATTGCGTCGCAAGCATGGCCTTCATGCTCGGCATCTTGCAAGCTTTCTTCCAGCCCGCCGCGATGGCTGCAATTCCTGATCTGGTGCCGCATGGCAAGGTGGCGGCCGCCAACTCTTTGGATCAGAGCTCACTCCAGATTGTTAGTTTGTTGGGGTTGAGCCTGGGGGGGGTGCTCTACCGTGTTCTTGGAGCACCGGTTCTGTTTGTGATCGACGGTGTGACGTACTTACTTTCGGCGCTGAGCGAGAGCTTCATCCGTCTCCCCGAAAAAAAGGAGATTACAGACGAAGAGCGGGCGCAGCGGGCTGGATACCAACAGGATCTGGTTGAAGGACTGCGGTACGTTTGGGGCAATCGCGGCATGCGCAGCTTTCTTTGCCTGGCTGCGGTCGTCAACTTCTTCGCTATGCCGATTATTGTCCTGTTGCCTTTCTTGGTTAGTAAGAACCTTGGTGAAGGCGCGGATTGGTATGGTTTTCTACTCGCCGGTTTCGGATTCGGAGCGCTGGTCGGCTACATCGTGGCTGGAAGCATCCAACTGCCTCCCAAGATCAGGAGCCTTGTTCTCCTCACCGCCTTGGTGCTGTCCGGTTCTTTCATGGGAAGTTTGGGCTTCGTCAGCAATGCCTGGCTCGCCCTCGGGCTGATGGTGTTGATTGGGTTGCTGAATGGCTTCTTCAATATTGTTTTGGTGACGGCCTTCCAGATCGGCGCCAAAGAGGAGCTGCGAGGTCGGGTGATGGGAGTGGTGACCACCGTCGCCATGGCGGTTGCCCCCCTGGGTATGGCATTGGGGGGCATCCTCGGTGATGTCACCGACAAGAACTTGCCGTTGCTCTATGGTTGCTGCGGCGCTGCGATCGGTATTGCAACGTTGGTTCTGGGGCTCCGGCGACAGGTTCGCGACTTCCTGGCCTTCCCATCCGCCATCGGCAGCTAAGTGCCGATCAACCGGCGGGAAGCCACCTGCTGGGAGCGCCGGCATCTCGCCGGCTTGGCCGAGATGACTAGCTTGATTCTGCCGGTATTGTCACCGATCCTGTGACCGGCTCTATCGGATTCTCCGGGACAGCTTTCTGGGGCGACGGGAAGCTACTCATGGCTCCCATGAGGACCGCGATGGGCCGGGTCGTCTCGTAGGCTTGTAGGGCAATTTTGACTGAAGCGGTCAAGGGTACCGAGATCAACATTCCGACCGGACCAAGGAGCCAACCCCACAGGATCAACGACAAGAAGACGACTAGAGTCGAAAGACCAAGGCCTTCACCCATGATGCGAGGCTCTATCAGATTACCGATCGTAATGTTGACCGCCAGATAACCCGCGGCCACCAACAACGCCCATCCAGGCCCTTGTTGCAACAACGCCAGCAGTACCGCTGGCACCGAGGCGATCAACGAACCGATGTTGGGGATGTAGTTGAGGAGGAATGCCAGCAGTCCCCACAGGATGGCGAAGTCGATCTCCATGAGGACGAGGAACGTTCCGACCACCACGCCGGTAACCAGGCTGGTCATCGATTTGATCGCCAGGTACCGGCGGACACTCTCTGCAATCGACTTCCAGGTGCCGCTGCTCGAGCCTCCTAAGTAATTGAGTTTGGAGCCCAAGCTTGGGATCTCGAACAGAATGAAGATCACCAAGAACAAGATGAGAAAGGCGCGACGAAAAACGTTGCTGACTCCGTTCAGCAGACCAGCTGCAAGCTCCCATGCTGCATCCGGCGAAACATCGTCGAGGATCTTGGAGGTGTCGACCCGAACGGGTGAGCCGCTGTTGAGACCGACCGTCTGGTCCAGCCATTGGCGGAGGCGCTCTTGATAGGTGGGGGCGCGGTCCGTAAGCTCCTGGATCGAGGAGCCGGCAAGAGCGCCGAACGCCAACAGCAGAAGCGCGATCCCCGAGATTACAGCTACGATCGCCAAGACGCGGTGGAGTCCCTTTCGCTGCAGCCAAGAGACTGGCGAGTCCGCAACCACTGCGATGAAAACCGCGACCAGCGTCGGAATCACGATGGTCTGGGCCTCGCGCATGGCGGACAGAACCGCCACGATGGCGAGGATCACGATCGCCACGGTGACGGGTCTGGATGGTGCTCGTTGAGGCTTCAAGGGGCTCTCCCGACCGCTGCTCTAACGGTAGTGGGGCTGTGAGAGGCGGTCTCTCTGCCGATCATAACTCGATCCGTGTGGAAGAGGCCCAACCTTCACTGGGATCCAGGGCCGATCAGGGTATTGACCGCCGCCAGGAAGTCGTCGCGGGGAATCGGTTTCTGAAAGCTGTACTTGGCGCCTAGCTTGCGGGCAGCGTGCAGAATGTTGCCGGGCTCGCCGAAGCCGCCGCCACCGGACATGACAATGATTTTGATGTCAGGGAACTCACGTCGCAGCTCCAAGATCGTCTCGAGCCCTTCTTTCTCGGGCATCAAGAGATCGGTGACCACAAGATCCACTGGGGTTTTCCCTGCGGCTGCCTTCTGGAAGAGCTGAATACCTTGGTTGCCATTGTCAGCAACGAGTACTTCATAGCCCCTCTTGGCTAGTATTCGGCTGAGGATATCTTGAACATTCTCGTCGTCATCGATCACGAGGATGCGCGGCATCATGGCTCTCCCAAAGCTTTTGCTGAGTTTTTCTGGGGCCGATTGTATTCGCTTTGTTGGCGTTGTGCGTTGGGATCAACGCGCCCATCATGCGATTGTGACAAAATCGGTCGATGCCTGAACCAGCTTCTGATGTAACCCGATTGCTGCATGCTTGGCGGGAAGGGGATCCCGCCGCCCTCGAACGTCTGACGCCTTTGGTCTACCAAGAGCTGCGGCGCTTGGCGAGTCGCTACATGCGTGGCGAACGGGCCGGCCATGTGCTGCAGACCACGGCCCTGGTTCACGAGGCCTATATGCGGTTGATCGAGTTGGAATTGGGCTTTCAAGATCGTGTCCACTTCTTCGCCATTGCAGCTCGTTTGATGCGTCGAGTCCTGGTGGATCTGGCGAGGGAGCACAAGGCCGCCAAACGTGGTGGAGACGCCGTGATGTTGTCTCTCGATGAAGAGCTGGTGCCGGCATTGGAGCCTGGCGGTGACATCATCGCTCTGGATCAGGCGCTCGAAGAGCTCGCGGGATTTGATCCGCGTAAGGCTCGGGTGGTGGAGCTGCGTCTGTTCGGAGGATTGACGATTCAAGAAACCATCGAAGTTCTCGACGTATCCCATGCCACCGTCGAGCGCGATTTGAAGATGGCCAAAGCCTGGCTGGCCCGTCGTTTGATGTCTGAGGCGAGCTGACTTGGACGCTGATCGCTGGCGGCGGGTCGAGTCACTGTTTCACGCCGCCTTGGAGCTGCCAGCCGGCGACCGGTTGGCGTTTCTCGAATCCGCGGGTGAGGAAATCGAGATCCGTCAGGAGGTTGCGGCTTTAATGGCCGCTAGTGAAGATGCCGACGCGACGCTCGACAGCGCGGTGGCCGGTGCTCTGGAGTTGGCGACAATCGAGCCAATGCCGAGGGAAATTGGTCCCTATCGTGTGCTGAGACGTTTGGGAGATGGCGGCTTGGCGACGGTTTACCTGGCGGAACGCTCCGAGTCGGAGTATCGAATACGGGTTGCGATCAAAGTCGTCAAGCGGGGAATGGACACCGCAGAGATCCTCCGCAGGTTGCGTCTCGAGAGAAGAATTCTCGCTGGTCTCGAACATCCGAATATCGCTCGCCTGATCGATGGCGGCTCGACCGATGATGGCCTTCCTTATGTCGTCATGGAGGCGATCGATGGTGAAGCGATCGATCGCCACTGTGACCGCTATCGGCTCGATCTTCGGCACCGGCTGGAGCTGTTTCGCAAGGTTTGTGCAGCGGTCCACGCCGCGCACCGGAGCCTGGTGATCCATCGCGATCTCAAACCTTCGAATATCCTGGTGACCGATAGCGGTGACCCCAAACTGCTCGACTTCGGTATCGCCAAGTTGCTCGGTCCGACGCCGGTCGACCAAACCGAGGTGCGGACGGTCACCGGCATGCGTTGGATGACCCCGGAGTTCGCCAGTCCCGAGCAGGTGCGGGGAGAGCCGCTGACCACCGCCGCCGACGTTTATGCCCTCGGCGTGTTGTTGTACGAGCTGCTATGCGGTCATCGCCCGTTTCGTTTCGAGACCCGAAGTCAGCGCGAAGTCGAACGGGTGGTTTGTGAAGTGGATCCACCCCTGCCGTCAGATTGCTTAGTGAGCTCAACTGCGGGGGAGCGTTCGGTCGAGGAGATCGCGTCCGCTCGACGGGAGACTCCAGCGCGGTTGCGCAATCGGTTGACCGGTGATCTCGACACGATGGTCCGTGTCGCCATGCACAAGGAGCCTGAACGGCGCTACCCGTCGGCTCAAGCACTGGAAGACGATATCCGGCGTTACCTGGAGTCCCGTCCACTGACGGCCCGGCCAGATACTGCCATCTACCGCCTGAGGAAATTTGCCCGACGTTATCGCACCGGCGTGATCGCTGCCGGGTTGGTGGGGTTGTCGCTGGTCGGTGGCTTTGGCAGCACCTTTCGCGCCTTGCGGATCGCCGACGATGAACGTGTCCGCGCCGAACAGCACCTGCAAGAGCTCGAAGAGGTGGTGAGTTTCAATGTCGGTATGTTCGAGCTCGCCGATCCGGGGGAGGCCCGCGGCAATAGCGTCACAGTGCGGGAGGTGCTCGACCGTGCCGCCGAGCGTGTTCCGCAGGAGCTTGGTGACCGGCCGGCGGTGGCGGCGAGATTACTTTCGACTCTAGGTGTCGTCTACCAGGCCCTCGGTCTCTACAAGCCTTCCGGTCAGCTGTTGGAGAACGCCCTCGAGCTGCGGCGTGAAGCTTTTGGCGAGGACAGTGAAGAGGTGATGCGCGGCCTCTCCGAGCTCGCTGGTATCCGGCGGGATCAACGGCGCCTCGATGAGGCTCTCGAGTTGGCTCAGCGAACGTTGGACCGAAGTCGTCGGCTGTTCGGCGAGCCTCATCTCGAGACGGCGTCGGCGAGTCACGGCTTGGCCATGATTCACGTGGCGCGCGGCGAGTGGCAAGAGGCGGAAGATCTCCATCAGGGGGCGCTCGAAGTACGCCGCGAGCTGCTCGGCGCGGAACATGTCGAGACGGCGGAAAGCGCCAACGACTTGGCAGAGGTGTTGTTCTACCGCGAAGAGTTCGAGGCTGCCGAGCCGCTCTTTCGCGCCGCCTTGGATGTCCGGCGTCGTCTCCTCGGAGAGGATCATCCAGCCGTCGCCGAGACTCTACACAACTTGGCGGCGATTGCGCTGATCCAAGGCGAATTAGAGGAGGCTGAGTTGCTTGGTCTCGAAGTGCTGGAGCTCCGCCGCAAGCTCTACGGTGGACCCCATCGTGATCTAGCACGAAGCCTCCATAATGTGGCGGTGGCGATCGGCAAGCAAGGGCGCCTGGACGATGAGGAAGTTTATCTCCGTAAGGCACTAACTATGTCGGAAGAGATCCAGCAAGACGATCCTCTCGAAGTCGGGCGGGCGCTCCGCGCCCTGAGCCGCAATCTCGAGGCGCAAGATCGTCTCGCCGAGGCGGAGTCTGTGATTCGGCGCGCTTTGAAACTCGAGCTGAGTGCCTTCGGTGACTCGAATCCGTCGGTCGCCATGACTCGTTACACTGTCGCTCGTATCCTTGCCAAACGCGAGCGTCACCAGCAAGCGATCGAAGTGCTGGTCGAGCAGATCGAGTCACAGCGTAAGATTCAGGGGATGTCGCCGGAACGGCTGGCCTTTCCTCTGGCTCTCTTGGCTGAGCAGCATGCCCGCCTGAAGAACTGTGGCCCGGCGCGGCATGCCTTGAAAGAGGTGTTGGAACTATATCCTGATCTCGAGAAGAGTCGTTCGCTGGCTCTGCGGCAAGCGACGGTGATCCAACACTGCCCGGGTATTGGGGGGCTGCCCGTGAGTTAGGGGTCTTCCCATTCCTCAACCGTGACGCCACCTTCCTGGGTGCCGTCGTGTAGGGTGTTGACCTCGGTGTGGCCGAGCGGTATCCCCTCACAGCTACCTGAGCCATCGAACCGTATCCGGTACTTGGAGCTCACCGACGTCAGAGCATAACTTGTACGATTACCGCCGATGGCTTCAACATCAATCGTCTGTGAGCCACCGGTGAGGAGGGTCGCCTGGGCTCCCTCGGCCTCCACGGTGAGGGACGAGACTTCGGCAATGAAGTCGGTGTCGCGCACCACCTCCCCAGCCGCGACATCGACGTTGACCGTCACCGCTTTGGCGACCAGGGCTTGCGAGCCAAAACTCAACATGGCGTCGACTTCAGCGGTCGCTTGAACTCGGTTGCCGTCGCGGCTGGCGGCAATCGCCTGAGCGCAGCTCCACACGTCGGACTTATACTCGATCTTCGGGGTGCAAGGGGCAGGGCAGACTTGTAGTTGGCGCTGTGCGACCTCGAGCTCAGGTAACGATGGCCAGGACGTAGGGAAACGAGCCAGGCTCTCGCCTTGGTCACGGCTGCACAGCAGTTGCAGCCCTAACGTCGATTGCCCAATGAGCTGATTGCGGGTCATCGCGATCGCTCCTTCAGTGCCTTGGAGCATGCCGTAAAATGCGGCGCCTTCGAGGTTGGAGCCGTAATCTTGCAGCGGCGGTGACATGACCTGCTGTCCGATAATGCTGGCCTTCTTCGGGGCCAAATTCTCGATCGTCAGCCACCGGCAACGGCAGTCCGCGATGGGTGTCGGTTCGGTGGTCTGGAGCTGCCAGTTGAAGCCTGGGATCTCCGCGGCAAGCTCCGGATGTTGCGCTCGAACATCCGCCAAGAGATCGCTCGAGTCGGTCGCTCGAGCCTCGTCGAGGGCAGTCCACAGAGCATGGGAGAGAGTGACACCACCTTCGAGCCCAGGCAGCAGCCGATAGGTGCAGACCCCATCTGGGGGGCAATCCGCAGCAACCCGGAAGGTCAGCTCCGGTGCTGTCCCATCCGTGCTTGCCAGACTCAGTTGGTACTGGAAACCCAAGTTGGCAACAACACTCAGAGCCGCAGTCAGCCGATGCTCGGAGGTCGCACCAGGGGTTCGCGGGACGGTCCAAGACATGACCTCTTGACCGGCTTGGGTCGACAGGATGAACGTCGCTTGGCGGAGCGTCTCAGAAGACCATTGGGCGGTTACCAGCAGATCTTCACGGTCCGAAGCGAGACGCAGAATGCCATCTCCCGGATCGACATCACCCAGCTCACCAGGGGTGACTCCCAGGTGCATGCAGTTGGCGCTCGCCGGAGTAGGTAGAAGTAAGAACAACAGAGCGATGAGGGCAAGGCACAGCCGAGCACCAGGGTGCAGGTTGCGAGAGTCGCGAAATTGAATAGCCAACATGATGAACTCCTTGATGAAACAGGAAACGAAGGGCTGGCGGTTTACCCGCTGACGGTTCGCCCGCTAACGGTCTACCCGCTGAGGGTGGCGTCGTTACAGAATGCGGGATCGTCGTGGCGTTTCCCTCATGGATTTCCTGACCAACCGATCTCGACATAAGACCTCACGATCACAGAATCGAGGGGCGACAACTTGACGGCAGGGCAGGAGCCGATAAGAATCCTGATCTCGTGGCAAGACAAACTGTCAAAGTCGCAGGGCGGGCGGCGACGGACAGATTCGGTGCCGGGAAGTACTTGTCCTGGGCCTGTGTTAGTCGTTCGGTTTCAAACGATGTTTCGAACCCTGGACTGGTTTCTGCCTGCTGAGTTCACCGACGACCAACATCGCCGGCAGCGGGGCCGTGTTTTGGTTGCGGCGGCGATGTTTTTGGCCTTGGCGATCCCGATGGGAGTTACGGTACGACTCAGCATCGCGAGTCTGCCGCCAGCAGTCCTCGCTATCGACCTTGCCTGTAGTGTGGTTTTCGCCGCAATTCCGTGGTGGGTGCGGGCTACCGGTTCGCTGACCGCAGGGGGTGTCGCCGCGACGGTCAGCCTCTACCTGCTGATCATCGTTCCGAGCTTTTGGCTCGGCGGGCTCGAGGCGCCGATTTTGATGGCGGTGCCGTCGTTGCCCCTTCTGGTGTCCTATCTTGTCGGTTGGCGTTTTGGTGTCGGGTCGGTGGTGTTTATGATCGCATCGATCTGCCTGCTGATGTTGGCGCCATCTTGGGGGGTGCCCATCGCCCCCCTGGGTTTGGATGCGCCCAAAGAGGGTATGGCTCGTGCTTTGATCTTAGGCGTGACCACCGCCTTCGCTGGGCTTCTCGCCAGCTTAGCGGTGAAGCAAAGGATCGACGCCGAACGCCGGTACCGCAAGAGCTACGAGCTCTACCGCAGAGTGTTCGCGCAATCACGAGACATTGTCGCGCTGAGCTCGCCACAGGGGAAGTTGGTCGACATCAACCCAGCTGGAGTCGAGTTTTACGGCTTCGCCTCGAAAGACGAAATGTTGGGTCGCAGTGTCGAGCAGGGTTATGTCGACCCTGCACAGCGCCGCGTCCTACTCGCCAAGCTTGCTACGCAGGGTTATGTGCAAGACTACGAAACCGAGCACCGGACGTCCGCGGGAGAGCGCCGCACTCTTGCCGGAACCACCTCGACGATCAGCGGCGAGGGGGGCGAAATCGAGCTGCTTCTGGCCATCTTGCGCGATGTCACGGAACGTAAACGAGTGGCCGCCGAGCGGGAAGATATGTTGGCCGACTTGACGTCCAAAAACGCCGAGCTCGAGCGTTTCACCTATGCCGTGTCCCACGATCTCAAAGCACCCTTAGCCACCGTTCGCGGGCTGGTTTACCTGTTCTTGAAAGAAGCGGCACACGCGAATGGAGAACAGTTTCGGTCCTATGGCGGCAGACTCTCCCAGGCGGTCGACACGATGGCGCGGATGATCGACGATCTGCTGGAGCTGTCGCAGATCGGTCACCAGTCCGTGGCGTTGAACGAGGTGAGCTTGAACGCGGTTGTTCGGGATGTGTTGGATTTGCTGGAGGGGCGAATCTCAAACGCGGGTACTGAGATGGACTTGGTGGACACGTTACCCTCCGTTTATGGTGATCGGGTGCTTCTGCTGACGATCTTTCAGAATCTGATCGACAATGCCGTTAAATTCAGCGCCTCCAAGTCTCAGCCGAGGGTGCATATCAACGGGTGGTCTGATGGCGACAAGGTGCACTGTCGGGTGACCGACAATGGCGTTGGTATTCCGGAGCATGAACAGAAGCGAGTTTTTGAGCTCTTTCAGCGCCTGGATCATGAGGCCAGCGGAACCGGCGTTGGGCTGGCCAGTGTTCGGCGAGCGGTCGAAGTGCTGGGCGGCGAGATCTGGATCGAACCTACGGATCAAGGCGAGGGCAGCACGTTCTGTGTCACATTGCCTGCCGTTGCTACCGACACTTCGTAGGCTGCAACTTCCCATCCGAACTCCAGCGATGGAGATCGTTGGGACCCCAAATCGGGGGTCGGTGTGGCCTTGGTCTTCAGGTGCGCCATGACCAGCGAAGCCGTGTTACATTATGGCAACTCGACCCAACTTAGCCGCGCTCGCCTGACCAGCGCCTGGACCGTCGGATAGGAGAGCCGGCTCACCCCTCTCGAAGGAGGTAGGAATGGTTTCTCTGACGGCTCTTTGGTTGCCGATCGTCGTATCCGCCGTGGGTGTTTTCATGGCCAGCTCGATCGTGCACATGGTGCTGAAGTACCACAACAGCGATTACCGCAAGTTACCCGACGAAGACGCCGTCGCAACCGCAATGCGCGGTGCAGCGCCCGGCTACTACTCGATGCCGCATTGTCTCGACATGAAGGAAATGGGTTCGCCGGAGATGCTGAAGAAGTACAAGGACGGACCGATCGCCTTCGTAACGGTATCCCCGAATGGGGCGCCGAAAATGGGCATAACGCTCGGCACTTGGTTCGTGTACTGCCTGTGGATCAGCGTCTTCGTGGCTTACCTGGCCGGCCGCCACCTCGATGCTGGGGCTGACTACATGGCGGTGTTTCGGATGGCCAGCACGGTTGGGTTTCTCGGCTATGGCGCTTCCGAGCCTATCGCCGCGATCTGGAAGGCTCAGCCCTGGAGTATGACGTTGAAACATGTCGTCGACGGCTTGATTTATGCTCTCGTAACCGGTGGCATTTTCGGTTGGTTGTGGCCGGCTGCGCTGTGAGAAGGCGCACGTTGATCGCTTTGAGCGTCGGCTCCAACTCCTTCGTTGACTCGTGGGGCGTCGGTTGGTTGCGAGACGCTCGTTGTCTCTTGTCCTGAAGAGCGTGCTCGAGGCCTGAGCTGCCAGACCGTCCGGCAAGCCTTGGGTAATCGCCAGTGAGCTGACGGACCGTCTGGCAAGCCTTGGGCAAAACATCTAAGGCTTGCTGGGAAATCATCGGTCTTCGGATTGGCTGGCACTTTGACAGTTCGGTGCCACGCCGTCCTTAGGTGGGATTTTCACGTCCTCAACACCCGTCGATTGGTTCTTTATCTTTGGATCGCAGACATAACGCTCGCCAGAGCCTTCTGTCCATTCGAGAAGATAAAGGTAGTTGTAAGGGTACTTGTTCGCATCCACAACAGTCATCGTCCCGTCTCCGAAACTCACAGAGGAAAACGTGCTTCCATTTTGCCATTCTGATGTCCCAGAGGCAGGCTGGTACCAGACGCCGAGATGATTGGCATCGGCAAGGTGCCCCTCCGTATAGGAGTGGGTCCACCGGAAACCGGTGAATTTTCTTCCGTCGCCTTTCACCCAGTTCGTGAATTGGAATTCGATCGAAACGGGATCAGTCCCAGGCACCAACAATGGGTCTTGAGAAAGAACGACAGACCTCAGCAGTCCCCATCCACCGGAAGGGTCTCTTGAGCCAAGATTAACTGAATTGGTCGTGTCTACTGTGACTAGTATGGACATACCTTCTCCTTCGGTTGGATGCCTGGGCGCTGGTTGTATGAGAAACGCTCGTCGTCTCCTGCCTGTACAGCGCAGTAGAGCCGAGATAGGGGACACGGAATCCTGAGATTCTTGGCGAGCCTTCAAAAATAGCTAACCGGCCTTCTCGCCCGCTGGGTCGACGGTGACGCCGCGGTTCATGATGGGCGATTGGGGACTCTCAGAGTCCTTCGTCGCTCCAGCGCGCCCAGGGTCTGATCGTGCGGTATCCTCCCGTGTACAGGGCTTCGGTGATCGTTATGGCCTCTTTCTCGCGGCCTACGTAGGCGAGAGCTCGGCACCAAGGGTCCAGCAGGATCGGAAACTTCGAGCCGACCACGGGTTCGGTCAGGAGCTCGACCGTCCGATTCCAGGAGGCCAGAGCCGCCTCGCTCTCTCCGGCCGCCTGCTGAAGCTCGCCCGCTACCACCAGCGTGGTCGCTAGCTCGCCGAGTAGGTGGAGGTTCTTCGGTGCCTCAATGTAGAGGTCTTCCATGATCTCAACGGCTCGGGAAATCGTGGCGAGGTTTATGCCGGCGTCGACACGGTCCTGCGCCGTGATGTGGCGCTCAAGGCAATCCGCTACGACCAGAGGATGAGCGAGACCGCCCGCCGCCGCTTCCTGCGCGAGGCGCGGATGCTGTCGAGCCTCGACCATCCCAATATTTGCCGCATCTACGACTATCTGCGGGGCGAGGAAGAAGACATTCTGGTCTGCGTTCAGCGTCCAACGCCCTCGCCAGCTTCCGCGGACTCACCTGCCGGCCCGAGCTCGGCCAGCAGCCAGGCGCGCGCCGAGCGCCAGTCGCGCTTGACGGTCCGCGACGACACATCGAGGAGCTCAGCCACCTCTTCGACCCCGAGGCCAGTGAAGTACCGCAGCTCGACTACCTGGAGTAGGCGCTCGTCGAGGGTGCCCAGTCGGGTGAGGGCCTTGTCGAGGGCCAGCAGCTCGACGTCGATGCCCGGGATCACAATCTGATCGTCGAGGAGTTGGTTCTTCTGCCCCGAGCCACGTTTGGCAGCGACGACACCGCGTCCATGATCGACGAGGACGCGACGCATGGCGCGCGCGGCGACGCGGAAGAAATGAGAGCGATCGGCCCAGCTCACCGGCGCCCCGTTGGAAGGCGCAGAAACGCCTCGTGCACCAGGGCCGTGGGCTGCAAGGTGTGGTCGGTACGCTCGCGGCGCATGTAGGCGCCCGCGAGTTGACGTAGCTCGGCATAAACGACCGCAAGAAGCTCATCACGAGCCTCAGCGTCACCATCGGCCCAGCGGGCAAGAAGACCGGTTAGCTCATTGGAAGGCTCCGGCATTGCATTTCACCGCTAACGGTCGACCGAACCTCTTCGTTCAGTCTACGTTCCCATATTTGTTTAAACAATCTGATCTTCATCATAGCGCGACCTCGAGAGCCGGACAACAACCGAATCGCCTTGTCCGCTGGAGGCTCGAGTCGGCCAGTGCCAGACCTGCTCGCCAAGAATCTCAGGAGCCCGTGTCCCCTCTCTCGGCTCGACCGCGCTCTTCAGGGCAGGAGACGACGAGCGTCTCACAACCAACCGGCGCCCCAGGCGTCAAACCGAAGGACGACACGATGCAAGGACGAACGGAGCAGCAGAACGGTTTGCTCTACTCGTGATCATTGCGGCGGAGTTCGACCTTCGATACGAAGGAGCAGCAACAGATGGGCTCCTTCCATCAACCACGGCACCAGCGACTGCGCATGGTGCCACCATCGTGAGGTAATCGAAATGTCTGTAGATTTGACCATCAATCCAGAAATCGAAAGCGCCGTCAATGCCGTCGAGGACCAGAAAGGAAACAAGAGCAACCTCTATATTGGAACCGACAACGTCGCCATTGGAACTGCCAGTCCGGGAACAGTCAACTCCTTGACCATCGAATCGCCGGGAGGTGTGTATCCCATCACGACGATGCGGCCGGAAAACCCAACCGGAGCCAGGGCGCATTACAGAGGAATGGTCGCTGGGAAAGAAGTTTTCGTCCTTAATACTTCTGGCGATGATTTCGTCATATCAGTCAATGGCACCGGTGGAATCACGTTGGCCGGAGCAAGTTTGACTTTCAGCAATCTCGCGCAG
>JAJCXQ010000051.1 GCA_029263355.1 Acidobacteriota bacterium | reverse complement strand
AGCGTGGCAGTTACCCTCAACAACCTCGGTGTTCTAAAGTACGAGCAAGGAGACTATAGCGCCGCCGAGTCGCTCCACGATAGGGCACTCGCTATTCGCGAGAAATATTTCGACAGCAGACACCGGCGCATTGCTGAGAGTCTCCATAACTTGGCGGCAGTGTATTTGAAACAAGGAAAGCTTCAATCTGCTCGAGATTATCTTGAGCGCGCTCTAGACATCCAGAAAGGCTCACTCGGAGAGCAGCATCGGGAAGTAGCACTGACCGTACGTGCACTCGGCGATGTCTATCAGGCAACGGGAGATCTCTCTAAAGCTGAAGAATTCTATCGACGCTCTCTCCTTATCCAAGAACAGAATCTCGACCCGAAGAATCTAAACCTCGTACCAGCTCTCCTGAGCCTTGGAGAACTACTCCATAAACGAGGAGATATCCAGGAAGCAAAAGAGGCATACGACCACGCAATCGCCATCCACACGAAGGTTTTCGGTGCCGAGCATCCTACGGTATTGGCGAATATCAAAATATATCGAACTCTGTTCGGTGACCAAGAATGATGCCTACCGCTCAACGGTCTAAACACTCCCTCTATCAACGACGCCAGAAGGGACTCGTCCTGACCCCCACAGATATCGAACTGTTCCGCTGGCTCTGGATGGTGCGGGTAATGACGCTCGGACAACTTCGCCGGGTCGGCTACTACCAGCCTGGAACTGGCCGCCTCTCGTCACTGGACAATGTGCGCAAACGCCTGCGCCGCCTCTGCAAGGGGGGATATCTCCAGGGAGACACACTGTTGGACACTAGAGAGCGGATCTACATGCTCGGAGATCGGTCCTTGCCGGCCTTGCTCGATCATTGCGGCATCGCACAACAGCGACTCCACAAGCCGAGAGGCCAAGAAACTCTGCGCCAAGTACACCACACGCTCATGGTAAGCGAGTGCGCGGTCCGCATGAACGAATCGATCCGTGGAACCGACATCGAACTCGCCGAGCTTCTGCCTCTCTCGATGCCCTTCTACGACACCCACACGGTCGGCAATCCCAGCAAGAAAAGACATGTAGAACGCTTCGTGTCCCAGGAAGATCTTCATATTCCTGGCTACTCGAAGCCTTTTCGTATCCGTCCAGACCTCGTCTTCGGTCTGGAGAAGGTGGCCACGAACCGATTGTTCTTCTTGGAAGCGGATCGCGGATCAGAAAGCCCTCAGCGGATTGCCCAGAAACAGTTGGCCTACCACCACTACTGCCAAGCCTCCGTCCCGAGAGACCTGCCAACCCGCCGATGGCAGTGCTATGGCCCCTTTTGCCACTTTCGGGTTCTATTTATCACAACTACCCATCGGAGGATCGCGCTGCTCTTCCAACACTTGAGATCACTGCCTGGAGCCGAGCTGTTCGCCTTCACAACCTTCGAAGATCTCAAAGGCAAGAGTGCCATCTTCGCACCGATCTGGCGAACTCAGACCGGCAGGAGTCGTCCTCTCCTGAAGGACACTGACTGATGAGCCGCAGTCCCTTCCCTCGCCGTCTTCTTTTCGCTGACGGCCCAGATTCGCTCTATCCCAACGAGCTACCCACTTTCCTGGCTTTAGGGCGATCAGTCGCCTCCGATCGCCACTTCCTATTCAACGAAAAGGATCGGGCCGCTCACGTCTACATGTGCGGGATTACCGGAAGTGGTAAGAGTCGCTTGCTCGAGAGCATGATTATTCAAGATCTTTGCTGCCAGCGTCCCGTCTGTCTGATCGATCCCACTGCGGGCCTGTACCGGAAGATCCTTGACTTCGTAGCGTACGCGGTCGAGATCGCTGAGCGTCGTGGGCACGATCCGGAGCACCTTCTCAAGGACTACCTATTCCTCGACATCGATTCGGCCGCGAACCCTTTTCGAGTGAACCCACTTGAGCCCCAGGGCGACGAGACGACCGAGGAACAAGTCGACGACTTCCTAAAAGTCGCCGAGCGGCTTTTCGGGAGCATCGACGCGATGCGTCGGGTTCGGAACAACCTACGAAATTCCTGCTGGGTGATCGCAGAGCTCAATCGGCTGCCACTTCAGGATCGGCCAGCCGTCGATGGTTTCGAGTATCCCTTAAACCTCCGCTTTGCCGCCCATTTCCTTTCAGAGTCGGACGAGTATCGGACGAACCTAGTTGAGCGCCTGCCGGACACTCCCCTCAACGACTATGTTCGCACTTACTGGATGCGCTTCTTCGCTCAGTTCACGCCCTCGCAGAAACAGGAACGACTCGAATCGACCTGGAACATTCTTCAGTATTTCCTCGGTGATGCACTGGTCAACCGCTTCTTTGACACCGATCGCAGCACGCTCGATATCCCTGGGCTGTTACGGACTGACCAGAGTCTTTTCTCTTCCCTTCCTATCGGCAAGAACTTGAAAGGCTGTCAGCTCATCGGAACTTTCCTCGCCACCAAACTACAACGGGCTGCCTATCGTCGACCACAAGCTGAGCGCCGTCCCTACTACCTCTACATCGACGAGTTCCACGAGTTCGCAGATCTGGATTTTGCCAAAGCCAGTACAACGTTGCGCCAGTACGAGCTGAGGATGATCCTCGCTCACCAATCACAGTCCCAGCCGCCATTCCATACACCGGAGGGGCGGTCTTTCTTGGACACGATCAAGGGGAACGCCCGTGCCAAAGTACTTTTCCGTTTGAGCCGGGAAGATGCAGAGACCATGAGTCGAGAGATGTTTGTGCTCAGTCAGCGCCGGCACAACTTCACTTACTCCGAGATTTCCGTTGCTCGTGGGCAGACTCTGAGTACTACCCGAAGCGTAGCGTTCCAACGGTCACAGTCGAGGAGTCTCAACTGGTCTAGGTCCATATCCCGAGTTCTGGCACAGTCCGAGACATGTGCCGTCGCAGAAGCTCGAGGAGTGAGCCTGGGCAATACCCTGACGGCCGGGTTTGGAGAACAGATCTCAGAAGGTATCTCCAGGACGATCACAGAATCGGAATCCGAAACCTTGACCGAGATGCAGAGCCGTACCCACGGAATCAGCGTGCTTCTTGGAAAAAACTGGAGCCACACCGCCAGCCGGCAAAGAGGGTTCTCATACAGCACCAACGAGAGCGAAAGCTTAGCCATCCAGCAAGGCACCTCCACAACGCAGACCAAGGGGGAACAGACCGGCGAGACCTCGACTCAAGGGCATGACTTGAAAATCACAGACGGCAACGGTAACAGCCTCGTGCAGACCCAAGGACAGACGGCCTACCACGAGAAGGCTGACAGCGCGTCCTCTACGAGCAATGCGCTCAGCTCACTTCACCAGCATTCCAAAGCCCATGGAAGCTCGTACAGTTCGGCAATTCAATCACTGCGGAGTGTCGCAACAGCCATTGGCCGGTCCAGTGGTCGCACTACTACCAGACAGGCAACCAGTGGGCGGGATCAGTCCCATGGAGAGGCTCATGCAGAACTGGTCGGTGGTACCGAGAGCCGGACCGATACTCAGTCCGAGACAATGGGCCGTTCGCTGGGAAGTACGGTCGGAACATCCGAGGCACGTGGCACGACCCTCGGCTTCAGCCGGAGCCAGGAATTGGCTCTCGCCCAGGCTTTCTCGCAAATGGCACAGCTCACAGACTCATTCTCGAAGGCTCTGCAACGAAGCGTCAGTCGCAGCCTTACATCCGGGGAAAGCGCCGGTGAAGGTGAAAGCACGACTCGTAGTGCAAGCATAGCCGAATCCGATAGTGACACCGACACGGTCAGCGAACGGAAAACCTTCTTCTCCCTGGAAGGAGAGCGAGAGATCACAGTCAATGATCTTCAAAGGTTACCGATTCAACACTGCGTAGTTGCCAAGGATGCGCTCGCGGCCGTGGAGATCGAGACCTACTACATTCCAGGCCGCTGGTACTCATACCGAGAACGCGACTATCCGACGCAAATCTTGCAACGTCAACAGCGTCTCTACGCAGCGCCAACACTCACGTCCCCTTCAGTCGAGCCGGTATCGGAATTGCCGGAAGACGAACCGGTGGAAGATGAACTCTGGGGGTTCTGAGCCGTGACCCGCTGGTTGCTTCTGGCTGCGCTCCTGGTCACCTCGTGTGGTCCGGAGACCGTAGGAGACCAAGAAAGCGGTGAGGAAAAAGAAGAGCGTCGGCCTACGCCTTACGATTGGGTCACGCTTCAAGACTTCGAGGATGTAGGGCTTCTGAAGACTCATTACGGTCTGAAGTGGGGTGCCTCGCTTGAAGAGTTCGAGGCCCCAAAGAACCTCACCATACCCCTGCAAGACAACCCTTTGCTGAGTCCTTGGGCTGAGTATCTCGCCCCTGAGCTGGATCTTCCGCCGAGCCCTCCATGGCACAAAGGTCTTCGTGAGTTCCACGCTTACTGCTCAATCGATGGATCGGAGATCCTAGTGTTGGAGTTTACCTCACAAGAACTGACACGGCTTTTCCACCAAACCAGGAGCCACGGCCGGTACGTCATTCAGCCGGCTGTTAAAGAGAAGCTAAATCTCAAGAGGGGACAACGGGCGCCCTTACATGACCTAATTCGCCATAGAGCACTCGATCGGGATACCTACCATGTCAGCCCCATAGATATCTTTTTCCCCAGCATCGCCTTGCACAGACTTTACGGATTCCATTGGGGAGATCGACCTCCAAGAGTCTTCTCGACCGAGTTTGCCAAGATTATACAGCCGCTGTCGAAAGAAGATTTGAAAAGCGAGTTGTCTGCGATTGGGCAACAAGTCCCCAGTTCAATAGAGGAAGTTGAAGACCCAGTGCTCGTCGAACCAAACGCAGCTGAGCACGATGATCGCCTCTATTACTGGTTCAAGAGGAATATTCGCTACCGGAACACTTCGGACAAATCGGTTGTCTATTTGCAGATCCGTTTCGAGGCCGATTCACTAGATCAGATCGTCCTAATGGTTCCAAAACGGTTCAGTTCAGCATCTACAAACTACCCGTCCACTCTCAGACTTATCTCTCCAGAACCCAAAGAGCCGAATAAGAATGTCCAGCTTAGCTGGGCAGATCATTCTTATTGGAACAAAGATTACGACCGAAGAATCACAGCTATAGCTGTAGTACTCGTTTTTTCGATCCTTGTTCTACTTCTAAAAATATGGAGAAATCGAAGCTACGACCAATACCGGGTCGACCAGGAGCGCCGCAGACAACAGTCTTCAGACCAAGACGATGATGTGATTGAGGGTGAAGTGATTGACGAATGATCAGAATCAGGACGAATCACGTTCGGCAGGCAGATTCCCATTCGAGAGACTGGAGCGGCTGCTCTGGATCGGCCGCGCCATGAGCAGCAAGAGCAGCTCGAACTCCTCTTCGGATGCGTGCCTTTCGCTCATAGTAATAGTTTTGTTGGTCGCGTTTGCCGTAGCCAAGGGACTTGCTTTGTTGTTACAGGCCGCCTTGGGGATAGCTCTACTTGCGGCAGCAGTCGTAATTCTCATCTGCATTGCGTTAATAGTTTCCGCTTTTGTTCTTGACATCATTCGATACTGTTATCTGCAACTGCTGCGTCGATGGCGGAGGCGCCGTTCCATCAGAAACTCCGCTTTCCCGGCCCACAACAGGCTACAGATGGCTGGCACACTCGATTGCGTTTTCTGGGACATGATCGATTTCTACAATGGCCGGAAAACGCGAAGGACCAGTGTATGGGGTCGGCGGAGCGATTCGCGAATCCGCTGGTACTCAGACCTCCGCAGTGCCTTGCTGCACAACCGTGGAGCGTTCGCGGACTGGCGGCGGCGCAATATCCTTAAAGTCATCGACTATCCATACAATCGTGGTGCTCTGCAAGATATCTATGGCCGACTATGGCGCCTGGTCGTTGCCGAGCTACAGAGCGGGTCACCCTCGTCCTTCACTGCCGTCATCTTCCAGCGCTTGGCGCGATGGGAAACTCCAAGATTCCTCTTCTTTCTCCCTCGAGGCACTTTCTGGAATTCCAGAACTAGAGCCAGAGTATCGAGCCTCAGCATGCAGGATGATGAGCTGCAAGAGCGCATTCTGCGCCGATTCACCGACTCACCCCTTTTTTTTCAGTTCATGCACTACCACCTCTTTGAGATTTTGGATCAGGTCGGTACCGTTCATGTTGAGGTTTCAGATATCCATGCTCAGTATCACGAGCGCGCGCGAACGGAAGAACATTACAAGCTGCGTCCTCTTCCAATCGCATTGCCCGCGCACAAGCAGCAAGCAATCCCTCAAGAGGCTGCGGTTCTACGCGAGCGTGAGCAAAGGCTTGAGAGGAGGAAGAGACAGGCTAGAAGAGAAGCTGAGGAATGGCAGGGCAGGGTCATAGAAGAACACCGGCTGCGCAACGAAGGGAGAGCTGAGGCGGCATATCAAGCGTTGAAAGAAGAGCTGGATGAGCAAAGCCTGCAAGATCTACGCGATGCTTGCCTGGATGGACGAACGGCTGAAATAGCTGTTAGTGAACTCAGAAAACCAGAACTCTCACCATTTGAGGACGCTGTTCAGGACGTACTGAACGACAAATATCCAGATAGCCCGAGAAGGTCTAGAAAAGCCCTGAAAGGGCTGCGCCGTAACCGCGCTCAGTTCCAGGAATTCTGGTCCGAAAACGAACGGGCGATTCTCACGTACTACACTGTCCAGTTGCAGATGGAAAAACGCCTCCGCGAGCAAGAAACGGCAAAAGAGGCACAGCAGCAGGAAGAAGCAGGGCGTCGCCGGTGGATTGAGGAAGAGCTAAATGGAGCAATGAAGGCTTATCCGGAAATCACCAACCAAATCAGGAATGGTATCGAAGCTCCATTGGCGCATGAAAAATGCGGTCTACTGATAGCAAAAGCTCAACTCGAAGTCCAGAGAAAGACTGGAGCGATGGACTCGGAGACGATCGACAACTTCGTCCAACGGGAGCTACAGGCACTTCTTGAGAAACCAGACGCTGAGAGTTTCTTTTCCGAAGGCGCTCTACGGAGTATTCAATATTGCAATGATTTTAGGCAAGAGGCTCTTGCTTGGTCCTCTGTAGTTGAAGAGAAAAGCAGGGAACGAAACGCACCTCTTGATGCACTTATCCTTGCATTTCACTTGCATGGCCAAGCCTGGCGTAGTGAGTACTGGAAGGGGACTTTCAGGCTAGTGCTTGAGGGAAGACATGAATGGCAGGCCACGATTTTAGAAGTAGTAGGCCAACATCGATCTAGATCATTTCAAGTCTTCGAGGACATCGAGCCTTATTTATTGGAAATTGAAGAAGCCGTTCGCCGATTTCTACTTGACAGACGAGAGAAGAGAGAGGATGCTGAAGAACAACTTTAGCCTCCTTATCCCTGACAGAAGTCCTCCCTCACAAGTATGGCGACAGAGTCAACTACGACGACAAATTGGACCCACTGGTGCAGCGTCTAAAGTTCCTGGAACACTCCCCATCACCATCATACAGTGAGCTTTTTCTTCAAGCTCGGCGATATAACTGGACACGTTCAGCAGTTTTGGCAGAGTTTGACCGGATGGATCGCCCGACACAGGGCGCGATTCTGGAATCTAGCTCGTTCTGGAACCAGCATCGCCAATGGCTCGACTCCCTAGAATATTACAATCCGCTGACCTACGAGTTCCAGGAATCCGAGGCTTCCCGGCGAGTTAGTGGTGTTGCTCGGAGGCATTGGGAACTTCTAGAAGAATGGCGTGCTGGAGCTGGTGCTGACGGTTACAACCGCCGCATAGTGGTGGAGTGGGCCGAGAGGTGCTGGCAGCGACTCTGGAGCGCCGAGGAGGCGGGAATGGATCTCTCGACAGTGACCGTACAGTCAATCGAAGCTGAAGTATCAATGGCTCCAGCTGGTGCAGAGATAATTCGGATCGCCCAGCGGACTCGTGGTGCCGGTCAAGCGTCTCTAGAGGATTCCCGAAAGACAGGGGATATCGTGCCGTTTCCCCAACCCAGCGAAGCGCGATGGCGGGATCCCCGACCAGCCTAAAGACCACAGGAATCTAAGACAAGAGAGACCAATGGGACGCTCTTCCAGAGAAGTCTGGCGAGAAGACGCTTGCCGATTTAGTTCTCGTGCCTAATCAACGGTTGCTTGCTGAGTGACGAGGCTACGGTGAATCGGTCGTAGTCATTGATTCCTAGCCAGTGGAGAATTTGAATCACTACTCTGATTTTCAGCCACTGTACTGAGCAATAGGCACTACATCCGCTTTTGGTTGCGCGGTCATGATAGCTGCAATGTGCTCGCCAATCCTCTCGTTCGCCTCCCGGACTGGATCGTCAGCTAGGTGAGCGTAACGCTCAGTCATCGCTGTATTGCTGTGGCCGAGGACTTTGCCGATCATCGGCAGCGGCAATCCGAGATTGACCCCAAAGCTCGCGTATGTGTGGCGCAGATCGTGAATGCGAACGTCCTCAAGTCCGGCTTCGCGACGGATTCGCCGCCATTGGCTCTTGAGTGATTGCAGGTGGCTACCGGGCTTCTGTCCGGGGATCACCCAGGTACTACCTTCCCGGCGATCGATCCCCGCGAGTACCTGAAGAGCTGCGCTGTTGAGAGGAACGACCTT
>JAJCXQ010000050.1 GCA_029263355.1 Acidobacteriota bacterium | reverse complement strand
TTTTCAGGTCCACCTTTCCTTAGAGGAGAAGGGTCATGAGACGTCTAGCCTTCGTGTCAGTGGTCATCGCTGTGATTGCGCTCTCCGATCCAGCAGCAGCCCAGTTTGCCAACGCCGACCTCGGGGGAGCAGTCACCGACGCTGATGGTGGTGCGTTGCCGGGGGTGACGGTCACGGCACGCAACGAGGCGACAGGAATCCGTCGCACCACCGTGACCGCGACGAACGGTTCCTATGCCGTCAATGGTTTGAAACCAGGCCTCTACACTGTGAGTTATCGGCTCGAGGGGTTCCAGCAGGTCGAAAAGTCCGGAGTACAGCTGCGTGTAGGCCAGGAGGCGCGGGTCAACGTGACTCTCCAACTCGGGGCGGTTGAGGAAGTGATTACCGTCGCTGGCGAATCACCGATAATCGAGGTGACGTCGAAAGAGATCGGTGGCACGTTGACCACTGCGGAGTTCGAAGCCCTGCCTACCCAGAACCGTAGCGCATTGCTGTTCGCCAGTTTGATGCCCGGCGTCACTCCGTCGCCATCTACCGATTCCACCGCCGGTGACGCCATCTTTGTCAACGGTCAAGACGACAACAACAACGGCTTCTTCATGGATGGCGCCAACAACGACGACGACGTGATCGGTGCCCGAGCAGGGGCCCAAACCCGCACGCCGATGGAGGCGATTCAGGAATTCCAAGTGTTGACCACTCAATTCGACGCCGAATTTGGCCGCGCCGTCGGCGGCGTGCTCAATGCCGTGACCAAGAGCGGTGGCAACCAATTCCTGGGCTCGGCCTTCTACTTTTTCCAGGACTCCAGCCTCAACGAAGAGAACTTCTTCACCACCCGCAACAACCTGGAGCACCCCGATACCTCGTACGAATCGCTTGGCTTCACCGTCGGCGGCCCAATCGTGAAGGACAAGCTGCACTTCTTCGTCAGTTACGAAGACAACCTCAACGAGGAAGGCATTGTCTCCAACTTTGCGACCCGACCGGAATTCAATTTCACTACCACTGAAGACAACGACATCGACAATACCCTGATCAAGCTCGACTACCAGCCCCTGCAGAACCACCACCTAGCGTTTCGTTATCTGCTGGAAGAATCCCCTCAGTTCAACCAGATTATTCCGGTTGGCGGCGTCGATATCACTCTGGCAGCCGCCCGAGAGGAAGATGACACCGACTCCAACTGGGTCTTCACCATGGATTCGGTGATCAATGATCGAGCGATCAACAGCGCTCGGATTTCCTTCACCAAGGAAGATGTTTCCTTCGCTAATCCGGGCTTCAACAACGGTGGCCAGGACTTTGCCTCGCAGCGTGGGCAGGATGTTCAAGTCCGTCACCCGGGATTCGTTGATGGCGCCAGTACCGTCGCCCAGTCTCGTTTCAACCGTTCGACTCAGTTCGACGACACCTTCTCCCTCTACCTACCTGATCTACGTGGCGAGCACGAGCTCCGCTTTGGGGTTCAATACTCGGAGCGTGAAGAAGAGTTCACCAACTTCGGCACCCTGAATGGTGAGTTTCGTGACTTCAACGACGACCGGCCGTTCGATCCCAACGACATCACCACCTATCCAGGTTTCTTCAACGTCCGGGCGTTGGGGGGAGCAACCGCGGACATTCCTAACAATGAAACGCTCGGATTCTTCGCTCAGGACGATTGGCGGATCAACGAACGGTTGACGTTGAACCTGGGCTTGCGGTTCGACAGCGAAGACATCACCGACGACGACAACCTGGCGCCAAGGCTGGGTTTCGCTTGGGATCCCAAGGGTGATGGCAAGACCGTGGTGCGGGGTGGCTACGGCCGCTTCTATGATCGTTTCCAGTTGGGTTTCTTCGCCAATTTTTTTCTCGACTCGGTCAATTTAGCCCAAGGCTTCTTGCTGCGTTTCCCCGATGCCGGATCCGACCGCCAATTGATCTTCGACATCGCCCAGGCGTCGGGAGTCACCTCACTGAACGGGTTGCGTGACGTTTTGGTCGGCATTCTCGAGGGCGGGGCGGGCACCCTGATCAACTCCCAGCCCACCGTGGACAATCCCAACCGTCAGCAGTCTTATGTCGACACCTTCTCGCTGGGGGCCGAACGTGAGTTCTGGCCGGGAATCTCGATCGGCGCCGATCTCATCCACTCCGAGGGGCGAGACATCTTGGTGACCGCGGATCTCAATCCCAACTCCAGCGACCAGGGTGGCCGGCCAAACATCAGCGTTCTCAACGGTCAGCAGATCGAAATGGGTGGCATCACCACCTACGTCAACGCCGGTGAGACCGACTACGACGCGTTGCAACTCTCCGTTCGCAAACAATTCAACGGCCGGTTCGGTGGTCGCGTCTCTCTGACGTTGGCGGACTCTGAAGGTAACACCGAAGGCGGTGCTGCCGGCACGGCGGCGGCGTACTTTCAAACCCGAACCGAATCCGGTTATAACTTCGACACCAGTGAGCTGATCGGCGCCCCCCTCGCTCTCAACATGAACGACCCGCGAAACAGCGATATCCCGGTGCGTTGGCATCGCGACTTCAATCTGGTGGTTTCCGGCAGCTACCGGGTGCCCAAAACCTCATGGCGAGAGAATCAAGGCCTGGTCGTGTCCTGGGTCTATCGCAACATGAGCGGCGATCAGGTGCGTTTTTTCGCCGACAGCTCGATTCCGGGCGGTTTTCTCGACAACGGTAATCGCGACTTGGCTCCAGCAGGCAACTATCAGCCCCAGAACCCGTCGGACATCGGGCAGCCGAAGAGCACCAACGGCAAGCTGCGTGGAGTCGAGAATCCAGACTTCGAACGCCTGGATCTTTCCCTCCGCTACGAGCTGCCGCTCACCCAGCGTTATACGGTGAGCCTGTTGGCGGACATCTTCAACGTTACCGACGAGGTCAACTTCAATGGCCTGGGCAACACCCAAGGCGACAATCGGGTGGGGACTGGTACGTTCCTCACCCCAACCAGCGCCTTCAACCCTCTGGAGTTTCAGCTCGGCGTGCGGTTCGAGTTCTGACGGGTCAGAGCTGCCTCTTGATCAGCCAGGCGATCGGCCGGAGTAGGCTCAGCTTGAAGACTTTCCAGCGGGAAACCCCGGGATATCGCCGTTTCGCCCCCTCGGGTCGGCCCTTCCGATCGATTCGGACCGCCCTCTCGAGGTGGCGCTCCATCTCGGACTGCATCTCCGCCGCCAGGTGCGAGTCCCGAACCACGATTGCGAGCTCGGTGTTGAGGCGCTCGGAACGGGGGTCGAGGTTGAACGAACCGACAATGACGATGTGGTCGTCGATCACGCCGACCTTGCTGTGTAGGCTTTCGGGCCCGCTGTACTCCCACAGCTCCACGCCGCCTCGGACCAGCCCTTTTTTTTGACCGGCGTAGCCGGCCTGGGGAAGCAAGTTATCGGTGGTCGCGAGCGAGTTGGTGAGGATCCGGACTCGAACGCCGCGTGTCTGAGCGCGCGCCAAGCCCTTCTTGAAGGCCCTGGTGGGCACAAGATAGGGCGACTCGAGGAGCACCGAGGACTCGGCTCCGTCGAGTAAGGCAAGCAGCGCTTGTCCCACACCGGGATCCAGCCCCTTCCGCCCGACAGGATCATGGAGGAACTCGACGGCGCCGACATCGGCGAGCGCGGGGAGGTTGTTGCCTACCTGCTGGATGGCCCCGATCCGCTCGTCCAGCCAGCGCTTGCGGCCGTCGAGTGCCGCTTCGGCCTCACCGAGCTTATCGGGTGACGCTGAGGCCTTGCTTCGTCCTACCTGGTCACTGTCCCACAGCTCCATGAAGTAGGCGCGCGCCTCGCCCGCGGACTTGCCGCGGACCACAATGTCCATGTCGATGTAGTTGCGGCGATCGAGCTGCTGGCCCAGATCGAAGTACGGGCTCTCAATATTCCGGCCCCCGGCGACCATCTCCTCGGCGTCGACCAGCAGGAGCTTGTCGTGTAGCCGGCGGGTGATCCACCTCGGTTTTCGCAGTCGGAAGGGGTGGTAGAGGCGGATCTCGACCCCTTCCTCGACGAGGTGCGCCTCCACCGGTCTGGGCATTTTGTTCCACTGCGCGTCCACCAGGAGGCGGACGTCTAGACCGCGGCGCGCCGCGTCTCGCAGTAACGCCAGGCCGGTTAGAGAGAACGGGTCGTCGCCGATGATGAAGTACTCGGCATTGATCTCCTCGCGAGCCTCGAGGATCAGGCGGATACGCTCCTCGGCAGCTTCCCTGGCTGTGTCCAGCAGGCGTACCTCGTCGGCGTCGGCTGGCCAGGGGAAGGCCAGCGGCAAGAACAGGAACAGGAGGATCGCGGGCGCCCGAGGCAACATTGAGGGCCACATTTTCGCGGTCATCCTACCAGCGAAGTCGCGGGCCCAGGGGCAGGTTGGGGCGCGCAGGCCCTAAACCAAAACGAACATAAACCTAAGCTGCCCTTAAGGGTCGGGGCCGGCGGGGCGTGTTATCTGTCAGTGCAGAAGGAACCACCCGTTGCAAAAGGTGGTACTTCGCACCTCGAAGTAACGCCGATCCGTACTCGAGGCTTCCCGAAGGAGCCTCTACAACTGAGCTCGATAGTCAGCTTTTTCGAAAAACAGCAAGGAGGAAACGAATGACGAGAGGACACTACATCGGCGTGCTCGTGCTAGGTGCGATGCTTGCCGTGGCCTCGACAAGTCTCGCCCAGACCACCGGCTCGATCAGTGGCCTGGTCACTGCCAAGGCGGACGGCAGCGTCCTGCCTGGCGCTCAGACGACCGCCGTGCACGAGCCCACCGGCACCCGTTATACGACGATCAGCAGCGGGGACGGCCGTTTCCGGATGCTCAACGTCCGCGTTGGTGGCCTTACATTGTCTCCGTCGCCATGGACGGTTTCCACTCGCAGGACGCGACCGGCGTTTTTGTCCAGCTCGGCGAGGATGCCAGTCTGACGTTTCAGCTGCAGCTCGCGACGATCGACGAAACGGTGATCGTGGTCGGCGAGTCGACGCCGCTGATCAACCCGTCACGCACTGGCTCGACGTCGAATGTCGCCCAGCAGGCGCTCGAGAGCCTGCCCACTATTAATCGCGGCCTCGAGGACTTCGCCCGCACCAATCCGTTTTTCACCAGCAGCGCTGAGAACGAAGATGAGGAGGCGATCTCGGTGGCTGGCCGCAGCAGTCGGTACAACAACATCTCGATCGATGGCGCGGTCAACAACGACCTCTTCGGCCTCTCCGATTCAGGGACACCCGGTGGCCAGACGCGGTCGACTCCGATCAGCCTCGACGCCATCCAGGAGCTGCAGCTGCTGCTGAGTTCACCGATCTCGACGCTTTCGAAGCGGGCATTGCCCGCCGCTTTCGGCGCACGGTGCCGAATCCAGGCCAGGATCCGGTGGCCACCTTTGACGTTGATCAGATCGGCTTCTACGTCGGTGACCAGTGGGCGGCGAAGGACAACCTGAAGGTTACCTACGGCCTGCGGGTCGACATCCCATTATTTCCCGATACGCCAGGACTCAATCCTGAAGTCGAGGCAGTTTACGGCTTCCGCACCGACGAGATCCCCGACGGCAACGAGCTGTGGTCGCCACGGATCGGCTTCAACTGGGATCTAAAACGCGACGGCAGCCAGCAGCTGCGCGGCAGCGTCGGCCAGTTTGCCGGCCGCGCACCCTATGTCTGGATCTCCAACCAATATTCGCGTAACGCGCTGGTGTTCTCAGACCTTCAAGCGAGCAACGTGCCGTTCAACCCCGATCCTTTCGGCCAGCCGTCGACGTTGGCGGAGCTCGGCGGTTTCGCCACCAGCCAGGAAGTCAACATCATCGATCCCGGTTTCGAGTTCCCGACGGTGTTACGGGCCAGCCTAGGCTACGATCGCAAGCTGCCATGGTGGAGTCTGATCGGCTCGGTGGAGTTGATTTATAGCGACAGCCAGAAGGAGATCGACTACAAAAACCTCAACGTCGAGGCGACCGGGGAGACACTACCGTTTGACGGTCGGCCGCTCTACACGACCCGCCCCACCAACTTCAGTGGCGCCTATCTGATCACTAACACCGACGATGGGGAGGCGACCAATCTTTCGGTCAAGATCGAGCGCCCCTTCAGCAAAGGCTTCTGGGGCTTCGTCTCCTATGCCTATGGAGAGTCCACCGAGGTCAACGACGGCGGCTCGAGTCGGGCGGTATCGAACTGGCAGTTCAACGAGACCGTTGACGCTAACAACCACCGAGAGTCGACCTCGAGCTTCGAGGTCGAGCATCGTTTCAATACCTCGCTGTCCTACCGGATCAACCGCGACACCAAGTACGCGACGACGGTCTCCGCCTTCTACAACCACCAATCGGGCAGGCCCTACAGCAACATCGTGGGTGCCGGCTTTCCGTTTACCAGCATCAACGGCGACGGCTTCACCTCCAACGACCTGTTCTACGTGCCTGCCACCGAGAACGACGTCATCATCACCGGCGGTAGTACCTGGGCCCAGCTCGACGCCTACATCTCGGCCGACCCAGGACTCGACGCCCATCGTGGTCAGATTGTGCCGCGCAACGCCAGCGTGGCGTCTCGCCGGCTTGGTCGAGGCGGTGAAACCGCTCGATAACTTGAAAAATCCCCCTCGCTCCTCCTTTTTCGAAGGGGGAAGTCAGAATTGACTCCGTGTCTTGTTCCCCCCCTTTGCAAAAGGGTGGCTAGGGGGGAGTTGGCTTTTTACAGCGCTGACAAGCGCACCTGGTAGATGTCCGACGCCCGTCGATCCATCTGGGTGAACAGCACCGAGGCGAGGTCTTCGGAGAAGGTGAGCTCATACCTGGCCGCGGGGGGCAGATCGATCAAAGTCGCCGAGCTCTTGTGCTCCGGATCGTAGGCGATCACCTGAAGCTGTTCGCGTCGTGGGTAGGCGTAGACGATCCGCTGGCCGATCACGTCCCAACCGTTCAACATCGGGTTACAGAAGTTCTCGAGCACAAGCTCAGCGGCGCCGCCATCAGCCGGCAAGCGCCACAGCGAAAATGTGGCGCGCGGTCAAACCGTGTCGACCGGATCAGCGGATCGACCCGGCCACCGCCAGCCGCGACGTCGGCCCGCCAGATGTTGACCTCGCGCTCGACGTGCTCGTAGACCATGACATCGTCGTTGCGGGCGAAGGATGGAGACCGGGCTTCCGCGACGCCGGTCCATTTCAGCTCGCCGGTCTCGACGGAAACTTGCCAAAGAGCGTATTCATGGCTTCGTTTCGACGACAAGACGAGATGTTCGTTGTCGCGCCAGGTCACGCCGCGAATAGGTTTTTGGTCGAAGGTCAGACGCCGCGGTTTGCCGCCATCAGCAGAGATCAGATAAACGTCTTGTTCATGGCCCGAGACGCTGCTGCGCACAAAGGCAATCGATTCATCGTCGGGCGAAACGCTCGGATCGACGTCGCCATACCAACCGTCCGGCGGCTGTGTCAGCGGCGTCACCTCGCCGTCGGTGCTGATCCGGTACACCAACGACGGCTGGCCACGGGAAGTGCGCCACGCGGTCGCCAGCCAGCTGCCGTCGCTGGACCACGAGGCGCTGGTGTCAGGCCGGACCCGCGCCCGGGCCAAGACCCGCCCGGGGCCCCCAGGACAGGGACCACCACCAACTCGCTCGCCCCCTTGCCGCGACGCCAGAAGGCGATCGAGTCGCCGTCGGGAGACCAGCCGGGTGGACTCTCGGAGACCGTGCCTGGACTCAACGGCCTCGGCGTCCCGTCGCCCGGTAGCTTGACGTAGATTTTCCATCGCTCCTCGCCGCTGGTCTCGGCGTAACTCCGGACATAGGCCAAACCCTGCCCGTCCGGCGACAGGACGGGGGCATATTCGAGGTCTGTGGAGCTGGCGACCACCATCGGCGGCGCCGGCCAGGATGGAGACCTCGTCGCGACGGTAATGTTGGTGGCGCGGAAACTGACCGCCGTTGTGGCCGCCAACGCGAGAGCGACCGCCGTCAGTACTACCGTCCGCCTGGTCCGCAAGCGCCCCCGGCTCAGCAATGCTGACGCCACCGCTGGCATCAGGTCTGGCCTCGCCTCGGTCAGCCCCAGCTCATCACCCAGGCATTCGACTTCTGCGATCAATCGATAGCCGCGTTTGCGCACGGTCTCGATCACCCGCGGGTGCTTCGGATCGTCATCGAGGAACCGACGAAGCTCGGAGATGGCGCGGAAAACAGCGGTCTCGACAACTACGGTATCGGGCCACACCGTGGACAGCAGCTCGTCACGGCTGACCACCGCCCCGGCTGGCGAGCCAGGCACAGCAACACCTCCATGACTTTGGGTTCGACCTGATGCTCTGCACCCCGCCCCGCGATGCGGTTCAGTTCCGGCTGGACAACCCAGTCACCGACCCTGAGGTCGTTTACCATGTCCATCCTGCGCAATCCGATGGCCGTTCATCATCGGGCTCTCTTTCGCGGATCGTTAGTCAGAGCGTCAGAGTGCACTACCACCCTATTCTACGCCAAGCCGGCGAGGTTTGTTTCTTCGTCGCTGGGAGCGACCATCGGGCAGGAGACCGTGGTCGTCAACGAATCGGTCAAGGCCGATGATGCGGCGGCCACGCAAGCCGCCGTAAAGCCGTTGCCCGAGGCCGCAGTGCGCCGCTTCTACCGGGTTCAAATCGACACCGCCGTCGAGATTCAAGCGATTTCAGACCTTGACTTAGCGAAACATTCAGCGCTCTCAGCGCGGAGCACTTTCACCACGGCCTGCATGAATTTCATGTGGTTGGTGCCGTCGGTGCCGTCACGACCGTCCGATGCGTTAGTCTTTGATTGTCTAATGCCGCTGCTGATGGCTCAGCGCGTCAACCTCTTCCATGCCGATCGCTCGTTCTACTCGCACCACTTCACCCAGGCAGCGCATACCTCGCCAGTCAGCTGAGCTCTTCCCTCGGCCATCTTCTTTGAATATCCGGGGGAAGCCCATGCAAATGACCAATGCGACGATCCAGAATATGAGCAATACAGAATCGCCGGCTTGATTGGAAATGAGATATGCCAAGATGGCGCCGACGGCGATGAGCCCTGTCGAATTCAGAAACGAGTAGAGAATTGTAATTCCGAACCTCTCTTGGATCTGGGGAGAGGCGGAATAATTGCTCGAGATACTGTTTAGATTCGAGGACACTAGAACGCCGCCGGTTCCTATTAGGACCATCCATATTTCGTGGAATATGACGCCAATCAACGTTAGTACCGAGAGCGCAATCGCAAGGCCAATGGGGTACCACTTCTCGTGTCGCGGCTGAATTCCTTCAAGGTATCTTAGTGGACCCGTACAGGCGTAGTATCCAAAAGCAAGAGCTCCATGGGCCCCTACCATGGCCGGTAGGTAGTCTGATTTCAATACTGGACCTTGCTCCGCTCTACCAACCTGGCCCAGCCAGCTTTCGTCTAGGCCGATGAGGAGTGATAGAAGTCTCACGAACTGTGCGATGATCGGTACCGCGAGTATGCAGAGTATGAGTGTTCTATAACTGTTCCTGTGCCATGCTGCTTGAATGGTCTGAATATTTTTCCGCCTGATGTTCTGAGCCTCTCTCTTGGCTACAGACTTGAACAGATAGTCTGTGTTTGCGACCGTTCCGCTCGGAAGTTCCAACTCGGCAAGTTCTCTGAACTTGGCTGAAATGTAGTCGTGAGTAAATTCGTACTTCAGCCCCGCTGAGGATCTCACAATCCCTTGCTGCTCGAGCCTCTTCAAGAGGGCCTTGAGCTCACTCAACGGCGTATAGAAGGTTATGTCTCGGAGTTCTTCCAGAGACAGTGCTCTCCTTCCAGATCTCTCTGCCCCAAGTGCTAAAAACACCCGGTAGACCAATTGCTTCGACGCATCCCCTCTGTTTGCGACTGTCTGTCTGAAATGGAGGGCGAGCACGCCATCCTTTTTTCCTAGTTCCACATAATCACTTGCAGTTGTCTTTTCTAGGACTTCTAAAGTACGGCAAACTGTCTGCAGCTCAATGGGTGTGACGAATCCGTTCACACTCAGATCTTCCAATATGGCTCTCCGCAAAGACGGGGCAAACTTACTTGAAGTCTTCGAGTCTGGGGCCAACGATGTCTTGATGACCTTTATGGCTTCATCTTGGCTGAGGCTATCGAGGACGAGTGCGCCAGCCAACGCTATGTGTACGTCTTCGAGCACCTTCAGGTGCGTGAACCACTCGCTTCTGATGGATACAACGATCGATAGCTCTAAGGTACTGTCTAGAAGCTAGCGCAAGGCCTCCAAGAAGTCGGCGAGCTCGCTGTCTTCGCTCTGAATGAAGACTTGCTCGAATTGATCTAAAATCAGCAGAATCTTACATTGCCCACCATTGTCCGCCGTTGCGCTACTCAGTAGTGCATGAAGGGACGGTGTCTCGCCAATGGGACGAAGTGCTTGACTGAGGCAGTGCTGCAGCCTTGCCAGGGGAGCCTCGTATCCCTCGTCGATGACTACTGGCAGAATGTCCAGCTCAGTGGCTTTGGGTACGAGGCCTGCGTATATCAAAGAAGACTTCCCCGCTCCAGACCCGCCGGTGAGAACAGTCAGGCGGTGTCTGAGGCTCTTTTGAAAGAGAGCTTCGATCTCGTATTCACGACTGATTTGAAGTATCTGTTGATCCCTCTTGAGTCTGCTTGGGTCTCTTCCCAGTGGTGTTGCGCCGACAAAGAACTCGGAATTGTTGTGTTCTAGGGAGAGGTGTTCTTTAGGGCGATCCAGGAGCAGATTAGCAGACCTGGAAAGCTGAGCTAGCAGCGTGTTCTCGGAGATGTGGCTTGTTGCAAGGCGCGCTTGTTTAGAAGCCGAAACATCTTTCGCTTCTGTGTCTGGCTGTAGAGGTGCTGGATTTCTCGCGGTTTGAGATAGCTCTGATTTGGCCGCTACGAAGCCTTGTCGTTTTACCAATAATTGATCGACAGTCTTGCGAATTCCAGCCGAGGTCTTGCTGAACGCATCATCCCGGTCGTTCCATTGGGTGACGGGTTTGCCACCTGGAGGCAGAGCTTGTAGCTGACCGAAAGGTGTCGATTGCCAATCGTCGACAGGGCGGAGGATAATCGGAATTACCCTAGCCAAGTCGGAACGATGGCGCTTCATGGCTTCTTCCATCTCGTCGCCCCAGCAGAAGTCGGAGGCGATGAAGTCCGGAGACACCAGGAGGAGGACTATGTCGGCAGCGGCGAGTTGGCTGAAAATGTCAGAGCGCCAGTCTCGTCCAGGCTGGATCTTGCCATCGTGCCACGTCCGGATGGCGCTTCTGCGTTCCAGAAGTGAAAGGTGAGTCTGGAGACTGCGGCGATACTCTTCGTCTTTGTGCGAAAAGGAGACAAAGACTTCTATAGGCTTAGTTTCCATCTTGAGCCCCCCAGAGGTGGCGAAAGCTAGTCCCCTTGGGCCTCTTCGGTAGGTCGAGCGAGACAAAAAATCCCTGCTCGAGTCTAGGTGACCTTGCTCTTCTGTCGTGCCCTTTGGCGCCCTGCCCGAGAACCTTCAGACGCTCTTCGCTGGCCATTGTCCCTCCACTGGTTCCACCACAAGTGAGCTGAGTCTAGCAGTGGGGTAAGGCGGCAGGCTCGCGTTGGCGGGCGCCGTGCTTCTGATAGGCGCCGTGATCATTGGTATGCGCCGGGTTGATCGGGGGCCAGCCAGGAACGTTGATACACGGATCCGGGGGCCGATCCGTGGTGCCCGATTCGTGGTGCCGGGCACGGTGCGCCAGGCAAAGCCTGGAGAAGGAGGAAGGATGATGTAACGATGGCGATCTCGACCTTGTAGAGTTTGGGGTTGGTGCACTACCACGGCTGCTAGGGCGGCCCGGCGTTGCCGTAGACCGGATCGAGAAACGGGGGCAGCGGGCGGCCCCAGGCCTGGTAAAGGGTGAGCAGCCGGCGCCGAGCGTCGCGCAACTCGGGCTGGCTGTTGCGTTCGCGGATGGTGGAGAACCCTGCTACCAAGAGAGGCTCGGCTTCCTCGAAGCGATGTTGGGCAACCAGTGTTTCGCCGAGCAGACTCTCCACTTCGGCGATTTGCCAATGGCCGGCAGGAAGCTTGCTGTGCAGGATCTCGAGCGCTTCCCGCGCCAAACTCTCAGCGGTCTCGGTCTTGCCCTGGCGCAGTCTGAGGGATCCGAGGAGGGATAGGGATAGGGCGAGCGCCGGGTGCTCGTCTCCCAGCAGATCACGTCGCATTTCGATGGCTTGCCGCGCCAGAGACTCGGCGCTGGCGTCGTCTCCGCGGTCGTGGAGCAGCACAGCTAGATTGTGGATTGCGGTCGCGACGTGGCGATGCTTGTCGCCGAGATGTTGGTGACATAGGGCGAGGGCTTCGCGGAACAAGGGCTCAGCGTCTTCGTACCGTCCCTGGCCGCGTAGCACATTTGCCAGGTTGTTGATCGAGCTGGCGACGAGCACGTGGTCGCCCAGGATTTGGCGTCGCGTTGCCAGGACCTCGCGAGCCAGGGGCTCGGCGGCCTCAAAATCACCTTTGTCGCGCAGCATCACGGCCAGGTTGTGCATCGCGGTGACCACATAGCGATGATCTTCGCCGAGGTTGCTGCGAAAAACCTCGATGGCCTCGCGAAACAAGGTTTCAGCGGCATCGAGCTCGCCGCGGAAAACCAGGTGCGTCGCTAAGTTGTTGGCCGACGAGGCGACGTCGGGATGGTTGTCGCCCTGGATCCTTCGGCGCAACTCGAGGACTTCGCGAAACAGGTGCTCAGCGGCTTCGAGGTCGCCGCGGTCGCGCAGCACCAAGGCCAGGAAATTGGCGGTCAGGGCAACGTCGGGATGCTCGCCGAGGAGCTTGCGGCGCAGCGCGAGGGCCTGGCGCAGCAGCGCTTCAGCGTCGGCCAGCTCATCTTTGTCGCGCAACAGCAGGGCTAGGGTGGTGAGTGATTCGGCGACTTCGGGATGCTGGTCGCCGAGCAACCGGCGGCGGATCTCGAGGGCTTGGCGAAAGAGCGGCTCGGCGTCGTCGAGCTTTCCCCCTTCGCGCACTACCATGGCGTAGTTGTTGATGACCCGGGCGAACAGCGGATGCTCTTCGCCCCAAAGACGCCGACCGGTCGCCAGGGCTTCCAGATGGAGATCCTCAGCGGCGGCCAGGTTGTCCTGATTCATTCGTAAGACCGCGAGCTGGTCTAGGCTCTCCACCACGTCGCCATGAGGCCGATCGTAGACCCGGCGGCGTTGTTCGAGAGCTCCGACCAGCAGGGGCTCGGCGGCGGCGTAGAGGCCGAGATTGCGATAGACCTGGCCTATGGTGTTCATCAACGCCGCCTGCAGCTCGGGCTGGTCGCGCAGCTCGCGCTCGATGCTCGCCGCGCCAGCGTCGAGCACCTCGCGAGCGGTGAGCGCGTTGCCGCGCGCCTCACCGGGATCCGAAACTTGGAAGAGGTCGATCAAGAAAGCTGAGACCTGCTGCGCGCGGTCGCGCTCCTGGGCGATCCGCCGCTGTTGGAGCTCGCGATCGACCGCGAAGCTAAGAACCAGTGCCAAGATCACGGCGGCGGCGGCCACTTCCTTGACATGCCGTCGCAGGAACTTGCCCGCGCGATATGAGAACGTGTCCTTGCAGGCCTGTACCGGAAGGCCCTCGAGATGGCGTCGGATATCCTCGGAGAGTTGCTCGACGGAGGCGTAGCGGCGCTGTGTTTCCTTGCGCAGAGACATCAGGACGATATTGTCGAGGTCCCCGGCCAGCCGGCGCCGCAACTTTGCGGGATCGCCTTCGCGGGTCTGGCTGACCTTCTGCGGGCTGCGGGTGGTGGTCGATCCATCCGCCGACAAGGTCTCCGCGGTGCGTTGGATCACCAGGCTGGGACGCTCTGGCTCCTGATCGCAGATAGCCCGTCGAATCTCAGCCTCGGTGCGATGCGTGAGGCGGTAGGGCGGGTGCCCGGTCAGCAGCAGGTAGAGCAGCACACCCAACGAATAGACGTCGCTGCCGGTGGTGATCGCCTCGCCGCGCACCTGCTCGGGGCTGGCGTACTCAGGCGTCATGAGTCGCCGGCCGAAGGCGGTGACGGTAGGAGCGCCGAAGGATGTGGGCTCGAGCAGCTTGGCGATGCCGAAGTCGAGCAGCTTGGGCTCCCTGTCACTGTTGACCAGGATGTTCGAAGGCTTGAGGTCGCGATGGACAACCAGGTTGCGGTGGGCAAGCTCGATCGCCGAACAAACCTTTCTGAATAGCTCGAGCCGTTGGCGCACATTGAGCGAGCGACGGTCACAATAGTGATCAATGGGCTCGCCTTCGACGTACTCCATGATGATGTAGGGAAGGTGGTCTTCGGTGTGCCCACCCTCATAGAGCTCGGCAATGTTGGGATGCTGAAGGTTGGCCAGGATCTGGCGCTCCTTGCGGAAGCGGCGCACCAAGTCATCGGTATTCATGCCCGGTTTCAGGACCTTGATCGCCACCTGCCGTTGGAACTCGTCGTCAGCCCGCGCCGCGAGGTAAACGGCGCCCATGCCGCCGCGACCGATCTCACGCACTACCTCGTAGGCGCCGATCCGGAGGCCCTTGGGGTCAGCCTCCGGAGCCAGAAGTTCGAGCGCTGGCCGATCCACGCGTCTCAGGGCCTCGGTCTCCGCTGTCAGGAGCGACTCGACCTCTCGCCGGAGGGCCAGATCGCCGCCGCAGGACGTTTCGAGGAATACTGGCCATTCCTCCGGACTCTTCTCGAGAGCCGCTAGGACAAGCTCGTTGACACGCTTCCAGACATCATGATTCGACATGTCATCCTCTCTTTGCAGCAGATGCTCGAGGTAGAAGAGGACACCGAGCCATGACTC
>JAJCXQ010000049.1 GCA_029263355.1 Acidobacteriota bacterium | reverse complement strand
GCGCGCGGGGTGGACTTTCGACATGACTTGCATGGCATTTTCGCCTTCAGCCTCGTTGACGAAGCGCGCGACCGGTACCTGGTGGCGCGGGATCCGATCGGCGTGATTCCGCTCTACACCGGGCGGGACGAGCACGGCAATTTCCTTGTCGCCTCCGAGATGAAGGCTCTCGTCGACACCTGCAAGACGATTGATGACTTTCCCCCCGGGCACTATCTCGACAGCGAGGTCGGCAAGCCGGTGCGTTATTATCAGCCCGCTTGGCGCGACTACCGAGCGGTGCACGGGCAGAGCTGTGATCTGCGGGTGCTGCGTGACGCCCTCGAGGACGCCGTCGAGCGTCAGCTGATGAGTGACGTGCCTTACGCCACCTTGCTGTCGGGTGGTCTCGACTCCTCAGTCGTCGCGGCGATCGCGCGCAAGTTCGCCAGCCGTCGAGTAGAGGATCACGGCCACTCAGAAGCCTGGTGGCCGCAGCTGCATTCTTTTGCCATTGGCCTCGACGGCTCGCCGGATCTGGCGGCGGCGCGCAAGGCTGCGGAGGCCATCGGCACCATCCACCACGAGACCTATTTCACTGTCCAAGAGGGGATCGACGCTGTCCACGACGTGATTTATCACCTCGAGACCTTCGACGTCACCACCATTCGCGCTTCGACGCCGATGTACCTATTGGCGCGTCGCATCAAAGCGATGGGCATCAAAATGGTGCTCTCCGGTGAAGGTGCAGACGAAATCTTCGGCGGTTACCTCTACTTCCACAAGGCGCCGAATGCCGAGGAATTCCACGCCGAAACCGTACGCAAGCTCGACAAGCTCTACAAATTCGACTGCCTGCGCGCCAATAAATCGATGGCGGCCTGGGGTATCGAGGCGCGAGTGCCGTTTCTCGACCGCGAGTTCCTGGACGTGGCGATGAGCTTCGACGCCGCCGAGAAGACGATTATCGATGGGCGGATGGAGAAGAACATCCTGCGTCAAGCCTTCACCGGCTACCTGCCCGACGAGATCTTGTGGCGCCAGAAAGAGCAGTTTTCAGACGGCGTCGGCTATTCGTGGATCGATGGTTTACGCGCCCACGCTGCCGCCAAGATCTCCGACAGCGAGCTCGAGCGCGCCTCCTACCGTTTCCCCCGCAACACCCCACGGACCAAAGAAGCCTACTTCTACCGGCAAATCTTCGAGTCTCACTTTCCCGGCGACGAAGCCGTTGCGCTGGTGCCCGAAGGCCCCTCGATCGCCTGCAGCACCCCGACTGCCATCGCCTGGGAGAAATCCTTCGCGGACAACGCCGATCCGTCGGGTCGAGCGATACGTGGCGTCCATCAGGAGAGTTATTAGCCCGGTCAAAACTGTGACGGTGTGACGGTGTGACGCAGTTTCCAACCCGTATTAAATGACGTCTATGGCGTAATTAGAAATTTTCTAGATTTCTGCTGGGTTGAGATCTGCGTCACACCGTCACACCGTCACACCGTCACACCGTCACACAACTAGATGCTATCTAGCTGGCCATAAGAACCGTTGAGCGTCGATCGGGGTCTCTGAACGGTGGGGGCACCCAAAACGACGCTCGATCCGGGTCTCGGCATGCTCGAGACACCCCGCTCGACGCTCGATCGCGGTCTCTGCAGGTCGAGGGCTCCTGAATCGACCCTCGATCGCGCTCTCGCTGCGTCGAGGACACCCGGGTCGTCTCTCAATCGGGGTTTCTGCACGCTGAGGGGACCCCGTTCGACGCACCTCGACGACCAGCGAGGGTCGAGTATGATGCGGTCAAGCCTACAGACTCGGCTTTTGCGCCGGCAAGCGGTGACCAAACCTGACCCGTCGACAAAGACGATTCGACGTCATCGCACACTCCATGGGCGGTAGGTTGTTTCGAATGCGGTAGGCTGTCGTGAATACGGCAGGTTGTTTTTGAGTGCAGTAGCCTCGGGTGTCAACCCTTGCGGGATCCGAGTTGTCCATCTACTTACCGAGGGATCCGTCGAACCGTCCGATGACCGAAGCCGAGAAATCTCTCCGTTCTAAAACGGTTCGGCGTGCCGAGACGGAGACCACCGTCGACTTTGATCCCCACGTTTCACCCGATAACTCCAACACCAACTCCAACTCGTCCTCAGACGAGCCCGTCGAGGCCGCGGGCACCACCTTGGCTGCAGGTCAGGCCAACCCATCCCCACAGGTTCCCAAGCTGGGCCGATTCAAGCTAGGGGTGCTGCTTGGCCAGGGAGGGATGGGACGGGTTTACGAAGCGTTGGACCCGCGTCTGAAGCGGCAGGTGGCGGTGAAAGTCATGCACCGGGGCGATCAGCAGAGTGTCGCCCGGTTCCTACGCGAGGCCCGGGCGCAGGCGGCGGTGGCACACCCGGGGATTTGCCCGGTCTTCGAGGCCGGGGAGGTGGACGGTACGCCGTATATCGTGATGCAACGATTGCATGGTCGGCCGCTGCACGAAGCTGCCGCAAGTCTGTCGCTCGAAGACCAGTTGAAGACCCTGGCGCGGGTTGCCGATGCGGTGGAAGCAGCCCATCGCACCGGCCTCATCCATCGCGATCTCAAGCCGAGCAACATCATCGTCGAGAGCACAGTCGAGAAGACTGTGAAGGGGACGGTGGAGGGCCGTCACATGCCCTATGTGCTCGACTTTGGCCTCGCTCGCCCGGCTCACGAGGGGGTGCTGACGGTGGATGGCGCGCTGCTCGGAACCCCGGCCTACATGGCGCCGGAGCAGGCGCGGGGTGACTTGGACGCGCTCGGTCCTGGCACCGATGTGTATGGGCTGGGGGCGACGCTCTACCATGTGCTGGCCGGTCGGGCGCCTTTCGTGGCGGGGAGATCGTCCGCGGTGCGCGCCATTCTCGATCGTGAGCCGCTGCCGTTGCGGGTGTTTGGCGTGCCGATCGAGGTCGAGGCCATCGTCTTCAAATGCCTTGAGAAGGAGCCGGCCCAGCGTTACGGGTCAGCCGCCGCCCTGGCCGACGATCTGCGGCGTTATCTCGCCGGTCAGCCGGTGCTGGCGCGCCCCGCCGGCTGGTGGTACCGACTGCGCAAGCGGGCGCGTCGCAACGCCGCGCTGGTGACGGTCTCCGGTATCTCCACCGTCCTCTTGCTGGCGGCCCTGGGCTGGGGGCTGTTCAGCTCCTGGCAAGCGCAGACCCGCGAGCGCTTGGCCCGCACGTTCACTCAGCAGGTTGAACAAGTCGAGGCCTTGGCTCGTTATTCGCACCTCTCACCGTTGCATGATGTGCGACCCGATCGCGATCTGCTGCGGCAGCGCATGGACGCTATCCGTGACGAGATGGAGCGCGTCGGCTCGCTGGCTCGCGCTGCTGGCAGCTACGCCCTGGGACGCGGATATCTGGCGCTGGAAGAGCTCGACGCCGCCCACCGTTACCTCGATGCCGCCTGGGACGCTGGCGAACGCCGGCCCGAAGCGGCGGCGGCTATGGCACAGACTCTGAGCGGCCTCTATCGCGAAGGGCTGGCGGCGGCGGAGCTGGTCCGTGACTGGGAGAGTCGCGAGCGGCGCTTGCGGGAGCTCGAACAGACCTACGCCCAGCCCGCCTTGGGCTTTCTCCACCAGACGCTGAGCGACCCGTCTCTCGAGCAGCCTTTTCTTGCCGCGTTGGTGCCCTTTCACGAGGATCGGTTCGAAGACGCCCTCGAGGTCCTGAGCGCGTCACGCGGGAGATATCCGTGGTCCTACGAGCTCCACAAGCTCGAAGGCGACATTCGGCGGACCCTGGCGACCCGCCACAGCACGGCGGGTGAGCGCGACGCGGCACTCGCCGAGCTGCAACGGGCGCAACAGGCCTACGCCGCGGCCGCCGCCATCGCCGAAAGTGACCCGGCGATCCACCGCGCGGCGGCCCAGGCTTCAATCCTCGGTGTTTCGCTCGAGATCTTTGGCAGCGCGCACCTCGAGTCCTCCCTTTCGGTTGGCCTCGAACATGTCGAGCGGGCGCTGGCGGCAAATCCCCAAGACGCTCTATCGTGGCTGTGGAAGGCGCGTCTTCACCGCATTGCGGCGCAGCGTCAGCGCCTGCACTCGATCGATCCCGAAGTCGAGCTCGACGCCGCGGTCGCGGCGGCTCGGAAATCTGCCGAGTTGCTGGTCGAGCCTTCCGAGGCCTGGCGTGAGCTCGGCAGCATTTTCTGGGGGTGGGCACAGTGGCAAAGGCGGCGTGGCGAGGACCCGCGGCCGAAGATTGCCGAGGCGACCGCCGCGCTCGAGCGGGTCGCCAGCACGCAGCGGGACTATCCGTATTTCAACACCCTCGCTCTGGCCCACGCGACCGCTGGCGATGCTCTGGCAGCGCGGGGCAATGCTGCCACCGCGTCGTACGATCGGGCCATCGCCGCCTATCAGGCCGCTATCGCCCTGCATTCGTCTCCCTTCGCTGCTCTCAACAATATGGGTGCGTGCCTGTTCAAGCAATCCGCCAGGCCTGGGATCGCCGATCCCACGCCACTGCTGCGTCAGGCAGTTGCCGCCTTCAAACAGGCCACGGAGCTCGACCCGGACCATTTCGCCCCACACTATTATCTCGGCCGCAGTTATCTGCGGCTGGCGCAGGGTGGCCGAGGAACCAGTGGCCGCCTCGGCGATTCGGTGGTGCAGTCCATCGCCAGTTACCAGCGAGCCTTAGAGATCAATCCTGGCCTGTCGCAGATCCACAGCGCCTTGGGGGAAGCCGCTCATCTGCAAGCACTCGATGCTTGGGACCACGGTGTGGATCCCAAGCCCTTTTTTCGCCGCGCACGGCAAGCTTATGGCCGCGGCCTCGAGATTGCGCCCGACAACGAGCTACTGCACCAGAATCTCGCTTGGACGGCCTATTTCGAGGGTAAATATCGAGTCCGCGAGGGCCGCGATCCCGGCCCCTTCCTGGAGGAGGCGGTCGCGCGAGCGCAAACCGCGTTGAAGTTATCCACCCGGGCGGGAGCGCTGCTCTGCCTGGGGAGTGCTCACCGTCTGCGGGCGGAATATGAGGTTCTTCGTCGCCGCAACCCGTCAGAAGATCTTGCTGCCGCGGAGCGATCTTTCCGCCGTCTCTTGGAGCAAAATCCCCACCATCCCGAGGCTTTCAGGTCCCTGGGCCGACTCCATACTCTCGAGGCACGGTGGCTCGTGGCGCCGTGGCGGGCACGGCGTGGGGAGGATCCTGCAGTCGCTTTCGAGCGCGGGCGAGACGCTCTCGACCGAGCCCTCGAGTTGGAGACCGAGGTGGCTGCGTTTTGGCTCGCGGACGCCCGCTGGTGGCTGAGCCGGGCCCGTCACCACCCTGCGGGTGGCGGTGCGCGGAGTGAAGCGGTCAGCCAGGGCCTGGCCAGCCTGGGGCGAGCCTTGGCCCTGTGGCCCGGATGGCCCGAAGGGCAAGCCGCCCGAGCCACCCTGCTGGCAATTCGGGCGGCCGAACAAACCCCGCAGGACACGGCCGGCATCGAATATGCCAACCGTCAACTGCGAGACGCCCTCGCCAGCAATCCGCACCTCGTCTTCGAGTGGCGGCGGCCCCCGGCTGGCCGCTGAGACCTTCGCCCAGGTCTTCAACCAAAGCTGCAACCAGGAACGGCTATGGCTCGATGTAGATGTCAGCTTGCTCCGTGCCGCCCGTCTCCTCGGGCCGCGGGTTCCCCAGCAGTCGGATCTCCGCGACCTTGCCGGTATTCGCGTCAGGGGTCAAAATATGGCTTTCCTTGGAGCCGGCTTTGACCGATATGATCTCGCTCGGTTGGCCTACCGGCTCAATCTCCAGGCAGACATTACTCCTACTGACGTTGAGAAACCTGACGGTCAGGTGACCCGCATCGAGTGACCCAGTAACCCTCACGCTCACTAGCGAGTCAGAGAGCACACTGAATCCGTTGGACTCCAGCCCGTTGGTCGAGACCTGTAGCTGCAGTTCTTGGATCAAGATGTCTTCTGACTCGAGATGACAGCGATAGGTCTTGGCATCGGCGTCGGTCAAAACGGAGACCGCGATGCCTTGCTCCGGGATGGGCCGAGGGTTCGGACCCTCCAGTGGCGAGTCTTCAGTGAAGTCGAGCTCGGTCTCTGGCAAAACGGTCGCGAGATAGACGATACCGCCTGGCTGTACGGGATGGCTGAAGAGCCCCAGCAGGCCATCGCTGGGTCGTTCATCGATGATGACCAACGCAGGTTCCGGATCGCTCCCATTCGGTTGCCTTGGTTGCTCTAAATTCATTTCATTCTCCTTCTGTCGGCTCGAATGCCGCGGTCGCGGACGTTCTCAGGTGGTTTCCCGAGACGACCCTAACGCCCTCTCCTTGGTGCGTTGTTGTCTTTCAAAGCAAAGAGTGTGCCGAGTCCTGATGGTAGCAATGACAGACCGCTGGCTTTTGATCTCGACGCTAGTCGAGTGGACTGCGGTCGCGCTGACGTCGGTTGACGTCGGTTGACGTCACGGCGGCCGGTGGATCTTGGTGTCTCCCTGGCGAGACCCCAGAAATAAGGGTTTCCGGCCCATGATGTCGAGATCTCGACCTGGAACGGAAGCTGCTCTACCCCTTGGCAAAGCCCATCGGCAACACTCTCAGCAGCGAGCTCGGCATCGTGACCTTTCTGCTGAGGAGAAGACCGGGGCAACGAACGAGATAGGAATATCCAAGCACTGACAAGGGAGCATCACAATGATTCAAGCTGTCGCCGGAACCACCCCACAGAGTGGCTTGGCACCCGCTTTCGACATCGAGCTTCAAAGTCCCCTCTGGGACGGCAGCTGGTGCAGGCTGGAGCAGAACCGCTCGGTCAACATGCCACAGACCTCCGACTCTGCAATGACCTTCGTGGCCTTCACCTTTACCAAGGACATCGGTTCGGTGCGGCTCGCGAGCGGCGTCAACACGCCCAAAACTCTCGAAGTCGACGGTCGGCTGAAGGCGCCGATTCCGTTTCTCCACAATGGTCGCGGCGACAACTTGGAGGTCACCAATACCAGCGCGACCGATATCCCGATCTGGATCGCGGCGGTTCGGTTCGGATCTGGCAACCCCGTGCCTCTTCGTAACGACGGCACGCCGGTCGTCTTGTCGCCCTCCACCAGCGCTCGAGGTCGTACCCAACATAGCTTGCAGGACCTAAACCTCTGGTCGCCCGACCCCTACGCGGTCTTCACCGTCATGTACGGGGGTGACGCCTTCATTTATGCCTTGAATGCCCCTGGGGAGCTCCCCGAGGGCTACACCGACATCCGGCATGGCCACACGATGCTGATCCCTCGCAACTTCCGGGGGGCGGAGGTCTGCGTTGCCAATCTGTCACCTTACCAATCTGGCGAGGGAGCGGTGTGGCTCGACTGACTCCAAGTCTCTAATCCGGCGCGTGCCGCGCCAGTTGGCGACGTAGCGCCGTGCTGGAGATACGCAAGCGGCGGGCGGCCACCGCCAGGTCGCCGTCCGCCTCATCCACCGCTTGCACCAGCTCCTCGGGCGGTATCTCTGCCGCGGTGCGCAGGGTCGGGTGGTCCCGAATCAGGTTGTAGAGTGACGGACGGGAGATCCCGAGCTGCCGGGCGGCTGTCGCCAGGTTGTACTTGCAGGCGCTCAGCACCGCTTCGAGCTCGCTGTGCTCGATGTCGACTGGAGCGCGGGGAGCTGGTTCTGTTTCGGCGACTGCGGGGCGTGTTTTCAGCTCCGGTGGCTGGGAGAGCAGACGATCCACCCGGGTCCCGGCGTGCAATTGGGGCTGGCCCCGGCCGTCGATCACCAACTGCCGCACGACGTTCCGCAACTGGCGGACGTTGCCGGGCCAGGCGTAACGCAGCAGGCGCGTCGCCAGGTCGGCGGGCAGCCAAGGCGGCTCCCGTGCCCCCGCGTCCGCGAGCCAGGATGCCTGACCGACCGCTGCCAGCTCGCCGCCGGCGAACTGCAGGAACAGACGACCGATGTCGTCCCGTCGCTGACGCAACGGCGGCAACCAGATTTCATAAGCCGACAGCCGATGCAACAACGGCGCCTTGAAATTCCCGGCCCGCACCCGCGCCTCGAGATCCGAGTCGGTGGCGGCGACCACCCGCAGCTCCACCTTGCGGGGCTGTTGCGAGCCGACCGGAAAGATCTCACCGGTTTCGAGGGCGCGCAGCAACATGACCTGCAACTCCGACGGCGCCTCGCCCACTTCGTCCAGAAACAGCGTGCCGCCCTGGGCGGCCCGAAAGTAACCCTGTTGGGTGCCGACCGCGCCGGTGAACGCGCCTTTGACGCTACCGAAGAGCTCGGAGGCGGCGAGGGAGGGCGGGACCGCCCCCAGGTTGACAGCTACGAAGGGTTGGTCCCGCCGCGGGCCGGCGTCGTGGATCGCCCGTGCGACGAGCTCCTTACCGGTCCCCGACTCACCCCGCAGCAGTACCGGAACCTCGAGATCGGCGATCCGCTCGATCGCCGCGCGCACCTGCTCGATACCGTGGCTGGCTCCCACCAGCTCAGTGCCCGCAGCCGCGCTCTGGGTCGACGCGGGCAGCAGGTGGAGCAGCAAAACAACCCGCGCCGCGAGCTCGAGCACCACGCCGTGCTCGAGCTCGGGGTGAGTGAAGGTGCGAGCACCGTCGACCAGCTCGTCGTCAGCCAGCACCGCCGTGGTGCTGGTGCCTACACTGAGCTCGATCGCGCCGCGTTTCGCCGGCCGCAGGATCAGCGGGGTACGGCTCACATAGGGATCCTCGAGCGCCGTCCCCCACACCGTTCCTGGGCTGGCGAAGTCCGGCGTCGAGCGCGACAGGGCGACCTCGCGGCCGGCATCGAGCTCCAGTAAGATCGCCCGTTGGCCGATCCTCGCTAGCTCGGGATGGCAGACGATCGTCAGAGTGGCGACGGCGGACGGTTCCGTCGGTGCCTGCTGGGGATCAGGTTCTCGGGTTGTTAGATACCTGCGCGTCAACGGTCGTTCTCCAGAGTCTCGTTTGATGGATGATCCTTCTACCCAGGGTTGATACCAAGGCTACGAATCGCCGCTTTTCTGTTCGTCGCGGTGGTTGTGGTACGCCTTCTGAGCCCGTAACGCGGCATTCGGTTACCTCGGGTATCAATCCGTAACCGTGGTTTTGCCTTCAGGCCGGCGTTGCGTCTTGGAGCTTGTCGAACCCTATTATTGCCCGATACGGCTGGATCTAAGACTTTGGGACGTCAGATCTCAGACTCTGCCCGATGTTCAGGTGACTCATTGGGCGAGAAGATCCTCCCGAAGCTAGCCATGCCCGTTTGAGGCAGAACGGCTAGGTCCTACGAGACCTTCGCTGGAAGGTCGCCACTCTGAGAGGTCGCCACGTATTCGGCGTCATAGCCCGGCTACGCAGAGACATGCCCAGCCCCGACCGACGAACCATGGAGTCGAAAAATGGACATCCAATCAAGCTCAGGCGCTTCGAGGTCTTCCAGGCAACCGGCTTGGAAGGTTGAAGGACTTTCGATGGCTCCATCGTCCTTCGCGAACGAGTATCCGCAGACTGCAACCGAGACAACAGAGCCACGCTTCAGCGTGCTTGCCTATCCCGAGCGACTCAACGAGATCCTGGAGCTGCGACGGGTCGCCAACGCGGCGGCAGATCAGCTCGCGCCCGATATCTCAGCTGCCCAGCTGCTCGGTCCCCGCGAGCTCGCGGCATCGAATGTGGTCGCCGAGATCAACGGTCGACTCGTGGGCACCGTGCGATTGGCGCCGCCCATCGAAGGGTTCTTACTGAATCATGCCAACCCAACCCTCGGGCCGGTGAGGGGTTTACCCAAGAGCTCCGAATACCTCGAGACGGCGTGGGCCGCCGTCCATCCCAAGTACCATGGCCGAGGGATTCTCTGGCGCCTGGCCGCTCATATGGTGATCACCGCCCAGCAGTGCGGCAAGCCGTTTCTCGTCGGTGGGTGCAACCCCAGCATGTGGCGTTTTTGGCAACGTTGCGGCTATCGAGAAACAGGAATTCCCTACATTGGACGCAACTCTCCGTACGTTCAATACTCGGTGATTCTCATGGATGTCGAAGCCGTGCTCGCGGGGCGAGGTATTGCTCCTCAGCTGGCCCAGGCGCTCGCCCCGCTGCTCGACGGTTAGGTTGACCTGGCGAGGCGCGGTTGACCGCAGACAACGGACATCCCTGGAGGATCTCGAATGTTCGACTCCCTTTCCCCGGAAAGCCTGACGCGACTGTCAGAAATCGCCACCAAAGCTGGCATTGTCCTCGCCATATTCATCTTCGGCTGGGTGGCGTCAAAATGGGGTCATCGGCTCGTGCTCAAGGCGCTTCGTCGTGCCAAGGTGGAAGAAACCTTGGCCAGGTTCTTCGCCTCCCTGGCGCAATACGCCATCCTCGCGTTCGCGTTGATTGCCTCGCTCGACAAAGCCGGAGTCGAGACCACCAGTCTGGCGGCGGTGGTCGCCGCTGCCGGCCTTGCCGTCGGCTTGGCTCTGCAAGGATCCTTGGGAAATCTTGCCAGTGGCGTGCTGCTGCTATTTTTCCGACCGTTCTCGATCGGCGACAAGATCTCGACCGCTGGCCACAAGGGTGAGGTCGAAGACATCGGCCTGTTCGCCACCATCCTGTCGACCCCCGCAAAACAGCGGATCATCATTCCCAACGGTTCGATCACCCGCGACTCGATCGTCAACCACACCTCTGCTGGCAAGATTCGCAGCACCATCAGCATCGGGGTGGCCTACGGCTCGGACATCGATCACGTCTGCAAAGTCCTCGCCGAGGCGGCCCTCTCGGCCAAGTTTGTCCTCGCCGAACCGGCTCCGATTGCAGGCTTCCTCGATATGGCGGCCAGCTCGTTGAACTTTGTCGTGTTCTGTTGGTCGGACTCGGCGGTCGAGGTGCCGATGCAGCACTATGTGCGGCGAGCGATCTACAACAGGCTCAACGAGGAAGGTATCGAGATTCCTTTTGATCAGTTGGTGGTGCACAAAGCCGAGTAGTTGACGCTTGGGTAGCCGTCGCGACTCGGATCACGCGACCAAGCAATAGGCACTACAGTGCCTCTTAAGTGGTAAAATCGACTATAACAGGCAAGATGCTGCCGGTCCATGCGTCCCGCTCGAACTGGTCTAACCGCCTGCCACAATCGGCTCGACGCCGAAGTTCTGGTGGTCGGCCAGGGTGCAGCGATTCTGGACGACCCCGATGCCGGCCAGGCTGAGCTGGCGGGTAAATTCATCGTGACGGATGCCGAGTTGGAGCCAGACCAGCTTGGGCAGCGGCTGCATGGAGGTGATGTCGTCGAGATGCGCCATCAGCAGCTCGGGACGACGGAAGACATCAACGATGTCGACGGGTTCGTCGAGCTCGGCGAGGGTAGCGCGGACGGTTTGGCCCCACAGGGTAGTGCCGGCGAGCACCGGGTTCACCGGCAGGATTCGGTAACCCTGGGACGCCAGGTAGTCGGGGACGTAGAAGGCCGGTTTGGCGGGGACGTTGTGAGCGCCGAGGACTGCGATAGTGCGGGCCTCGGACAACACCTGGCGGATCTCTTCGTGGGTGGTCAATTCGGTCATGTCAGCTCCTGCCGGTTCGCACCTCTAGGTATTGGGTCCTGTCGCGCCAGGGACGGTAGCATAGAGTGCAGACGCGAAGATGACGCCTCTGTCACGATGAGTGGGGGCGTCTACCAATGATCGAAAGACTCGGGGAAGCGGTCCGCCCCAAGAGGAGCATGCGATGTCCGACGACTCAGGCCCCAACGATTCAGGCCCTAACGATTCAGGTCCTAACGATCCGGGGTCCAACGATTCAGGACCAGGCGAGTCTCATTCGGGCTCCATTCCTCGAGACCCGAAACTGTTGGCGTTCTTCCCATTGCTCTACGTGGCCTGGGCAGACGGCGATCTGAGCCCTGAAGAGACCCGTGCGATCTGTTCCCGAGTGAGCGCGACAGAGGGCTTGAGCGCAGGCTGTGGAGACTATCTTGGGGATTGGCTCGATCCGGACCATCCGCCCTCGGCGCGCGATCTGCGGGCGTTGCTGACCACCATCCGGCGTTCGGCGAGCAAGCTTTCAGTGGACGAGAAGCGCGATCTCACCGATCTTGGGGTAGAGCTGGCGCGAGTTGACGGGTTCGACGTGCCGGAGTCGGAGATCAAAGCCCTGGAAGACATCGAAGAGGCCCTCGGAGTGGCAGGGCGGGAGGCCTCGCGCAGTCTGCTGGCCGCCAAGCGACCAGAGGTGTCAACGACGGAGCCGGCAGCAACTTTCGACGTCGCGGCGATGACCCGGCTGCTCGATGGTGAGCATCATGAGCTGCGGCAGAACCTGCGTTCGCTCCTCAGTGAAGATCGTTTCGCCCGAGTTTATGGTCTGAGTAAAGAGGACTACCGGGAACGGGTGCTCGAATGGACCCGGGTGTTGGCGGCGGAAGGTTACGGTGCCCTTGCCTATCCGGTGGATTGTGGTGGTCGCGACGAGCCGCACGCCGCGATCGTCATTGTTGAGACCCTGGCCTACCACGACGTGAGCCTGACCATTAAGTTTGGTGTCCAGTTTGGCCTCTTCGGCGGCAGCATCCTGCAGCTCGGAACCGAGAAGCACCACCAACGCTATCTGCGCGACACCGGCACCTTGGCATTGCCCGGCTGTTTTGCGATGACCGAGTCGGGGCACGGCTCCAACGTCGGTGATATCGAGACGGTCGCCCGCTACGATCGGGACACCCAAGAGTTCGAGATCCACACCCCACATGACGGGGCCCACAAAGAGTACATCGGCAACGCTGCGGTACACGGCCATTTGGCAACGGTTTTTGCTCAGCTCGAGATCGATGACGAATCCTATGGTGTGCATGCCCTGTTGGTGCCGATCCGTGACCCCGAAGGTCAGACCTGTGCCGGAGTGCGGATCGCAGACTGCGGCGAAAAGATGGGCCTCAACGGTGTCGACAATGGTCGCCTGTGGTTCGATCATGTGCGGGTGCCGCGGGAGAATCTGCTTGATCGTTTCGCCGCAGTCAGTACAGATGGCGTCTATTCCAGCCCCATCGCTAGCCCCTCCAAGCGCTTTTTCACCATGTTGGGAACCCTGGTTGGGGGCCGCGTGAGCATCGCCTTGGCCGGTCTCGCCGGCGCCAAGTCAGCCCTCGCGGTGGCGGTGCGTTACGCCGCTCGGCGTCGTCAATTCGGGCCAGCGGGCGAGGCCGAGACCGTCATCCTCGACTACCTCACCCATCAGCGGCGGCTGATGCCCCGCCTCGCCATGACCTATGCGTTGGATTTTGCCCTCGAACAGCTGGTGACGGATTTTCTCGATTCGCCGGTCGACGAGCGTCGCGACGTCGAGGTGAAGGCGGCTGGACTCAAGGCGATCGCCACCTGGCACGCCACCGATACCATCCAGACGTGCCGTGAGGCTTGTGGCGGCAACGGCTACCTGGCGGTCAATCGTTTCGCCGAGCTCAAGGCCGACACCGATGTTTTCACCACCTTCGAAGGCGACAACACGGTGCTTCTGCAGCTGGTGGCCAAAGGGTTGCTGTCCGGCTACAAACGTCAATTCAGCGAGATGGATGCGGTGGGCTTGGTGCGTTATCTGGCGGGTCGCGCCATGACCCGGGTCGCCGAGCTCAACCCGATCGTGGTCCGCAACACCGACCCGGACCATCTGCGGAGTGATGACTTCCAACTCAGCGTCATGCGTTGGCGCGAAGATCATCTCATCGCCTCGGTGGCGCGGCGACTCAAGAAACGTATCGACGCCGGCATGGACAGCTTCCATGCGCTGGTCGAATGCCAGGACCATGTAGTGACCACCGCCAAGGCTCACGTCGAGCGGGTGGTGCTGGAATCTTTCATCGCTGGCGTCGAGCGCTGCGACGACGACAACCTACGCGCGGTACTAGTCGACCTGGTGGACTTGTTTGCCCTCGAACGCATCGAGCGCGACCGTGGCTGGTTCCTGGAGAACGGCGTCTTGGAAGGGCCGAAGGCGAAGGCGATTCGTAAACAAGTTCTCCAACTGTGCCGTCAAGTACGGCAGCAGGCGGTGCCGTTGGTCGACGGCTTCGGCATTCCCGACGCCCTGCTGGCGGCGCCGATTGCGGTCTAACGAAAGGGATGGGCAACGTGAAGATTCTTGAAACCGATCGGCTGATCCTGCGCAAGCTCAATCTGGACGACGCTGAGTTCATCCTTGAGCTCGTCAACGAGCCGGCCTACCTTCAGGGCATCGGTGACAAAGGGGTGCACAACCTCGAAGATGCTCGTGATTATCTTCGCAAAGGACCGCTCGACAGCTATCGCCGATTCGGTCACGGGCTCTACTTGGCATCGTTGAAAGATGGCTCTCCGGTTGGGACGTGTGGGCTGCTGAAGCGAGACCATCTGGACGACCCGGACGTCGGCTTTGCGTTCCTGGCGGACCATCATCGGCAGGGGTATGGTTTCGAGGCGGCGTCGGCAGTCATGGAGCACGGCCGTGGGGTGCTGGGGCTGAAGCGCATCGTTGGCATCGTCTCGCCAGGCAATGCCGGGTCGATCGGATTGCTCGAGAAGCTCGGCATGCGGTTCGAGGGCAAAGTCATGATGAGCGAAACGGACGAATGTCAGCTGTTTGCAACGGTCGACTCGGAGTTTGAGGGCAGAAACGGATAGCTCGGAGGAAGCGTACGTTTTACGATCTTCCTTGTGAGCGAGGACTGCCGGCGTCGAGATGCTTGATGTCGGCGCCGATGTTGCTAAAAAGGAGTCGTACAATGTTGACGGTAGCTTCGTTGAAACCAGACCTGTCGAGCCCAGACCTGTCGAGACCAGAACTGTCGAGGTCTAGTGTGATGAGGACTGAGCCCATGGCGCCCCAGTCTCTGGACGAGGAGCAATGCTGGCAGGCGGTTTTGCGACGTGACCGTACCCAGGACGGTCGGTTCTTTTTCGGGGTGACGACAACCGGCGTCTTCTGTCGCCCGTCGTGCGCTGCCCGTCGGCCGTTGCGTAGGAACGTGCGCTTCTTTCTGACGGCGCCGGAGGCCGAGAGCGAGGGGTTGCGGTCCTGCTTACGTTGTAAGCCCCTGGACCGTGCCGAGGACGGACGGGTGGCGCAGATGCGTGAGCTGTGTGAGTTCATTCAAAGTCATAGCGACTCAGGCGATCCGCTGACCCTCGCGGTGCTCAGTCGTCGCGCTGGACTCAGCCCGTCGCGGCTGCGGCGGATGTTTTCCGAGATTGTTGGGGTCACTCCTCGGCAATATGTCCAGGGCTGTCGTTTCGAAACCCTCAAGCAGGGACTGCGAGAAGGTGATTCGGTGACCGACGCGATTTACGAGGCAGGTTTCGGCTCATCGAGTCGGGTCTACGAGCAGACCGGCTCACGACTGGGTATGACACCGAGTGAGTATCGCGACGGTGGGCGAGATCTGGCGGTTTCCTACGCTCTGGCGTCCTACACCGTGGCGGAGACTCCAGCAGGGCGCATGATCGTTGCCGCCACCGATCGCGGACTGTGTTTTGTACACTTCGGCGACTCGAACGAAGATCTGGTCGAAGCCTTGCGCGGCGAGTTTCCAGCCGCGACGATCCGGCCAACGAGCGCCGACGACAGTGAGCAGCTCACCCTGTGGATGGCCGCCTTGCGTCGCCATCTCGAGGGTAACGAGCCTCATCTCGATCTGCCGGTCGACATCCGGGCGTCGGCCTTCCAGCTGCAAGTGTGGAGCTATCTGCGGTCGATCCCCTATGGTGAAACCCGTTCCTATTCCGAGGTTGCCGCCGCCATCGGTAAACCGTCCGCAGTGCGGGCGGTGGCCGGAGCCTGTGCCGCCAACCGTGCCGCGATCGTGATCCCTTGCCATCGTGTGATCCGCGCCAATGGTGACCTCGGTGGCTATCGCTGGGGGCGCGATCGTAAGACGCAGCTGTTGGAATGCGAGCGGGCGTTCCGCGCCGATCAGTAAACAGTTCGCGAGATCCCTCCGTATAGTGACGTGAGGGCACTATGCAATTTCTTTGGACTCGCCGAGCATTCAAGCCTGGCTGGAGCATCAGCCGGGAGAGGGTCTGTCGCACCGTCGTCGGGATCGTCGTCGCACTCGTGTTGGCCTCACCCGCCGCCGCCGACTGGTTGATCACCCTCGAAGGTCGGATGATCGAGACTCAGGGGCCGTGGACAATCGAAGAGAGTCTCCTCACTTACACCGATCTCGAAGGTGAGGAGCACACCCTCGACCTGGACGACGTTGACCTCGAGGCCAGCGAGGAAACAACCGCCCTCAAAGCGGGTAAACCCTTTGTACCGAGCAGCGAGCGTGAAGCACCTGTTGAACGCGACAAGAAGGCCGAGAAAAAGCGCAAGAAGAAGGCCAAAGTCATCCTATACATGACCACCCTTTGCCGCGACTGCAAACGGGTGAAGGAACTGCTCGACGAGCTCGACGTCAACTTCGTAGAGAAGGACATCAACGCCAACCGCAACAACGGCCGTGAGTATCGTCGCAAGGCGGGGCACGGCGGCGGCCTGCCAGTGATCGACATCGACGGCACGATGGTGTTCAGCAACAATCCGCGGGTGATCCGCCAGCGCATCGAAGAGTTCAAAGATCGCGAGCGTGAGGCGGCGACTGAGTCGAGTGACTAAAGAGCAGTCCGTTGGTGATTCCTCGGCGGCAACAAAGCCTTGGAGGCCCGATATCGGCTGATCTATCGAATCGACCAGGAAGTCATCTGGCTACTACGGGTTTGGGATTCCCGTTGCGCCTCTGATGAGGCAGGATTGCGGCGTCAAGGGGCAGTCGTCTTGTCGTAGACCGCTTTCAGGCCGTGGGTGAACGCGGTCGGCTGGGCGGAGACGTGGTTTTCGCCCTCCAGGCTTTCATGGGTGAGCCGCAGGCCGGGGTACTTCCTCGTCGAGAGGCTGGTGTGTAACGCCTCGACGCCAGCGGCGATTTGCTGCTCGATCTCGCCTTCGGTTCCAGCCGACAGATAGAGGACGGCGCGCAGGTCGCGATGCTGCTCGGCGTAGGCCGCCTCGTGACGGAAAATGATTTCGTCCATGCGCGGGCTGGCGACGACGTAGCGTTGGAACGTACCGGGGTGGCGCAGGAGGGTGTCGAGGATGAAGATTCCGCCGGCCGAGGCGCCGATCAGCGCGCGATCGCCGGGGTCGGTGCGGTAGGTTTTGTCGACGAAGGGGATCGCCTGTTCTTTCAGGAAGCGGAAAAAGCGGGCCGCGCCGTCGGGCTCGCTCTTCGGAACGGCGCCGAATTCCGCGGTCGGAGTGAAGTCGCGGCCACGCTTCTGAGCCATTTCGTCGAAGCCCCCTGGATAGGCGATACCGACCAAGATCAGATCCGGCACGCTCTGGCGACCGAGGAAGAAACTCTCGAGGGGGAGCAGCCGCGCGGTCTCGGTGATGGTGCCGAAGAGGATGTCCGCGTCGAGCACGTAGAGCACCGGATAACGCTCCTCGGATTCGGCGTAGCCGCGCGGTAAGGCTACGAAGAGGCGGTACTCCTGCTCGGCGAAGGACGAGACGAGGCTTCTGACCTCGGTGTCATAGAGGGTCGCCTGAGGCTGCTGGATGGTGTTGTGCTCGGCCGTCTCACAAGCGGCAAGCGAGGTGAGGATCAGGCACAAGGCGTTGGTGGTGACGAAGGCTCTGATGAGACGAAAGCGCATGACTTCCTCCTAGGTTTCGGGTTTCGCCCTTCAGGGCCGGGTCAAAGCCATCCGGGAGAAGGACGCCGTAGAGTTGGACTTCAGTCCCTCGGTTCCGGTTCCGCCCCCGTTCCAGGTTCCGCTCCTGTTCCCGCAGTTCGGCGGCGGTGCAGATCGCTGAGCTCCGCTTGGCGACCGTGATGGCCGAGGGTCCGACTTCGGTTCGAGGGAAACCCGGCGTATAATCCACCTTATGAGCACACCCCAAGACCGGATCCAAAGCGATATCAAGGAAGCACTCAAGGCGAGGCAGACCGAGCGTCTGGCGACCTTGCGGATGCTGTTGAGCGAAATCAAGAACGAAAAAATCCGCGCTGGCCAGGACATTGACGATGAGGCTTTTGTGCGGGTGGTACGCAAAGGCGTCAAGCAGCGCCAAGACGCCGCCGAGCAATTCCGCGCCGGTGATCGTGAAGAGATGGCGGCGAAAGAGGAGCGCGAGGCCGAGATCCTGACCGCCTATCTGCCGCAGCAAGTTGGTGCAGACGAGATCCGTGCCGCAATCGAAGAGTTGGTGGCCGCTGAGGGGCTCTCTGGGCCACGTGCTATCGGCGTGATCATGAAGGCCATGATGGCGCGCTTCGGTAGCGCTGCCGACGGCCGGACAATCAACCAAGTCGCGCGCGAAGTGCTGGCCGCGGGCTGAGCGGCGGCTCTAGATGCGGCGCGTTGTCATCGGCACCGCGGGTCATATCGACCACGGTAAAACCAGCCTGTTGGAAGCTTTGACCGGGATCGACTGTGATCGCTGGGCAGAAGAAAAAGCCCGCGGCATCACCATCGACCTCGGTTTTGCTCACCTCGAGGACAAAGATCCGGAACGTGGCGACCTACAGGTCGGTTTTGTCGACGTGCCGGGCCATGAACGGTTCCTGCACAATGCCTTGGCTGGGCTCGGTGGTATCCGACTCATGGTGCTGGTGGTGGCGGCGGACGAAGGTGTCAAGCCGCAGACCCGGGAACATCTCGCGATCTGTTCGCTGCTCGAGATTCCGCACGGCATCGTGGTCCTGACCAAGCGCGACCTGGTGGACGAAGATCTGCTCGAGCTCGCTCAGCTCGAGGTTGAAGAAGAGCTCGAGGGGTCGACGTTTGCGGGCGCCGAGGTGTTGGCGGTGTCGAGCACCACCGGCGAAGGCATCCCCGAGCTACGCCAAAGATTGTTGGAGCTGGCGCGAGCGATCGCCCTCGACAGCGATCCCGCTCTGCCCTTTCGCCTGCCGGTTGATCGTGCTTTCCAACTGCGGGGCCTGGGAGCGATCGTGACCGGCACCTTGATCAGCGGTCGGGTCGAGCCCGGGCAGACCTTGAGTGTGCTGCCCCGCGACATCAACGCCCGGGTCCGCAGCCTGCAGGTGCATGGTGAAAATCGTACCCGTGCCGAAGCGGGGGAGCGCACCGCGGTACAGCTGACCGGCGTCGATCTCGACAGTCTGGAGCGCGGCGAGCAGTTGGTGAGCCCCGAGACCTTTGCGACCACCCGCAGCCTCTGTGCGCAATTTACCCTGTTAGAGGACGCTCCGGAGCCGATCAAGACGTTCCTACCGATCCGATTCCACCTCTATTCGAGCGAGGTGGTTGGCAAGCTGCGGCCCCTTGGCGGCGCGCCGCTGGCTCCCGGTGAGACAGCGGTTGTCGAGATCCGTTTGAGTCAGCCGGTGGTGGCGATCCGCGGCGATCGTTTCATCATTCGCCGACCGTCGCCAGCGACCACCCTCGGTGGTGGCGTGATTCTCGATTCCGGCTGGCGTCGGCGGCGCGGTAAGTCGCTGGTTGCTGCCATCACAGCGCTTGAGGATGCGGATCATGCGCTCGAGCTGTGGGTTGCTGAAACCGGTGAGCGCGGTATCACGGCGGCTGAGATCTCACCTCGACTCGGTCGGCCCGCTGCCGATGTGGCGACCGAGCTCGATCGCCTGACTTCGGCGAATCGCCTGTTGCGAGTCGAGTCCGGTCGCGGCCGGCGGTGGATTGCGCCGCCGGTTTCGCAACGGGTTGTCGAACGCGGTAAGAAAGTCCTCGCCGAGTTCTTTCGCGGCGATCGGCTTGCTCGCGGGATGCCCAAGGCGCAGTTTTTGGGGCAGGTGCTGCCCCGCCGGGCGATGGATCTTGCCGACGTTTATCTCGGCTGGCTGAGCGCCGCCAAGGTCCTGGTGGTTGCCGGCGATGTCGTCAACCGGCCGGGGCGTCAAGTGGAGCTCAGTGGCGAAGAGTCGAAGCTCTCACTCGCCGTGCTTGCCGAGATCGAGGCTGGTGGCCTGGCGCCGCCTTTTCCTGGCGAGCTTCGGGCCACGGTCGGCGCCAAACGTCAGATTCTCGAAGGGGTGCAACGCTACCTGGTGGAGCGAGGCAAGTTGGTACGTTTGCCTTCAGGCTTGGTTCTCGCCGCATCAGCGATCACCGATCTGCAGCGCGATCTTTTGGACACCGGCTGGCAAGAATTCACCGTCGCGCAATTCAAGGACCGTTTTGGTCTCAGTCGTAAGTGGGCGATACCTCTCCTCGAACACCTTGACTCTCGAGGGGTGACGCGCCGGGTTGGCGATAAACGACAGATCGTAAGACGTTAGTCGTCTAGCCCCCTGTCCGTCGTTATGCGCTGTCTGTTGTAATGTTGTTTGTAAGGTTGGGTAGGGCTGGCTCGCGCCGGGTGTGCCAGCGGGGTGGTGTGTTGCGGCGTAGTCTTTCTTAATTTTAGATGTAATGTTTGTTGAGATCTTACGGAAGCGTTTTCCTTGTTGCTGGAGGTTGCTGAGGGGAGTAATTTTTATACAAGGCGATAGCTAGTCAGATAGGTCCTACGTCGCTCTTGGTCGGTATTTCTGTTGGCTTCAGCACGTACTCAGCATGAAACCGGTGTCTATTGTAAATATTAAATATGTGAACATATTCACGGTTGGATTCTTGGCTAGACTGCGGTCAGTGAAATGACTCAACGGCGTCAGTGATTCGTAATGTAGTCCGCAATGTCGATGCCCTTTAATAGGCATTCTGGTAGTTGATTCTTGATTGTTGCAACCGTGCTCGGTCCCACCGCAGGACATCGAATTTTCTGCGACGTACGCCGGCTAAAGAAAAAAATGAGGTGAAGACGTGAGAGGCACTTGGATATCAAAGACGTTCAGTTCGGCGTTTGTGCGAACCGCCCTGATTCTGTTGGCCCTGCTGTGGATTCCGGTCGCCGCCCAAGCTGAGGAGCCTTTCGTGTGTTTCCCGACATGTTCACGGGTCGATGGGCGCATGTTGTCGGTTGCTGGTGTCGCGGGTAACGGATTGGTACAGGACATCGTTCTGCGCGTCGCCGTTGCAGGTGACGATCCGAGTATCGAGATCGATGTCTTCGACGCCGATACCAGCGGCACTTGGGATAGCCCTGGTGGTACCGATGCAGTGCTCTATGAGCTGTTTGCAGACCCCAATGGGGACGGTACGGGAACCACTTCGATAGCGGGCCCGTTTGATGGCAACGCTTTGGTGGGTGCGGACAATAACTGGGTGAACATTGTGTCGATGGCCAATCATCCGTTGGCCCTGGCGCCTTCTGGCAATTATGTTTATCGCCTCCAGGTGTCCCTCAGCGTGCCAGGGGGATCCAGCTGGTCCAACTTCAAAGTGCGTACTAAGGGTGTGGTTTCGACCGCTACCTTGACACCGATTCCGGGCATCTTCGCGCTGACTGCTCCGCTATTTTTTAATCCACTCGAGATCCCAGCGATTTATCCGAATGCCGCGTTTTTCGAGACCGAGCCCACCAATTTTGATGGCACGGTCAACCTCTTCGTCGACATCCCCAACGACTCGACGTTCTTCGAGTTCTTCGAGGGTGACAGCGACCGCGGCCGAAGCGACGGCACGGATCTCGACACAGATGATCCGAATTCGGACAATTTGGCGGTACCGCCGTTCGCGATTGGAACCAACGCCCGGCCTGAGGGTGTGGCGTTTGTCGATCCCGGTTGCACAACCGAGATCTCGGCCACCGCCTGTCCGGCGGACGATCGCTCGGACCCGTTTTTCGTGCGCTCGCCGAGCATCCAGATTCGCCTCATCACCCCCTCCGGCGAAGAGTTCCTAGAAGGCAACCCCTCCGGTGAGCTCGAGTGGGAGCGGATCCGGCTCTCGAACGCCGCAGTGCTGGACCCGACGGTGGACGATTTCATCACCGGAAGTATTCCCGCCGGTCTCTACCAGGTGCGTCTCGAAGGTATCGATTTGTCGAACCTCAATGCGTTCAGTTTCTCCGAAGAAGTTGTTGGCTTGTGCCAGGGTGTGGATACGCCCTGCCGGCGGTCGCTTCGTTCCTACCGGTTGGGTGACACGATTTTTCTGGATCTCAACGGTGACGGAATACAGCAGACGCCCGCCGAGCCGGGTATCGGCGGTGTGATCGTGGATCTACGAGGCAGCATGGGAACGCTGCTGGAGAGTCGCGTCACGGACGCGAATGGCAACTACAGCTTCGGGGTCTCAGAAGGTACCTACACTGTGGAGGTGGCGGCCGAGAACTTCGCGCCTCCGGGTGCGACCGGCGTCGTCGGCGATCGGGTTTGGCTCGACCTCGATGGTGATGCGCTGGATTCCGGTGAGCCGGGGCTGAGCAATGTTCGGGTCGAGTTGGTGGATACGGTCAACGGTACCGCCGGTGATGCCGACGACGTGTTGATCGGCTCCACCCTGACCGATACGGACGGCAACTACATCTTCGCCGGCCTACCGGCCGGGACCTATTTCACCCGGGTCGTCGAAGCGACCGTCGCTTCGGGGCTGGCGCTGTCCGCTGGTGGCTCCAATCCGAGCCCGACACGCACCGTCCTTGCGGGGGGCGCCTGTTCCGAGCCGGACTGTCTCGATCTGGACTTTCCCTATACCAACGGCGACCCGGCGACTGCGGTGGCCGGCGATTACGTCTGGTTCGACGCCAA
>JAJCXQ010000048.1 GCA_029263355.1 Acidobacteriota bacterium | reverse complement strand
TCTCGTTGGTGATTTCCCAGATGATGTTGTCGAAGTCGTTGAGGGTTTCGATCATCTTGACGATGAAGCTTTTCTGGAGTGTCGTGATCTCGGGGAGCTGCAGGCTGTGGACTCGGTGACCGGTGCCGGTGCGAGTCGCCGGGGTGCCGGTCGGTGGATCACCGTCGATGCCGTTGCAGTTGTTCAGGTGGTGGAGTGGATGCCCCTGCCACGGATCTCCGGGCAAGCCGGGGCGTTTGAAGCTCCAGCCTTGGAACAGCATGACACTGACGTGGATGCCGCTGGCGTCTGCCGCCGCCACCCGGTCGCGAATGTCGTCGAAGTACTCCTGGTTCCAGCTGTCGAGGTTGAATTTTGGCTCGCCGTCGAGGGCACTGCCGGTGGCTGGCGCGCAAGTGCGGAGAAACGGCAGCGGCGCAATGTAGAGCGAGCTCGGCTCGGAGTTGGCCGACCAGGGAATCCAGCGAGCATGCTCCCAGGTCCAGCCGCGCATGAAGTTGTGGCCGTTGTCTTCGAGGAAGTCGAGGAAGCCCGGATAGTCCAACGCGGGTGGCGGGGTGGTGGTGCCCCAGTCCTGGAAGTTGTGCCAGATGTGGGAGCCGGTGAGGTAAAGCGCCTTGCCGTCGCCCGCGTCGAAGTAACGCGGATTGGTCACATTGCAAGTCGGCAGGCCGGTTGGACAGGCAGCCTGCAGATCTTGGGTTTGAGTAGCGACCAGGAGAATCCAAAGGAAGATTGCGATTTTGCGGTTCATGGTGTCTCTTTTCGGGGGAGTTATGTGTTCTAGGGACGGAGGGGTTCCGGTACCGGGTCGCGATGTCTCCGCGTTCCGGACGCAGCTCACCCAGACGCGAGCGAGCTCTGCGTTGGGTTGTGGTGAGGTATGGGAGTCGGGGGCGTCGTCGAACGACGCCCGCGATCTCAGGCTGGCTCGAGCCCGCCAGCTAGGTGACTTACTGCCGGGTGATCTACTGCCAGGCCTCGATGCCGCCGAAGGTGACGTGACCGAAGCTTCCGGTATCGACACCCATGGCACCGAGACGCAATTCCTCAACGGTCATCGTGCTATTCGCCAAGCCGAGGGCTTCGCTGACCAAGACGTTGTCGATGGTCAGGCGCAGGCCGCCGTCACTGCTGCCGGGGGCCGCAGCCCACCAATGGAGCTCGACCTCACGCTCGCTGGCATCGGGCAAGTTGACCCAGGGGAGTTGGACGAAGCTGAGGTTGTCCAAGAGGGCCTTTGCCCGCATTTGCAAAATCCCACCGCCGGTTCGGCGTACGACAAGTTGGAGTTGGTTCGGAGGGGCGACGGTCCGGCGTCCCACCAGCAGAAGGATGCTATCCAGTGGCGCCAGGATAGCGTCTTCCAAATCGACCGTTAAGCGCACTCGATGGTGGCGTTGAGGTTCGGTGAAGGTTCGGCTCCGGAAACAGTCGACGGCGGTCGAGTTGATAGGGACCGTCAGCACGCCGATGCTGGCGGTAGGTTGGGGAGTGGCGCCACAGGACCCGTCAGACCATACCGGCGCAACTCCTTCGAAGTTGTCGGCGAACACCGGCAGGGGCCGAGGCACGGTGAGACCTCTCTCGGCAATCAGGTCATCGAGTCGAAAGACGCCGCTGTAGTTAGCGGGGTCGATGGCGCCGAACCGCCAGCCAGCAAAGGTGGTATTTGTGTTGTCGAGGCCACTCAGGATGTCTTCGACGACTCCGTTGATCCACAGCAAGGCGCCACCGTCGCGACTGCCACTGGCGGCGGCCGTCCACCATTGAAACATCCAGTGGTCGCCGCTCTCGATCGCAACTCCCTGGGTCCGGGTGAACACGCTACTCGAGTCTGATCGGATCTCGGCGGCGAGTTCCGGCCCGTTCAGGCCATCCACGATCAAGACCCGCACCACGTCCTCTTCGCCCGAATCATACGCGGTTGCGATGACCATCTCTGCGCCGATCAAGTCGGGCCCGGAACCGCCATCATCGAGGCCGGAGCCCAATGAACCATTCCCGGCCACCGTGTCATCCCCTTTGGGCTGTACGAAGACAGGTGGGCCGTCCAGCTCGAATTGCAAGTCGTGGGATCCGTTGATCGGATTCGTGTCATTGATACTCAACTTGTCGTTGTTGTGAATATCAACCGAGTCCATCTCTGATTCTGGATCATCCAGGGACATCGAGAAGAAGCCGTCGCCGTGCATACCAGCCACCAGATAGGCGGTTGTCCAGACGTTGGTGGTTCCGACAGTCACTTCGTAGTGAAAGCTGTCCAAACCTTGTTCGAAAAACTCCTCCGTCGGTTGGTATTGGTAGGCGGTCCCCAGATTGAAGAGAGGACCGTGCTCCGGAGGTGTGTTGCTGAGAACTTGACCTGTAGCGCCAGGAACTGCCGTTACCAGGTCCGCGGTCGATATCTCGAATACGGAAACACCGTAGGGGAGGAAGAACGTGGGTTCACCCGCAGCAACCGGAGGCGCCGGCCACAGGGTGGCCCCAAACGCCAAAACCAGAGTGATCCGATGGAGCTTGTCGCGGAGACGCTGAGGCGGAAAAAATTGAACGGTAGATGAGAGAGCTGACGGGCGCATGAGGAATCTCCTTAGTCGAGTTGGTCGGCGCGCTTTGGTCTCATCCTTCTATAGCGCAGTCGGAGGCCAATTCTCGCCAAGCAAATTCAGCCGAGGCTGAACGCCAGCTATTGAGGGCCCGGTCGCGCTTCGAGGTCTCGACCCGGCACGATAGTATCGAAGCATGTCCGAGATCGACCGCCAGGAAGTGACAGCAAATCTGTTGGCCTGGAGTGACGGTGACCAGGGTGCCCTCGCCAAATTGATGCCGCTGGTGACCCGCGAGCTGCGGGACGTGGCGCGTGCGTTCCTGTCCCAGGAACGTTCCAATCACACTCTCCAGCCTACCGCTTTGGTCAACGAGCTTTACTTGCGTTTGGTGGAGCGTCGCAAAGTGCGCTGGGAGAGTCGAGCCCAATTCTTCGCCTTCGCGGCTGAGAACATGCGGCGGATCCTGGTGGATCATGCCAGAGCTCATCGTGCCTCGAAGCGCGGCAGCGGTGTCGCCAAAGTCCCACTGATCGAGGCAATGGGTATCGCAGAGAGTCAAGAGGTTGAGCTCATCGCTCTGGACGATGCCCTCAGAACTCTGTCGGAGCGCAGCCCGGTACAGAGCCGGATTATCGAACTGCGGTGCTTCGGCGGCTTGTCTCTGGAAGAAACCGCAAGCGTTTTGGGGATGGCCGAGCGCACGGTCAGCCGCCATTGGACCGCAGCGCGAGCTTGGCTCTTTCGAGAGCTCGAGGGTGGCTGAGTCGCCACAGGGTCAACCAGCATGACCCCAGGACGTTGGGAGCTAATCAGCAAGATTCTCAACGACGCTCTCGATCGGCCGATAGCGCAGCGAACCACTTTTCTCACCACCGCCTGTGGTACGGATCATGAGTTGCGCCGCGAAGTCGAGTCGCTGCTGGCCTCCCATGAGCAGGCCGGTTCTTTTGTGCCCGGGCCGTTTGGCGGCCAGCGGGCGCAAGCCTTGGAACAGATGGCTCATGCTGAGCTCGGACTTTTTGCTGGCACCGATCGAGATCCGGAGCAGGTTGGACTCTACCGAGTGGAGGGGCGTATCGGCGAGGGCGGCATGGGCACCGTCTATCGCGCAAGTCGAGCCGATCGCGTGTTCGAGAAACGAGTTGCCATCAAGATCCTGCGATCTGACCTCGCAGATGACGAGCTGATTCAGCGTTTCCGGGGTGAGCGCCAGATATTGGCTCGCCTCGAGCATCCGAACATAGCTCGGCTATTGGATGGTGGCACGACCGATAACGGGCGCCCCTACCTGGTCATGGAATACGTCGAGGGACGTCCCATCGACAGATACTGTGAGGAGGAAGGCGCCTCCCTCGAAGAGCGTTTGGGTCTTTTTCGCAAGATCTGCGCCGCCGTCCACGTGGCGCACCAGAACCTCGTTGTTCATCGCGATCTGAAGCCTGCCAACATTTTGGTGGGTGAGGACGGTGAACCCAAGCTGCTGGACTTCGGCATCGCCAAGCTACTGCGGCCAGAGAGTCTTGGCCAGACTCTGGTGTCGACCCAGCCAGGCATGAGTCCCTTGACACTTTCGCATGCCAGCCCAGAACAAATACGAGGCCGGCCCGTGACCACAGCGAGTGATGTCTATTCACTCGGAGTGGTGCTATTCCAACTGCTCGCCGGCCGGTTGCCCTACGATGCCTCCGACGGCTCTGACCTTCACCGCATCGCGGGCCAGATTTGCGATTTGGAGCCTCCTCGGCCATCTTCCGTTGCGGCACCCGAGCCGCGTTGGCGTCGGCGGTTACCCTTCGATCTAGAGATGATTGTTCTCAAGGCTTTGCGCAAGGAGGCCGGCCATCGTTATGCCTCCGTAGAGCAGCTGGCCAACGACCTGGAACGGTACAGCAAAGGCCTGCCGGTGCGCGCTCAAGGTGACGCTTTGCGCTACCGTGCTGGCAAGTTTCTGCGTCGACATCATCTGTGGGTGGCCGCTGCGACCCTGATCGTTGTGCTGGTGGCAGGATTCATTGCCACTCTTCTGGTGCAGCGTCAGAAGATCGTCCGTGAACAACGGAGTGCCCAGGAAGTGGCACGGTTGATGGTCGACCTGTTCGAGAGCAATGACCCGGATCGTGCCCTGGGAGAAAGACTCACGGTGCGTGAGCTGCTCGATCGGGGCGCTCGTTCCATGGAAGTGCGGCTGATTGACGACCCGGAATTGAGGGCCACCCTGCTCGGCACCCTAGGCCAGGTCTACCGTAATATGGGGTTGTTGGCCGAGGCTGAACCCTTTCTGAAGGAAACGCTGGATTTACGGCGTGAGATGTTGGGGCCAGGTCACCCATTGGTCGCTGACACCTTGCGCCAGCTCGCCGACCGCGACCGTCTGGCGGGCAACTACGACACCGCCTTACAGGGTTACCAACAGGCGAGTGAGATTCTCGGAGAGCGCGCCAGCGCCTCGTTGGCTCTGACACTGCAAGGTCAAGCCGCGACACTGCAGGCCAACGGTGACCTGGAAGCGGCTGCTGCGACGTTCGACCGCGGTCTCGAAGTGGCCCGCCAGGCTCTCGGTGGCGAAGATCCGGTGCTGGCTCAGATCCTGGTGGGGCGGGCCGGGCTGGAGCAGCAACGGGGAGAGTTCGCCACCGCTCAGCAACACTTCGAAGCAGCCCTCGAGATTTATCGCCAAACGCACGGCGAGCGCCATTCCAAGGTTGCTGACACACTTCAGAGGATCGCCTTAGTGCTCGCCGACCGTCACCTCTTCGAGCAATCCGATGCTTTGTTCGAACAGGCCCTGGCTTTACAGCGTCAACTCTACGACGGGCATCATCCGATCCTGGCGTCGACTCTCGACAGCTTGGCGACGTCTCTGGTCGATCGCGGACAGCTCGACCGGGCAGAGCCGCTGGCCCGAGAAGCTCTGGACATGCGGCGGCTGGCGTATGGCCCGGAGCACTCGAGGGTGGCGCGCTCGATTAATCTGCTGGGTTTGATCCGGGCGAATCAAGGGCGCAACGAGGAGGCGGAAGCCCTGCTACGCCAAGCGGTGGAGATGTGGCGGCAGTTGCATGGCCCGGACCATCACGAGATGACCCCGAGTCTCGGCAATCTTGGAGAGCTCTTGGTCCGTACCCAACGCCTCGAGGAGGGGGCGCAACACTTGCGAGAAGCGATTCGTATCAGCCACTTGGTCTACGGTGAGGGGCACATCCAGGCGGCTATGCTGTCGACAACTCTGGGGATGGTGCTCAAAAGACAGGGAGATCTGGTGAGCGCTGAACAACTCTATCGGCAATCACTCCCGGTGTTGGAAGAGGCCTTTGGCCAACGTCACGCGCGAGTGGCAACCGTGCGTCAGAATTTGGGGGCCGTGCTACTCGCAGCGGAGCGGTTGCCGGAAGCTGAAGTTGAGATCCGTCAGGCACTCGCAAGCTTTCGTGCTGTTTACGGTAACGAGAATCGATACGTCGCCGTCACACTCAAGAACTTGGCCCGGGTCCTGCGCGATCAAGGGCAAGCCCAAGAAGCAGAAACGGTGATCCGTGAAGCTCTCGAGATTTACGCTGAGATCGTTCCTGACGACCACCCTGGAGTGGTTCTAGCTCGTAAGGTCTTGGCGAGTCTCCTCGAGACCCAGGGGGTTTGATCGGAGGGGATGTGAGTTGCCGAGTCGCAGCCGGGAAGCCAGATCGTTGAACCGAGGGTGGCCGCGCAGAGCCGCCAGGCGGGGATCGACGTGCAGGAAAACCAGCCAGGCTTCGTGTTGGTCGAACGCGATCTCGAGCCAATCAACGGCGGTGCCAAGGTCGCCTAGCCGGGCGTTGAGGATCGATCGGTAGAGCATGTCGGCGTCGGTTTCGTCCTCGGCAAGCTCCTGCTCGAGGAAGAGACGGAGCAGGCTCGGCAAGTCGGCAGGGGTTGGCTTCCCGTCGAAGCCCTGACCTCGGCTACGCTGCTGCTCGAGGGCGAGGTGGATGGCGGCAGCTTCGTCGCCCGCGTGGATCAGACCTTCGATGAGGCAGGTGGTTGCCCAGCTATGGCCGGGATGGAGATCGATGGTGGCAGAGCACTCTTGGATCGCCTCGTCCCAACGGCCCGCAAATAGGAAATACCAACCGAGATCTGATTTGACGCTCGACGACATCGGGTCGAGCTCGAGAGCGCGGCGCACGGCGGCGATCGCTTCGTCGTGGCGTCCGAGAGCAGCCAGGGCGCCAGCGTGCCAGTGGTGCGCCATGGCGTTGTTGGGGGCGAGAGCGAGAGCGCGGCGAAAGAGCGGATCGGCGGTGACCGCGTCGTAGTCGCCGTAGAGGGTGGTGAAGGCCAGTGAATTGTGGGCCGCGGCGAGCTCGGGATTGAGCTCGAGGGCGCGTTCGGCGGCGGCTCGCGCACGGGCGAAGCTTTCGAGCGGGGTAATACCGTCGTCAAAGGCCTGTAAGTTGTAGGCATCGGCGAGAGCGGCGTGGGCTTGGGCATAGTTGGGGTCGAGCTCAATGGCTCGCTCGAGCTCGGCGATGGCATAACGATTGCCTTCGGCGCTGAAACGGTTCCACTGAAAACGTCCGCGCAGGTAATGATCGTACGCTGGCGCCACCCGGGTGGCAGTGCGGGCTGCGACGACAGGATCGTCCGGCAAAAGTTCGAGGGCTAGGGAGTTGGCGATGCGGCGGGCAATGTCTGCTTGAATAGTGAGCAGATCGCCGCCAGCGCTGTCGTAGGTTTCTGCCCAGAGGTGAGTTTCATCGTCCACCGCGATCAGTTGGGCAGTGATGCGCGACATGTCGGTCGTGCCGCGTACGCTGCCCTCCAAAACATAGTCGACGCCAAGCTCGCGACCGATCTCGCGGATAGGTTGGGTCGTGCCCTTGTAGGTCATGGCGGTGATCCGGGCGATGACCCCGAGGCGATTCGGCTGCAGGCGACCGAGAGCGGTCAGCAGCTCTTCGGTGAATCCGTCGCTGACATAGTCTTGCAGCGCATTGGCGTCCTGACGGGTGTCGCCACTGAGATTTTCGAACGGCAGCACCGCGAGCATGATGCGATCGGCGGTCGAGCGCGGGGCGGGGCGCAGCCAGCCACTGACCACCACCGCCAGGCTTAGGATCACTGCGACCGCAATGGCAGCGATCCACGGCAGGTGGAGACGAGACAGCGCTTCTGGCTGCCGTGACTCGAGCTGAGCGATGAAGCGATAGCCGCGGCGAGGAACTGTTTCGATGTACCGTGGCTCGGTGGCTGAATCCGCCAGCGCATCCCGTAGCTTGCGTGCCGAGGCATTGAGGTTGCCGTCGAAGTCGACAAAAACGTCAGGCCACAGGCGTTGCTGCAGCGCCTCTCGCGTCACCACCTGGCCGGGTTGTTCGAGCAACGCCAGCAGTAGCTGAAAAGGCTTGTCCTGCAGGGTGACGCGGCGGCCGTCCTTGCGCAGCTCACCAGCATCGGGGTCCACCTCGAAAGCTCCGAACCTCAACATGGATCGAGCCTAACACCGCCGGTGCGAGGGAAGGGTCACAACCTGTAGCTGACTGGCCAATGTATCGCCAGGTCAGCGGTAAAACATACGGAATTCATCTGTGGGTCATGGCTTGGGCGTGAGTGGTGGGTCAGAAATGTGGCGAGTGAGGCATGTACTCGCTGAGAGGAAGCATGCTGAATCGACGGCCCACCCTCCAACTGTTCTCGACGGGTCGCACAGCGACCGCGAGAGCCCTGCATATGAGGTCACCACCCATGAATCCATCATCAGATTTTAGACCGAGGCGGCTGATCACCGGTCTTGCCGCATTTTTTGCCATCCTGATCGTGTCCTGGGCTGGAATGCTCTCCGCGTCCCGGTCCGAGGAGATGCGCTATCCAAAAACCCAGCGGGGAACGGTGGTCGATCATTATCACGGCATTGATGTTCCCGATCCTTACCGCTGGTTGGAGGATCTGGAGTCCGCCGAAACTCACGCTTGGATGGCATCGCAAGAAAAAGCTTTGGCGTCCTTCCTCGAGTCCGACCGGATCGACCGAATCGAGCGCAAGCTGGAGGCTCTGGGCAAGACTGGCGCTCGTTATTCGACGCCGATTCATGCCGGCGGACGTTATGTCTACACCGCGCGCGAGCCGGATCAAGATCATGGCGTGATCTATGCTCGTCGTGGCCTCTCCGGGGAGCCCACCCCGATCCTCGACCCCAACGTCCTGCTCAGCGACACTCAAAGTTTCAGCGGTTTCTCGGTGAGTCCCGGGGGACGTTACCTCGCCTACACCCTCGTCGAGTCGGGATCACGGTGGGGCCGTAGCAAGATCATCGACATCGATTCTGGCAAAACCCTGGCCGGAACCCTCGACGGGGTGCGTGGAGCCGGCATGGCATGGACTGCTGATGAGAGCGGTGTGTTCTACGTCAGTTATGGTCGCGCCGAAAGCCTGCGCAGCGGTGATGCCGAACCCCGCGCTGAATTGCGCTATCACGAGGTGTCTCGGTTGCTGCCAGGATCGGAGAACACAAATCGCTCCGACGCATCCGTCCGCCCAGACCCCGTCGTCTTCGAGCGACCCGAACGTCCCGATGCGCTGTTTGCGCCGGTGGTGTCCAATGACGGCAAGACTCTGGTGCTCGCGGTTTATGAAGGCACGGCCCGTCACAATCGAGTGTTGGCTGCCGACCTCGCTGCGCTGAGGGGATCGTCACCGGAGCTCGAGTTTGTCGACCTGCTGGGAGATGGAGAGCACGCCTTCCAATTCTTGGGGAATCGCGGCGAGCGCTTCTTCTTCTACACCAATCATCAAGCGCCCAACGGCCGCATCGTCGCCATCGACCGCGATCACTCAAAACGACCCTTGGTCGAGATTGTGCCCGAGCAGCCGGATATCCTAGCCGGCGGCAGCTCAGCCGGGGGCAACGCGATGAATTTGATCGGTGATCGCTTGGTGCTGCTCTACCGTCGCGTCAATGTCGGAGTGGTGCGGGTCTTCGGTCTCGACGGGCGCCTTCAGCACGAACTGTCGTTGAAAGCTGGTTGGATCGGCTCCGGCCTGGTAGGGGATGATGGCGCCCCCAACGAGGCCTGGTACACCTTCGACGGTTTTGTCACCCCGTCGACAGTCTTTCGGCTCGATCTCGAATCTGGCGAGACGCGGCCGTTCTTCCCGCGCCCGCTGCCGATTGAACCCGATGACTATGTGCTCGGGAACGTCCACTTCGAGAGCAAAGATGGTGTCCGGGTGCCGCTGTTCGTGGCTCGCAAGAAGGGGCTGAAGCGCGACGGCAACCGGCCGGTGTTCATGTATGGCTACGGCTTCGGCGGCTGGGCAGCGTCGCCGTGGTACCAGCCGACGATGCTGACCTGGCTCGAAATGGGTGGTATCTACATTCTGCCTGGAGTCCGTGGTGGTGGCGAATACGGTGACACCTGGCACGACGCCGGGATCCGTCTCAACCGCCAGAATGCGATCGACGACTATATCGCTGCGGCAGAATGGATGGTTGCCGAGGGTTACACGTCACCCGGCAAGATCGTCGCCAACGGTTGGAGCGCCTCGGGCTCTCTTGCAGCGGCGGCAGTGCTTCAAAGACCGGATCTGTTCGGCGCCGCTCTCATCGGCATTCCATCTCTCGATCTGCTGCGTTATCAGCACTTCACCGCATTCAAGGGTTGGACTCGCGGTTATGGCTCCTCCGACAATCCGGAGGAGTTCAAAGTCCTGCGCAGCACGTCGCCGTACCACATCATTCGTCAAAATCGGTGTTATCCGCCGTTCCTGGTCACCGTTGGCGAGAACGACGAAACCACTCCGCCGATGCACGGTTATAAATTCACCGCTGCGTTACAGCACAAGGAATCCTGTCCCCGGCCCGCCTTCGTCAAGATTGTCCGGGGCGCCGGTCACGGGTTCGGGACAACGCCGGCACACTACCGTCGGACCTATGCAGAGGAGCTTGCTTTCCTCACCCAGGTGCTAGATATGTAGGTTTCAAGGAAGGCAGTTGCCCATCCCGACACATTTATTGGATCCGGTGTTGCAGCAGCCGCTGCAACATTGGGCACTGGTGGAGCATGGGATGCCGTTAGCGAGGCAGCTTTGGGCCATGGCGGCAGTTGGGGCCACAATGGTAGTGACCAAAGGCAGCAACAACCCGATAGAGCCTGACATCGAGAGGCGTCCTAGGAGGGCTCTGCGAGTCAAGCCTGGCGAGTTTTCTACAAAAGCCCGAGGCTCCTCTAGCAAGTGGGCTTTGGCCAGTTGTCGAAGCCCGAGCTTGGTAACCGCTTCTTCTGTCGCTAGCCCGAAAGACTCGTTCTGAGATGCGGTGAGCTGTGCAATCGAAGTTTGCCCGTCGCAGCGCTGCCAGAGCGCTGCGGCTGTTGGGTTCAAACAGTGGGCGCGATGGCGCTGTTTGTCATAGACGATCAACTCGTCGTTCAGGCTTTTGGTAAGAACACCCTCGCCGGTTCGTGCTTTTGGGAATCTGCTCATTTTCTGTGTTCCAAGATCTTGATCTGGTTCGAAATCCCGCGGAATCTCGAGATGCTCACTCGCTCAGAAGATTCAGCAGAGCGCCCGCGGTGGTTTTGGCACTACCACGAGTGCCGCGGAGGGTCACTGCATTTTGCAGCCCGGCAGAGAGTGCTTGCAGTGCAGCTTCCGGCTGATCACGAGCCGGGATCGTATGCGCCAAAGTTGCCAGGATTGCCTGACCAGTAGTCAGCGCCCGCGGCCTCCAGCGTGCCCCGCGCCGGTAGCGTGTTACCACGACCATAGAAACGGGTAATGGCCGATTCTGGATGCGTTGGTGAGAGACTCCACCATAGTCTCGAATGGGAGGTGAATCTGTGGCGGATCGTACTCCCAAAGGTCTTGGATACGGATGGACTCGACCATCGCGATCGAGCACAGCGAATTCGTCAGAAAGCAGGCTGGCGCCAGCATCCAACAATGCCGATACGAGAGTTGTTTTCCCGCTCCGGCTATGGCCTGGCAACAAGATCGCACCGCCTTGCCAGGCGACGGCTCCGGCATGCACGAAAATTCGTTTGTCAGCACTGCGTGCGACCAACTTGTCGAGCTCTGAGGCCAAAGCGTCGAGAATTTGACCCTGATTCTCTGAGCGCATCGTCAGCTCGGCCTCTGAATAGACGAGGTGATAGTTCCTCAGTCCTCGTCGTTTCGGCGGATCCGCGAGGTAAACAGAAAAGAGTTTGTCGACCTCTTGATTGGGTTCCGGCTTCCATGACGGAGGTAGGGCTGGAATCAACCAATCACGAAACCCGGATCGGTTGATTCGAACTCCGATACGCAAACTGAAAGCTCTGAAGCTCAGGCCATCCGCCCAGCCTAGGCGGTCGAGTCTTGCCAGTCAGCTCGATGGATTCTGTATATAAGGTATTAATGAAGTCACGGCTGGCCCTCCAATCAGAATTAATCTTTCAAATAGAGGAGGTCAAGAGAATATTATCGATCCCTTGAAGGATCCTCCAGATCCTTCAGGACTAGGTCGGCTAAGTGAATTCTAGGATTTGCACATGTCCATGTCCAGCCCTTGGCGCCCTTGGCAATCCCCGCCAGGTCTTACCAACGCTTGACACCTGGATCGGCGCTGGCTAGGGTCGCTTCAGCTCAACGTCTTACCGAAGTATCCTAAGTATCCTCAGTCGAAAGGTCCCGTCCGACGAATCCCGGAGGTTTCCATGCGTGGTTTCGAGAGAGTTGCTCGCGTCCTGCTGACTCTGCTCTTGTTTGGCGTCTCCGGCGCCTTCTCCGGCGCCTTCGCCGGCGGCTTCCCGGCGGATCAACCTTTTGCATCGTTCTGGTTCCCGAACGAACTGCTGACATGGGACCCGGCGACCGATCCTGACGCGCCCTTCAACCGCAGTGCGATCCCGTTGCAAAGTAGCTTCCGGAACCCTGCCTTGCAGGTCAACTCCCATGCGCGGCCGGGCGAGGCGCAGGTTGTGGCGCTTTCGATCATGAATCCCTCGACGTCGAACAATCCTTCGCAAGGCTCGCTGCGGTTTGACGCCTTCACGTTCAACTACTGGCAGTACACCGATCTTCTTGTGTTCTGGGGCGGTTCCGCTGGTGAGGGCCTGATTTTGGCCCCCAATCCGGGGGTGATCGACGCTGGTCACCGCAACGGGGTTCCAGTGCTGGGAACGATATTTTTTCCGCCGATCGCATTCGGCGGTCAGCTCAGTTGGGTGCAGGATATGGTGCAACGCTCGGGTGCTACATTCCCGGTGGCCGACAAGCTGATCGAGGTGGCCGAGACCTATGGCTTCGACGGCTGGTTCATCAACCAGGAGACCAATGGCGGCAACGTCACCCTGGCGACCGATATTCGAGACTTTATCCGTTACGTGCACGCCAACTCGTCGCTGCGCATCATGTGGTACGACTCGATGATCGAGAGCGGTCCGATCGCCTGGCAAAATGAGCTCAACAGCCTCAATGACGCATTCTTGGAAGAGAGCGGTCGGGTTTCCGACACGATGTTCCTCAACTTCTTTTGGAACACCACCCGGCTGGCCAACTCTCGCAGCCACGCGATGGGTCTGGGGCGCAGCCCCTATGAGGTGTTTGCCGGCATCGACGTTCAGGCCAACGGTTTCAACACCCCGGTCAATTGGCCGGCATTGTTCCCGGATGGTTCACCACACGTGGTGTCCTTGGGCTTCTTCGCTCCCAACTGGACATATACCAAATCGGCCTCCCGGGAAGATTTTTACCAGCGCGCCAATCGTTTCTGGGTGGGCGCCAACCGCGACCCCGGCAACACCGAGCCGCCGGTTCCGTGGCAGGGTGTCGCGCATTACGTCCCAGCCAATTCACCGATCGACGGTCTGCCGTTTCTGACCCACTTCAATAGTGGACAAGGCAACCTCTTTGCTGTCGATGGCGAAGTTTCGAGGGTCGGTGATTGGAACAATCGCGGCCTGCAAGAGGTCCTGCCGACCTGGCGGTGGCGGATCGATAGCACGGCGCCCGAGCTCGTGCCTGAGCTCGATTGGAATGAAGCTTACAACGGCGGCACCAGTCTCAAGGTTTCGGGGGATCTGGATGCGGCCAATCAGCTCGACCTGTTCGCGACCCAGCTCGATATCGCGGGCGACACGGTGCTCCAGATCGCCTTCAAGACGGGGACGAGCGCGTCGGCGTCCCACCTCGAGGTTGGATTGACGTTCGAGGATGGGCTCGGTTTGGGACCCCTCGAGCTTCTCGATGTTGGTGACACGACCACAGACGGATGGAACACCAAGGAGTTCGACCTCAGCGCGTTCTCCGGCCAAACCTTGGCCAGACTGTCACTGCGTTTCGCCGCCGCCGCACCGGTCAGCGGTTACACGATCCATGTCGGCAAACTGGCGATCCTCCAAGGGCCCGCTGATGTGCCGCAACCGCCGTCCAATCTGATGATTGTCAACAAAGTCGAGCCCACCCCTCAGACCGCCACGTTGCGCTTGACCTGGGACCATTCCGCGGATGACGTCCATGCCTACAACGTCTATCGCCGCAATCCCGATGACAGCCTGACCTACCTCGGGGGTACCGCCAACAACGCCTACTTCGTGGCCTTGTTGGAACGTGTTGGTGTCGAAGTCGAGACTACCGTTGAAGTCGAGGCAGTGGGTCTCGAGGGCGGTCGATCCGGGACCACGACAACGTCGTTTCTGTGGGACGATATGGGGCTGATCTTTGCGGACGGTTTCGAGTCGGGAGACACCTCCGGCTGGTAGCCTGCGCGCTCTTCGGCTTCTGGACGAGAACGTGCTGGAGTCGCGACCTTCAGAGCTCGTCGAATGCCTGACCCAGGCGTTCGAGGCCGGAGAGCAGGTAATCGGAGCGCTCGCCGATGCCGAGACGCAGGTAGTGATCCATGCCGTAGACATCGCCGGGAAGCACCAGCAGGCTGCGCTCATCGCGCAAACGGGTGGTGAAAGCGGTGGAATTGATGTCGTGGTCGTAATGCAGGAAGGCCATACCGCCGGCTTGCGGTGGCACGAAACGGAAGTGCTGTCGGCGTTGATCGATCCAGTCCTGGAGCAATGCGAGATTCTCGCGTAGCATCGAACGGTTGCGATCGAGGATGGCTTGTCGTCGCGCGGGCTCTAGGATTTTGGTGGCGACGTGCTCGCTGAGGATGCTGGTGGTAATGGTGGTGTAGTCGTTGCGATGCCAGGCTTCGGCGATGAATTCCTCAGGGCCGACCAACCAGCCGATGCGTAGGCCAGGATGAGCGAGTGCTTTGGAGAGTCCGGCGGCAACAATCGCCCGATCGTCGAGGTCGCGGAAGCTCGGTCCCTCAGCGGAGTTGAGCTCGACGCCCTTGTAGACTTCATCGGCGTAAACGATGGCGTCGGCATCACGGGCGATCGCGACGATCTCCTTCATGGTGGAGTGATCGAGCACCGCCCCGGTTGGGTTGTTCGGGTTGCACATGACGATGGCGCGGGTCTTGGACGACACCAAGCCGCGGATCTCGTCGAGGTCGGGGGCCCAGCCGTGGTCTTCGCGCAAATAGAACGGCTTGACTTCGACACCCAACGAGCGGGCAAGCCCCCAGATCTGCATGTAGTTGGGCAGCATCAACACAATCTCGTCACCGGGTTCGAGCATGGACCACATCGCCAAGAAGTTGGCTTCAGCGGAGCCGTTGGTGACCAGCACGTTGTCGGCGGTGGCGCCGGGATAATAGGCCGCGATGGCGTTGCGTAGATCCGGCTCACCGTTGGTCCAGCCGTAGCCGAGACGGACGTCGAGCAATTCGTCGATCTCTTCTTCGCTGAGCAGCTCACGCAGAGTGAAGGGATGGATGCCACTCTCGGTCAAATTGAGCTCGACGAGGTTTTCCCACAGCGATTGCATCCGTTCCAGCTCAAAGGTCTCGATGTGCATTAAGGGACTCCTACGAAGACGTTGTTGGCGACCTGTGAAGTGTAGAGCTTCGTTTGAGGTCTGACGAGTCCTGTTGCTGATTTCGCAGAGGCGATCGCTCGACTCATATCGAGATAGGCTAGCGCCATGGATATACGCGACGATCGACCGCATCTTTCCAACATTCTCGCGACAGCGCTTAATGCCGCCGACGAGTTCCTCGAGCCGTTGGATCAACGACCGGCGGCCCTGCGCCCGTCATCACCCGAGCCCATGGCGTTGCCGGAAGAGGGCTGCGGCGGCCGCGGGGCGATCGAGCTCTTCCGTCGGCGTTTCGAAGCTGGATTATCCGGCTCGTCGGGTCCACGCTATCTTGGCTTCGTGACCGGCGGCAGCACCCCGGCGGCTTTGGCTGGCGACTGGCTGGCCGCTGCCTATGATCAGAACCTTTCCAACGACGGCGACTCGATCGCCACCACCGTCGAACGTGAGACGATCCAGCTGTTGCGCTCCCTCTTCGGCCTCGGAGATGACTTCGAAGGTGTTTTCGTCAGCGGTGCCACCCAGGCCAATACCGTGGCGCTGGCGACCGCCCGTCAATGGGCGGCGGAGCGGCTCGGCGTCGATGTCGCTCAGGACGGTCTGTGGACCTTGCCGTCGATCCCGGTGCTCGGTGGGACGCCCCACGCCAGCATTCTGAAAGCCGTGTCGATACTCGGCATGGGCCGCGGCTGCGTCGAACATATGGCCTGCCTGCCCGGTCGCCAAGCGGTTGACCCACAGGCCTTAGCCGCCCGGCTGGAGGCTCTCGATGGCGCCCCCGCGATCGTCATCGCCAGTGCCGGTGAGGTCAACACCGGTGACTTCGACGACCTGGTTGCCCTCGGCGAGTTGTGCCGTCGTCACGGCGCCTGGTTACACGTTGACGGCGCCTTCGGTTTGTTTGCAGCCTGTGACCCAGACAAAGCCGATCTCTTGCGCGGCCTCGACGCCGCCGACTCGGTTGCCACCGATGGCCACAAATGGCTCAACGTCCCCTATGACTCCGGCATCGTCTTCACCCGCCATCTAGAGCATCAGGAAGCCGTCTTCAAAGCCGTCGCCGCCTACCTCGGAGCCGGACCCGATCTGCTCCACCGCACACCGGAGAACTCCCGTCGTTTTCGCGCCCTGCCGGCCTGGATGACCCTCATGGCCTACGGTCGTTCAGGTTACCGTGAGTTGGTGAGTCGCTGCTGCCGCCTCGCCAGCCGCCTCGGCGACGGCATCACCGCGTCCGAACATTATGAGTTGTTGGCGCCGGTTCACCTCGACATCGTTTGTTTTGCACTTCGAGAAGCCGATGGCGAAGGAGAACGTGACGTCGAGCGCCGAGACCGTGTCATCAGGCGAGACCGTGTCATCAATCGCCTGCTCGACGACGGTCGCGTCTACCTGACACCGACTGTCTTCGATGGTCGTCCTGGTCTGCGCGCCGCATTCGTCAACTGGCGCACCGGCGATGAAGATATTGAGGTGATTTTGGAGGCATTGGACGCGGCGGTTGGGTAGCAGGTTGCCTTCGGGCTTGCCCCTCGCACTAACGTCCACGGATACAATTAGCAGGCGGAGGCATGGGCATGGCAACACTAATCCTCAATCAAGTTCCAGATTCTCTCTACCAGGCCTTAAAAGAACGGGCTGCCGCACATCGCCGAAGTATCAACGGTGAGGCCATCGTTTGTCTGGAGAAGGCGTTGACTCCCCAGCCCTCTGACGTCAGGAGCTGGCTCAAGAAGGCGCGCGACCTACGGCAGGAATCAGCCGACTTCTATCTGACCGATGAGCTATTGCGTGCTGCCAAGGAGGACGAGCGCCCTTGAGCGAGTACTAAGTTCGTGGTCTCAACTACAACCACCCCTGTCGGCGTGCGATTCGGGCAGCTTCGGTGCGGTTGCCGGCGCCGGTTTTGCCGATGGCTTCGGAGAGGTAGTTGCGGACGGTGCCTTCGGAGAGGTGGAGCTGGTCGGCCATGTGACTGGTGGAGAGGCCTTGGGCGGCGAGTCGCAGCACTTGACGCTCGCGGTCGGTGAGGGGATCTTCAGCGCCCCAGGCTTCGGCAGCGAGCTCGGGGGAGATCGCCCGGCCGCCGGCGACGACGCTACGGATGGCGTCGGCCAGCTGGTCTGATGGGGCGTCCTTGAGCAGATAGCCGCGGACGCCAGCGTCGAGAGCGCGGCGCAAGTAGCCGGGACGAGCGAAGGTGGTGAGGATCATGACGGGCGGCCCGTCGCTGTCGGCTAACGCCGTCGCTAGATCGAGACCGGTGGTGCCCGGCATCTCGATGTCGGTCAAGACAACATCGGGGGTGAGCTTGTCGGCGAGGATTTTGGCTTCCGCGCCGTCCTGGGCTCGCCCCACAACCTCGAGGTCGTCTTCCAGCTCCAGCAGAGCAGCGAGGGCGCCGCGAACCATCGCTTGGTCTTCGGCGAGGAGGATGCGGATGGGTTTAGCCGCGGAGGTTTTCACGGTGTCGCCCTCATGATGCTGCCTCTCCGGCGGCGAGCTCGAGGGACGCAGGGAGCGGCTCTGCGGGATCTTCAACCGCCGATTCGGCGTTTCTTTCACGTTTGTGGGCCGGCAGGCGTGCTTCCAACAGCCAGCCCTCTGTGTTGTCGACGAGCAAGCGGCCGCCAAGCTCCGACATGCGTTCGCGCATGAAGATGAGACCATGCCCCGAAGGCTCGGTGGCCGGCAACGCCCGGGAGGGTCCCGGTAGGAACCGGGTGTGTCCCGGTAGGAACCGGGCGGGTCGTCCGTTGTTATGGATCGACAGAACGATCTCGGAAGGCTCCCGGCTGAGGGCAATTCGGCAGTGAGTTGCCCGCGCATGGCGGGCGATGTTGGTGACGGCCTCCCGCAGAACCATGGCGAGAGCTGCCTCCTGACGGGTTTCGAGATCGACCGGGGCGACGTCTGTGTCGAGGGTGATCTCGCGTGCGTCACAAACCAGCCGTGCCCGCGCCAGCTCACCGGCGAGGCCGGCTTCACGGTAGCCCTCGACCGCTTCACGAACCTGACGCAGGGCATCGCGGGAGATGCGCTCAACGTCGGCAATCTCCGTCGCGGCGCGCTCGTCACCGCGCTCGGAGAGTTTGCGCGCGAGCTCTGCTTTGAGAGTGATCACGGACAGGGTGTGGCCGAGCAGATCATGCAGGTCGCGAGCGATGCGCTCACGCTCGGCGATGGTGGCGAGACGCTCAACCTCTTCCTGACTTCGACGCAGGGCGTCTCCCTTGCGCGACAGCTCCGCGAAGTAGATGTTGGTGGCGCCGACAACGCCGCACAAGCAGAGGGTGAGTAGGCCGCGCAGAGGGGGGTGATCCAGTAGCAGCGTCGCTAACACGATAACAACAGCGATGGCGGCGAGCACTCGGCGTCCGATTCTGGGTGGTCCGGCGGCGCCGGCCAAGCCCGGGGCGGAAATGTAGAAGACGATGGCCGCACTGTTGAACGGGGACCACACCAGCCCGAGTACGGCAAGAGCGCCGATGTTCCAAAACACCGCTCGTCCCCGTCGCCAGTAGGCGTTGAAATAGATGCCCAAGAAAAGGATCAGACTGAGGATACCGAACAGCAGGACGGTGGTCGACGCTGGCCGGATGATCCAGCTCCACACCGGCAAGCTGAGGTAGAACAGCCACAGGTAAGGAATCCAGCCGATCTCACGACGGTTCGGCAGCAGGCGTCGATGGATCGCGAGCACAAATCCGCTCAGCGCCTGAAAGAGCTTGCTCAGCCAGGTGACTGTCACGGGTGTTTCTGGGGTCTGCTGCTCGGGCTCGGTCATCGCCTCTCCAGGTCGAATCTCCGTTATTTGATCTCGATGTCATCAATTTCGAGCCAGAAGACCCCGGGAGGGTCGACGGCGGAGAAAGCGATCCCCCGCAACATTCCTGGATTGGCGCCGCCGAAACTCTCCAACGGCAGGACGATAGTGCTCCAGTCGTCACCGGGGGTAAACGATTGGCTCGCTGGAATCCCTTGCGCTTTGCCAGAAAAGATCATGGCGGAAAACTGGCGACCGTCACCTCGGGCTCGGAAGCTCAGCTCCTTGCGGCTCGAGAAGTCTACCGGAGACATCGGGTTGTCGCCGGGGAAGACCATTGCGCCGGCCCACGGGAACATCGCGCCGGTGCGAATTTCACCTGCGATGTGCAAGGCTCCTTCTCGTTCGGTGAGGTCCACGGTCGACTTGCCACCCATTCGCTGATCGGTGGTCGGCACCCAGCCGTAACCGAAATGACTCCGCAAGCCGATGTCGAAGTCTGCCAGTAAGGTTTCCTCTGGCGCCGCTGCAACGTTTGTGTCGAGCGGCTCGGTTTTGCCCGGAGCGGAATCCACCAGGTGTCCCGCTTTCCAGATCTTGGCCAGACGATGGCTGGCGGAAATGTCGGTGGTCGGGTCGCCGTCGACCAGGACGAGATCCGCCATCGCGCCAGCGACGATTCTGCCGCGATGTGGCACCTTGAATTGTGTCGCAGGCACCGAAGTTGCCGCGGCGAGGGCGGCCTGGGGCGTCAACCCGGCGGTGGTCAACAAGGCGAGCTCGCGGTGTAACGACAGGCCCATGGCGGTTGACGGATTGGGGGCATCCGACCCCGCTAGGATCGGCACTCCGGCCGCAGCCAGCAGTCGGACGCTCTCCACGACCACTTGCCAGTCGACCCTGGCAGATTCCGGAAAGCGACGTGCCAAGCCGTCGCGTTGTGTACCGCTCAAGCGCTTGCCGAGAGAGCCCGCCGCCAACGCCACGGAGGGGGCGGGATCCACCATGCCCTCCATCACCACCAGGGTTGGGATGACGAAAATTCCGGCGTCGCGGAACATTTTGACTTGCGCCGCGTCGGGGACGCGGTCACGCCACACATGCACCAGACCGTCAGCTCCCATCTCGACGACCGCCAGAGCGTCCTCGAGCCGCGAGACGTGAACCACCGCCAGTAACTCCTGTTGATGGGCGGCATCGATCACCGCCCGGACGGTAGCTGGGTCGAGGGTTGCCAGCTGCCGACCCCAGCCAGGCTCGACGACGATCTTGATCCAATCGGAGCCTTCGGCCTTCCGCGCTGCGACCCAGTCGACCGCGTCGTCGGGTCCCTCGAGAGTGTCGACGGGAACACCAAATTGTGTGCCATGTCCGCCGTCGACGGTCGCCAGGACACCGGCGGAGAAGAGATCGGCACGATCTGTTGCGCCCCCCGCCTCACGGTCGGCGCGGGCGGCTTGCACTGCTTCCGGCGCGGTGAACTGATCGAGCAAGGTGGTCACTCCGAACCGCGCCGCATCAGCGCGGGCAGTGCCCCAAGTATGGACGTGAGCATCGACTAGACCCGGCAGCAGCGTTTTGCCGGCGCCGTCAACGGTTTCGATGTGGGTCGGCAGTTCCAGAGACTCGGCGATCGCCTCGATACGGTTTTGCGTCACCAGCACGTCGGCCCGCTCCCAGGTGCGTTCGCCGTCGAACACCCGGGCGCCGACAATGGCGAAGCCATCCGGCGTCGCGTCCACCTGATGGGCAGGGGTGGGGAGCAACATGACGGTGATGGTGAGTAGCAGGAAGACGCCCAACCCAAGAACGGTCGCCAGTCGCTTGGAGGCTGGGGGTTTGGTGGGAGTGGCGAGCGGCTCGTTGGCAGTAGGGGTTGTCATGGCAAGTCCTCGAAGTCAAAAGTCTATATGGCGATTTTGCGGAAGGGATCATTCAGGCGCAGGGGTGGACCTTGTGTCCGCCCGTTCAACGTCGGATCCCTCGCATTGCGATGAGGGAGGCGATGACGGTGATCCCAGCCAACACTCCGACGTGGAGCTGCCAAGGGTATCCAGCGTCCATCCCAATGACGCCGAGTGCCAATTGAGCGAGATGGAATGGGGGCATGAACAGCGCCAGATTCTGGAGGAAGTCCGGCAACATTGTGATCGGAATCCACAGTCCCGACAAGAAGGCACTCGGCAGGTAAACGAGATTGACGATCGCCGGTGCACCTTTGCCACTGACATGGGTGCCAATGGCGAGGCCAAGAGCACCAAACGGCAGTGTTCCGGCAAGCAGGACACCGGCAAGGCCAAGCCACTGCCCGCGTTCGAAACGAACATCTCCGAGAGCGGCGGCGATCACGAACAGCTCCAGTAACACGACTGCCGAAAACCACAGGGCAGTCACCAATCGGGCGCCAATCAGGGCTGAGGGTGGCGCCGGGGTGACTCGCTTCAATCTCAGCTCACCCGATTCGCGGGCGACGGCGATGCCGATGCCAAAACCGAGAAGACCGGTACCTATGACGCCGAAAGCGCCATAGGTGGCCACCAGATAGGTGGCGAGGCCGGAACCCTTACCGAAGAAGACGCCAAAGAAGAGGTAGAAGACAGCTGGGAACAGCACCGTCGGCAGTGCAAAATCGAGCTGCCGCCAGCTCGCGACCAATTCGTAAGCCACTTCGGTTTTGAACGCGTCAATTTTGCGATTCGGTCGGTCGGAGTCTGCAAGCTCTGACAGGGTCGCAGTGATCATGCCGCTTCCTCCTCGAGGGGGGTGTTAGTTAGGTCGCATCCAGAAACAGCGTTTTCGAGTCAGCCAGGTCGAGTGTGTGGTGCGAGCACAACCGAGGATGTCTGAGCTGACTGGATAAATGCGTTGGTTAAACCATTGATTAAAGAGGCGTTATGATTCTTGGTATCGGACGTGCGAGTCACGCAGGCTGAGCGCAGCCCACAACACTCGACCGGTCAGCGGGCGTTCTTGGATGGGATCTAGTTAGGCGTTGCGGTGTTGTCGTCGCGTCCGGTCAAGGTGAGGAAAGCCTGCTCGAGGCCGACACCTCCAACCTCCAGACCATGGAGCTCGGGATCCTGAGTGAGCAAGTGACGCAGCACGTTTTCGACCTCGATGGCGAAGATCTCGGTACTGGCGCCACGACGTTCGACCAGTCGGACACTGTCGAGAGCCCGGATCGCGTCGGGCTGCAAGCGAGTCACACAGCGGATACGACGCCCGGAGACCTCAGCCTCGAGCTCGGCGGGGGTGCCTTCGGCAATCACCCGTCCCCGGTCGATAACCACGATGCGGTCGGCCAAGGCGTCTGCCTCTTCCAGGTGATGGGTGGTGAGCAGCACGGTCCGGCCAGATTCGCTGAGCTCGCGGACGCGGGCCCACAGTCGGCGCCGGGACTCGACGTCGAGGCCGGCGGTCGGCTCGTCGAGGAATAACAGCTCCGGGTTGCCGGCTAACGACAGGGCGAAGTGAAGCCGTTGTAGTTGGCCACCGGAGAGGGCTTTCGCCCGGCGATGCATCAGATCCGCCAAGTCCGCGGCTGCCACCAGCTGGCCGACGGTGGCGGGGTTGGGGTAGTAGGAGCGAAAGAGGTCAATTTGTTCGGCGACGGTGAGATTGGGAGCGATGCCCGAGATCTGTAACATGGCGCCGATGCGACGGCGCACCGCGAGCTCGCGGGGATCACGGCCGAATACGGTGACTTGGCCAGTGTCGGGACGTAGCAGGCCGAGCAGTAACGAGACCATGGTGGTTTTGCCGGCGCCGTTGGGGCCCAATAAGGCGAGTACCTCGCCGCGGCGCAGCTCGAAGTCGACGCCAGCCAACGCCCTGACCTTGCCGTAGCTGTGGTGCACAGCGGCGAGGCAGGCGATGGAATCTGAGGGGGTGTGCATGGTGATCTCCTTTCTGAGAGGAGGATCCCATGCTGGGACGGGGCGTCGGTAGTGTGCTCCGTCAGGACCTTGGTATGACGTTTGTCATTCGGGCTGGGGCCTCAGGCGCTCCTCGATGTTACTAGAGGGCATCCTGGAGCAGTGCCGCATCAAGCAGTGCCGCATCAAGCAGTGCTGCCGCCGCCTCGATCTCTTGACGGTGAATGGTGTGCCCTTTCCCAGGATAGCGCTGTAGGGTCACGTCGGCGCCCATCGAGCCCAGCACCTCCGCGGTCTCCTCGACCCGCGTCCAGGGGACATGGGGATCGGGATCGGACGAGCCAAGGAAGACCGGTGTGCCGTCAAAGGTGCCGGGATAGTCTCTCGGTGTACCTGGCGGACCGATCAGGCCGCCGGTGAAGCCGACGATGCCGCCGTAGCGGCGCGGGTGGCGGGCGGCGAACTCGAGGGTCAGGCAGGCGCCCTGCGAGAAGCCGAGCAAGAGCTGGCGTTGGCTGGGAACACCTGCCCGTTCGGCCTCGCCCAGGACCGCAGCAAGAGCCGCCAGCCCAGATGACAGTCCCGGTTCGTTATGCTCGATCGGCGCCAGGAAGCTGTTGGGGTACCAAGTGAAGCCGGCGGCTTGTGGCGCCAGGTAGGCGACCCCATCACGATTGAGCTCATTGGTCAGGCTGAGGATATCTTCAGCGGTGGAACCGCGACCGTGAGCCAGCAACACAACTGCGCGGGCGTCGGCCAGCGGTGATCCGGCCGCCCGGACCGGCTGGCCCTGGTGCGGCCGGCCCTGATGCGGCCGGCCCTGATGCGGCCGGACCTGGTGCGGCCCGTTCATGGCGTTGGCTCCGCGTCGGGCGCCAATATCTCGATCGGCGGCAAGACACGCTCGATGTGGTCGCGTCGGGGCTCCAGCCATGGTGGCAGCTGAAGCCGCGAGCCGAGAGCGTTGGGCTGTTCGTCGCGGGTGAAGCCTGGCGGATCGGTAGCGAATTCGAAGAGCACACCCGCTGGCTCGCGGAAGTAGATCGATTTGAAGTACTGGCGATCCTGGACCGGTGTCGGTTGCAGACCGAGATGGGCGATGGTCTCATGCCAGGCCGCCTGTGACAGCTCGTCAGGCACCCGCCAAGCGACGTGGTGTACGGTGCCAGCGGCGATATGTCCGCGGCCGGTGTCCGGCGTATGGAGCAGATCGACACGGCGGCCGATGACGCCTGGCGCCGCCTCGAATCGCGAGCGGTCGCCACCCGTGTCCGATGGCCGCAAGCCCATGGTTTGGGTCAGCAGCTCGGCGGTTGGTTCGACCTCCCGGACCGCCAGGGTCACGCTGTGGAAGCCGCGGATGGCATGTCGAGCTGGCACCGGGCCGCTGCTCCAGGGCTCGCCGGCCTCTTCAGCATGAGCCACCAGCTCCAGCTTCAGGCCGTCCGGATCGTAAAACGTGAGCACTTCTTCGTCGAAACGTGACGTTGGCTCCTCGGCGAGGACGCCGAGCCTGGCGAGACGCTGAGACCAGAATCCCAGGGATCCGTCGGGCACCGAAAACGACGTGACCGTCGCTTGCCCGGAGCCGCGGCTGCCGCGCCGCGCCATCGGCCATGGAAAGAAGGTCAAGATGGTGCCGGGACGACCGAGCTCGTCGCCGAAGTAGAAGTGATAAGTGCCCGGATCGTCGAAGTTGACGGTCTTCTTGACCAATCGCAACCCCAGGACGCCGGTGTAGAACTCGGCGTTCTGCTGCGGGTTGGTGGCGATCGCGGTCACGTGATGGATGCCTGTTAGCGGTTGGTCCATGAGTGTTTCTCCCGAGAGTGTGTTACCTGATAATTGGGGAGCGTTAACCTCAGCGGACACCGCGGTAGTATCCGCCAAATTGAGCTACCGGAGACCAGTCCGGATCGACCGGCAAGTCCCAGGGCGCTAGGGATTCGAAGTCGCCGGCACCGTAGGTGGGCTCGCCGCCGACGATTGTCAGTACCGCTTCGATACCTGAAATTTCGTGCTCTGGCACCGAAAAGTAGTCCGCGCTGAGTACTGCGAGATCGGCATAGCGACCTGGCGCCAGCGTTCCCTTGAGCTCTTCTTCGCCTGAAAACCAGGCGCTGCCGACGGTGTAAAGTCTCAGGGCCTCGTGCCGGCTGAGCCGATTGGCCGGAGCCGCCAGCTGGGTTCCACCAACCGTCTTACCGGTGATCAGCCAGTGCAGGGCCTGCCATGGATTGTAGCTCCCCACACGGGTGCCGTCGGTGCCGACGCCAAGCGGAATGCCAGCGTCGAGGATGCGCCGTAGCGGCGGTGCCTGCGCCGCCATCGCGGCCCCGTATCGCTCCAGGAAGGCCTCGCCAGCGTAGGCTAGGCGTGACTGGATGGCGATGCCGCCGCCCAGCGCCTTGACCCGTGCGATATTCTCGTCCGAGATGGTCTCGGCATGATCAATCGCCCAGCGGATGCCATGGAAACCTGGGCGAGTGGCCGCCCGCTCGTCACGGTCGACTTCTTCGAAGACATCGAGGATTCGCCCGATCGATTCGTCGTAGGTGGCGTGGATTCTCAGCGGCCAGCCCTTCTCGACCAGCCGGCGCGAGACAGCGTAGAGATCGTCGCGGTAGTTGCGCTCGCTGAGGTCGGGGCGCGGCGCCAGGAAATTCTCGAAGTCGCCCGCCGACCAGACCAGAAATTCGCCACCGCCTTCGAGGGTGAAGCCATGATCCAGGTGGTGTGCGCTGTCGGTACCGGGCTCGTAGGCTGTTGTCCAGTCTTCGAAGTCTTGGACCTCGTGGCCCGGTCGCTGTGGGAATAGGTAATAGGAGATGCGGATCGGCATGGCTCCGGCTTCAGCCAGTCGCTGTGTACCGACGTAGTCGCGAGGAAAGAGGTGACCGCCGCCGCCCGCGTCGATTGCGCTGGTGAGCCCGAAGCGGTTGAGCTCGCGGTAGAACTGGCGGGTCGAGTTGATCTGCTGCGCCTCGCTCAACGGCGGCAAAGCGCCGATTGTCTGGTAAAGAATTGTGGGATTGGGCTCGGCCAACAAGCGTCCGTTCGGGCGTCCGTCAGCGCCGATTTCGTAGCGTGTCCCAGGGGGTGGCTCGGTTTCTGCGGTGATGCCGAGGGTGTCGAGCCCGGCGCGGTTGAGTAGGCCCTGGCTATACAGAAAGAGCACGAATACTGGGGTGTTGGGCGCCGCGGCGTCGAGCTCGGCGACGGTTGGCATCCGTCGTTCGGCGAATTGGTAGGGACTCCAGCCCCCGATCACACGGACCCACTGTCCCGGTGGAGTGCGCTCGGCCTGAACCCGCACCATCTCGAGGGCCTCCGCCAAAGTCGGAACGCCGTCCCAGCGCAGCTCGGCGTTGTAGAAGCGCCCGCCGCGCACCAAGTGGAGGTGGGAGTCGTTCAATCCCGGAATCACGGTGCGACCACCGAGGTCGATGACCCGTGTCGCTGTACCCTGGTATCGAGTGATCTTGTCGTCGCTGCCGACCGCCTGCACCAAGCCGTCGCGAATCGCGATTGCAGAGACCACGCCAGTCACGTCGTCGAGGGTTGCCACTTGGCCGTTGACCAAGACGAGATCTGCCGACTCGGGGTCCGTGGCGAGCGGTGTACCCGCTGGCGAACAAGCGAACGCGAGCAGCAGCATGAGGGCCAGACCCACGATCTGTGCTGGGACTGTGCTGGAAGTACGGGCTTTCATGATCTGTATCCTCAGTAAACAGTAGCCTGAATGAAGGACTGGATGACATTCGCTGGTCGCGGGTCTTGGCTTCTGCTTCGGCGCCTGCTGGGTCGAAGCGATGGTTTGGCGATCAGTGTGAGGTGGCGTCCTCAGCGGCCCACTGCTGCATCGTCTTGATGTAGTCGATGCCGAGGCCATAGCCGCCGCCGTGCTCGATCGCAATGCCGGTGACTTCGGAGTACTTTCCGGCGCGCGCCCAGTCGCGATGCAGCTCGAGTAGGTACTGCATCCAGGTCATCGGAATGGCTCCCGCTTGGATCACCCGCTGCATGGCGCGCTCATGCGCTTCCGGGCTGACGCCGGCCGAAGCGTCCGCGATGACGTAGACCTGATAGCCGTCCTCGATCGCCGATAACGCCGGACCCGTGATGCAGACTTCGGTCCACAGCCCAGCTAGTACTAGTTTCTTGTGGCCGAAAGCCTCAACTTGTTTGACCACCCGGGTGTCTTCCCACGAGTTCATGGTGGTGCGATCGATGTACTTCGACGCATCAGGGTAGGCCTTGCGCAGGCCGGGGAAAAGGGGGCCGCTGAATGATCGTTCTGCCACCGTTGTGACAATGGTGTCAACCTCGAACAGCTTCGCTGACTTGGCTAGGCCGACGGTGTTGTTACGCAGGTTCTCGATCGGCTGTGAGCCAACTGCGAAGGCCATTTGGCTCTCGTGGTCGATCAGGATCAAAGTGTGATCGTCCGGGTTGAGCAACTGGGCTGCGGCAAGGCCAGGATCGTTGTGTGGATTTGGTGATTCGGCAGCGGCCAGCGGTACTGCGGTAAGTGGAAGAAGGGTCAGCGCGATCCGTAGCAGAGTCTTGTTCATGGTCTAGTTCCTCTAGAGAAAGTTGTCAGGGTGTTGTCTGTGATTGCATCCGTTGACTGCGAACATTGCAGGCACCGTGCCATGCTGGATGGATTGGAGTAAGTACTTTTAAATAAGTCGTTTGTATCCGTTCTGCAGTCGTTTTGGGGCGTGGTCATTTGTTTCAGGCGTTGCAACATGAAACACTGAAACGTTTCAAACGATGTTCCGAGCAACGTTCCAGCAAGGAGTTCCTCGTGTCGCAATCCGTAGAGATCAATCCCGACCTGCTGCGCTTCGAGCCCGACAAGGGGGCCATCTGGCTCAAGGGCTACCGTATGGTGATGCTCTCGGCCTGCGCGCTTGGCGCGTTGCGTCGGGAGCTCATCGAAACCCTCGGGTGGGATCGGGCCCGTGGCCTGATGAAGCGTTTCGGCCATGCCGCCGGACTCGCCGACGGGTTGGCCCTCGCCGAACGTTTTCCGGCGGCGACGGGAGGCCGACATATGGAGCTCGGCCCGGCGTTACATGCGCTGGAAGGTATCGC
>JAJCXQ010000047.1 GCA_029263355.1 Acidobacteriota bacterium | reverse complement strand
GAGGATACCCGTCTGAGGATACCAGGCTGTAGAGCTCGTGTCGGCGCTTTCGAACGTCTTATCGTCGACCCGGCCCGGCCTCGACAGCGACGGCGATCCGGGTCAGCCCGAGGATGATGCCGAGAATCGCCAGTGCCCGCAGCACCCAGATCGTCGAGCCGGCGCCCGCCGCATTGAAGGCAATCACCAATATAGTGGCGGCGCACGCCCACTGACCGAGGCTCAGCAACATCGACGTCACGAGGACCTTCGGCCGGCGCCAGGCTTCGCCGAAGGCTCGCAGCGCAGTGCTGATGTGGAAACGTCGGGCGCCGTGCAGCACGACATGGCAGCGGGCGAGGTCGAGGGCGCAGGTGCAAACCGTGAGAGTCAGGGCGGTGACCGTGATACCGACCAGCCCCCAATGACCGTGAGGCATCAAACGTTGGGTGACGGTTCCGGCGACGCCGAGCAGGACGGCGCGTGGCACCAGATGCCACAGGCTGGTCACCAACACCGCCGACAGATGCCAATGGGTCGAGGGAACGACGGTGGGCGCCTGGCCGGCGGCGGCGAGTCGCAAGATGACGGTGGGCGAGAGGAAGGTCCAAAGCACCAATGAAACCAGCAGTGATCCGAGCACAGCGTGTTGATAGCCGGAAACGATCCCCGGATGATCACGATGCAAAGCCATCGCCAGGGTCAACACGTTGCCGTCCACCAGCACCGAGTAGGGCTCCAGGCTGCGTCCGATGGCATCGCGAATCCCAGCGCTCAGCCAGACCGCCGTCGCCAGTTGGACCACCACCAGCAGGAGGATCAGGCGTGGTGACCGCCAGACGCGACCCACAGCGCCCTTCAAAGGCCCATCCCGATCAAGGCCAGGCTGAGAGCCTCAGTGAGGTCCCCAAGGGGTCGGCTGAGGCCATCGTCTTCTTCGAGCTCGGGATCGTAGGCCATATTGTCGAAGCGGTCCCATTCCAGCAGCAGCTTGTGGTCAGGATCCAAAATGACCTGGTGTACCGTTTGCCCCGGCCAGGAGAAGATGCCGATAGTCTCGCGATTGTCCCAGGTCAGAGTCTCACGGCTACCGTCGTCGAAGACGACGCTCACGTCCACCGGCACCTCGAAGGCGCCGGCTCGACGGATCGCGACCACACCTTCGACCGCGTCGCCGAGCTCGTCGAGCTCCTTGTCGAGGTGAGCTGGCGGCTCGCCGCCTTGTAGAACGCCGTCGGCGTCGCGATGCCAGCCGGTTTGGCCACCGAGCGCACGATTGACGATGGAGGTGACCTCAAAATCGACTTCGCGAGTTGTTCTCAGGGCCTGATCGAGATACTCCTGGACATCGAGGTGGACCGGAGCCGCGCCGGTGGGCGCGACGTTCAGGCTCGCGCCTAACTCGGACACCAATGTCGCTTCGAGATCGCTGCCCCGAGGGTGGCGGAACCGCCATTGGTCACTGTAGGTGCGGAGGGCGCGGTCGAAAGCCTGGTGGCCGGCAACGTTCCGCAAGGTCAACATAACGGCGCTGGTACGCGCATAAACGGTTGTGCCGAAATTGCCAACCACGTTGTGGAACGCCTGCGCAGGTCGATCCAAGGGTTCCAAGAAACCGTCACCGGAGATGTTGTGGGGCAGAAAGTCTTGCAGGCGAACTTCTTGCGACAGTAGGCGGATCAGCGAGGGGTTGTCATCCTCCGCGCGGTCCATGGCGGCGAGCAAGTTTGAGGTTGTATTCATGCCCTCGTCGAGCCACGGCTCGAGGTGCTCTCGCGACGCGAACAGGCCCTGGAAGTACTGGTGGCCAAATTCGTGCAGGGTGGTAAAGAGACCGCTCATCTGTTCGTCGAGGATCGAGGCGCGCATCCACTCCGGTATCGGGGTACGGTCACTGGTGGTAAATAGGGTGGGGTATTCCATCCCGCCAGCGTCTTCAGCCCCCTCCGGCGGATGGATGATAGTGAGCGTCGACCATGGATACGGGCCGAAGCGGTTGTGATAACTCTCGAAAGCACTGACCGTCACCGCCAGGTGAGCCTCGGCGTCCGCGATGTGCTCGGGCTGGATCAGCTGACGGATCCGCACCCCTTGCCACTCACCATGATGCTCGACGAAGTTGGGATCCGCCATCCACGCGAAGTCGTGCACCATCTCGGCTTCGTAGGTGAGTTGCTTACGTCCATCGGCGACCACCTCGGCGGTGCGGATGCCGGTAGCTCCCACCACCATGTCCTGAGGTACGTCGAGCACCGCTTTGTAGTTGCCGAAGTCGGCGTAGAATTCGTCGTTGAGGGTGAAGGTGTGGGCCTGCCAGCCAGCCTCGTCTTCCAGCACCCCAAGCTTGGGATACCACTGGGCGACGGCGTGGAAGTCCCCCGAGTAGCCGGTGCGGGCGATGACTTGGGGCAGCTGGGCGGTGAATTCGAGGTGAACGGTGACGGTTTCTCCAGGGCCTACAGGTCGAGGCAGGTCAACCGTCATCGTCGACGGGTCGTCGTCCTCGCGCCACGGCAGATCGATGGTCGTTCGCGGTTCCTCAGCGGCGTCGGTGACGAATAGCGGCGACGCCTCGAGTTGGACGGATTGGATGTCGATATAGCCCCAGGCTCCCTCACGCTCCTGAGCATGGTTGCGGTGGAAGCCGCTAGCGCTGCGCATCCACTCCGTGTCCTCGGCGCGGAAGCCGTTCAGGTAAAGGTGGAAGGGCATGGAGTCGACCGTGCGTTGGGTAGTGTTGCGCCAGGTGACGCGAGCGCTGCCCTCGACACGGTGCAACTCGGTGTCGAGTCGCCCTTCGAGCTCGTAGTCGGTGACGCGGGCGTCGGTGGGCACAATTCCACGTTGCGATTCTGGTCTTAAAGCGCTTGTCGGCTCGGCGAGACGTGGGGGCTCGCGAGCCTCGCTACAACCGAAGACTCCGCAGCAGCCGAGAGCCAGAGTCAGCATCAGAGCGTTGGAGCCCTGGATCATGTGGCAACCGTCGATCTCTGGTTTCAACGGCGCCCTGCCAGCAAGTGATCCACCACACTGGGATCGGCGAGGGTGCTGGTATCGCCGAGATCCTCGGTGTGACCTTCCGCCACTTTGCGCAGGATCCGTCGCATGATCTTGCCGGAGCGGGTCTTGGGCAAGGCCGGAGCGAATTGAATCGCCTCGGGCTTGGCGATTGGGCCAATTTGGGTGCGCACGTGCTGCATCAGCTCTTGACGCAGAGCCTCAGACTCGTCGACGCCTTGCACCAAAGTGACGAAGGCATAAAGTCCCTGGCCTTTGATGTCGTGGGGCACCGGTGCGACCGCGGCCTCGGCCACCTGTCCGTGGCTGACCAAGGCGCTCTCGACCTCGGCAGTCCCCAGCCGATGGCCGGAAACGTTGACCACGTCGTCGATCCGCCCCATCAGCCAGTAGTCGCCATCTTCGTCGATACGGCAGCCGTCGCCCGCGAAGTAGATGTCGTCGAATTGACTGAAGTAGGTGTCGATGAAACGATCGTGGTCACCCCACATCGTGCGCATCATGCCCGGCCACGGTCGACGGATACAGAGCTGGCCACCTTCGTTGACGTCACACTCGCTGCGGTCGTCGCGCAGAACCACCGTGTCGACGCCGAAGAAGGGCCGCGAGGCGCTCCCCGGTTTGAGGGTGTGAGCCCCCGGCAGCGGCGTAATCATGAAGCCGCCGGTCTCGGTCTGCCACCAAGTGTCGACGATCGGACACCGCTGGTGGCCGACGTGTTCGTAGTACCACATCCAAGCTTCGGGATTGATCGGCTCGCCGACGCTGCCGAGCACTCGCAAACTGTCGAGCTTGTACTTGGCTGGCCACTCCACGCCGAGGCGCATCAGGGCGCGAATGGCCGTGGGGGCGGTGTAGAACACGGTGACGTCGAACTTGTCGCAGATCTGCCAGAAGCGGCCCGCGTCCGGGTAGGTCGGGACCCCCTCGAACATCAGCGAGGTTGCGCCGTTGGCCAGCGGCCCGTAAACGATGTAGCTGTGGCCGGTGACCCAGCCGATGTCAGCGGTACACCAGTAGACATCGTCGTCGTGGATGTCGAAGGCGAGTTTGTGGGTGAGGGTGGTGTGCATCAAGTAGCCACCGGTGGTATGCACCACCCCCTTGGGTTTGCCGGTTGAGCCCGAGGTGTAGAGGATAAACAGCGGATCCTCGGCGTTCATCGGCTCGGCGGGGCAATCGTCACTCGCGTCCGCCATCGCGTCGTGGAGCCAGACGTCACGACCGGCCTGCATGGTGCACGGATCGTCGCTGATCT
>JAJCXQ010000046.1 GCA_029263355.1 Acidobacteriota bacterium | reverse complement strand
GTAAGAACCGACCGCGCCGTCCGCAGCAGCTCGCCCCGCCTTCTTGGCCGCCGCCGCCAGCCCTTTCTTGCGCAACGCCTCGATCGCGGCGTCGATCGAGCCACCCACTTCTTGCAAGACCGTTTTGCACTGCATCATCGGAGCACCGGTGCGCTCACGAAGCTCTTTGACCATTTGAGCTGTAACCTGCATTATCAATCTCCCATCGAGCCCTCTTCTAGCGCTGGCTCGCCATTGTCTGTTGTCTTTTGTCAGGCTCTGGTGTTTAGCCAGGGCACTGCCGTCTTATGAGACTATTGTCCTGCCGCCTACTCTTCGTCGCCAGCAAGCTGTTGTCTCGCCTAGACGTAGAGAAAGGCCAGCCCGAAACGACCTCGGCTGACCTTTGCTCTCCTTGAAGCCGGGAATCGACCACCCGTTTGCGAGATCGAACACCAGCTTTCCCTTTGGCGTCACCTACGACTCAGCCGGCGCCTCTTCCTGAGCAGCTTTGGGCGCCGACTCCTCAACCTTGGCAGGAGCTTCCGCCGCTTCTTCCCCAGCCACAGCTTCAACTGCCGGAGCTGCTTCAACTGCCGGAGCTGCTTCGACTGCCGGAGTGGCTCGGACTACCGGAGCAACCGCAGCCTTGGGCTTCGGCCGAGCAGAAGGCACGGCATCCTTGCTACGCATCATCCGCTCTTCTTTGAGCCGCCCGGCTCCCTGCAAGTAAGCGTCCGCGATCTTGGAAGCGAAGAGACGGATCGTCCGGATCGCATCATCATTGCCTGGGATCACGTAGTCGACCTGCTCTGGGTCGCAATTGGTATCGACGATGGCAATTACCGGGATACCCAGCTTATTGGCCTCGGCGATTGCGATCGACTCCTTCTTGGGATCGACGACAAATAAGGCATCGGGCAACTGGGTCAGATCACGGATACCCTTCAGGTTACGATCCAGCTTGATACGCTCCCGCTCGAGCCGTAACCGTTCCTTCTTGATCAGCGGCGAGGCCTCGTCCTCCATCAGCGCTTCGATCTCCTTGAGGCGATCGACCGATTTCCGGATAGTTACGAAATTCGTGAGCGTCCCGCCGAGCCAACGATGGGTAACGAAAAACTGACCACAACGACCTCCCTCGTCGGCCATGGTCTCCTGCGCCTGGCGCTTAGTGCCAACGAACAAGATACGACCGCCGGTGGCGCCGAGGTGGGCCACATACTCTGCCGCTTCATGAAAGCGCCGCAGCGTCTTCTGAAGATCGATGATATAGATGCCATTGCGCTTACCGAAAATGTAGCGCCGCATCTTTGGGTTCCAGCGTCGAGTCTGGTGGCCAAAATGGACACCGGCTTCGAGCAGATCCTTCATCCTCACGTGGATCAAGGCACGCCTCCTTCTTACCGCTTGCTAAACTGATAACGGGCACGAGCGCCCTTGAGACCATACTTCTTGCGCTCTTTCTTGCGCGGATCACGCGTCAAGAAACCAGCCGACTTGAGCTTGGCACGAAGCTCTTCGTTGAAAACGAGCAGAGCTCGAGTAATACCGTGGCGGATCGCGCCCGCCTGACCTGAAGGACCGCCGCCTTTGACAGTCACTGCGATATCAAAGCTTTCCGCTGTCTCGGTATAGAGCAACGGCTGCTTGACGATCATCTTCAAAACCTCGTTGGCGAAGTAAGCGTCCATTGATCGCTTGTTGATTTCGACTTCGCCAGATCCAGGCCGCATGAAGACTCGCGCCGTCGCAGTCTTACGCCGCCCGGTACCGTAGTATTGCAATTCGCTCACGACGTTCTCCTCGCTCTACCTTGAGCCTTGATTCTCGATTTCGAGGGCCGCGGGCTGTTGCGACTGATGGGGATGATCAGGACCCGCGTAGACCTTCAATTTACGGTAAAGCTGACGACCGAGCCGATTGTGCGGAAGCATCCCTTTCACCGCATACTCGACCAATTTGATGGGACGACGAGCTCGCAGCTGGCGAGCGGCCTCCTCTTTCAAACTACCGGGCCGCGTGCTATGGCGATAGTAGACCTTCTGATCCTCTTTACGCCCAGTCAACACCACCTTGTCGGCATTGACGACGATGACAAAGTCACCAGTATCCATATGGGGCGTAAACATAGCTTTGTGCTTGCCGCGCAGGGTCGAGGCAACACGGGTTGCGAGCCGGCCGAGGGTCTGCCCTGTGGCATCGACGACATACCACTGTCGGTCGATTTCGGCGCTCTTCGGGCTATAGGTCGTCTGATTCATCGTGCAATCCGTTTGGGAAGACTTGTTCCGATAAGAAAAATAAGCGGAGTTGGCTCCACCATCTCGATCCGGCCATTGTTCGCCAAACGGATCTCGTACTGGGATTCCACCAGCAGCGAACGTTGACACAATGGGGCTGACCCGTCGCGGCGCGAAGGGTCGCCGATACTACGTAGGGCGGTACTACTTGTCAAGGGCTTAGCAGAATTGGCTTGCCAGATGATCCGCGGAGTAGACTTTGCCCCAGCGCAGCCCTATTCACATTTCACTTTAAGCCTTGGAGATCGCCCTCTTGAGCTCAAGCATATCGCCTCGAATCTTGTTGGGAAAACCCGTTGCTCTTTCACTCCAGTCGGAGGTGACGACTGGAGTGAAAGCTCTAATCGCAGCTGGCGGCCGCCAGCCCCGATTGGTAGCTGTCCTGGTCGGAGAGGACCCGGCGTCGGCAACTTATGTAGCTAGCAAGACCCGGGCATGTAAAGAGGTCGGCATCGATGGAGTCACGCTTCGACTTCCCCCGGACATCGATCTCGACACTCTGATGACCCACTTGCGAGACCTCGACGAAGACCCTGAGGTTGACGGCATTCTCGTCCAGCTACCGTTGCCTGCGCACCTACCGGAGCGCCAGATCCTCGAATCGATCCGCCCCGAGACAGACGTCGATGGATTCCACCCCGAGAACGTCGGCCGTATGTGGCTCGACAAACCAGGCGGGTCTCCGTCGGTTTGTACCCCTGCAACCCCTACTGGCATCATCGAGCTCCTCCACCACAACAAGATCGAGTTATCAGGCCGCCACGCGGTTATCGTCGGGCGCAGCGCGATCGTTGGCAAACCGATGGCGGCCTTGTTGCTGCGCGAGAATTGCACCGTTACGGTATGCCATTCTCGTACCCGGGACCTGCCTGCGGTTTGCCGTCTAGCAGATATTTTGGTGGCAGCCATCGGTCGCCCTGCCATGATTGGACCCGAGCACGTAGCAGACGGCGCGATTGTCATCGACGTCGGTATCAACCGGATCAACGATCGGGCCGAGGTCGAGCGATTGTTCCCGGGTAACCGAAAGCGGCTGGCTGGCTTCGACCGCCGTGGCTACTCGGTCGTTGGTGACGTCGACTACCACCGAGTGGCGCCGAAAACCTCCGCCATTACGCCGGTACCGCGAGGTGTCGGCCCGCTGACCGTCGCTCAGTTACTGGTCAACACTCTCAAAGCATCGCGGCGTCAACAGGGCTTGAAGTCGTGAGTCGATTCCTCGTCGGTTTGACGGGCGGCATGGCGAGCGGCAAGTCGACCGTCGCCAAGTGGATGCACGAAGCTGGTTTCCTTGTGGTCGATGCCGACCGGGTTGTGGCCGACCTCTACGCTCCGGGAGAACCGGGCGCACAAGCCGTCCGTGAGCTTTTCGGGGCCACCGCCCTCACCAGCGACGGAGCGGTCGACCGGGTGAAGGTCGCAGAACGGGTGTTTACGGATCCCGAGGCGCGGCGCCGCCTGGAGCAAGCGATCCACCCTTTGGTACGCCACCACTTTCGACAGATCGCAGAACATGCCAACGGTGTCATCGTCTACGAGGCGACACTGCTGGTCGAGTCTGGACACAGCGAGACGTTTGATCTTGTGGTCTCGATTGAAGCGCCTGAGGATCGGCGTCTCGAATGGGCGATGGCGCGGGGAATGGACGAAGCAGCCGCTCGCGCCAGGCTTTTGGCTCAGGGTGATGGGAACCGACGCCGGGCGGGCTCCGATCGCGTGATCACAAATGACGGGACCCTCGAGGACCTGCGACCAGCGATCAACGATTTGATCGTGGAGCTGAAGCAAGCAGCCGCCGACTGAGCGCCGTCCACAGACCGACCACGACTTTCTCAGCGACGCCAGAAGGCGACCGAGACAACGGCCGCGATGGCGTAAATCTCGAGCCGACCGATCCACATCAGCACGACCATGACCAACTTCTGCCAGGCACTGAACTCGGCAAAGTTGGCAGTCGGTCCGACCGCGGACAATCCCGGACCGATATTGCCCAGGGTGGCGATCGATGCACTCATCGAGGTTTCCAGATCGACACCACCTACCGTCAGCAACACGAGACCTACGGCCCAACTCGCAAAGTAGAGAATCAGGAATCCAGCGACGCTCCGCACCACACTGTCTGGGACTGCTTTGCCACCGATGAAGACGGACATTACGTGGCTCGGGCTGAAGATCAAACGGACTTCGCGGAAGGCTGCTTTGAGTCCGATCGCCAGCCGCATGACTTTCATACCGCCAGCGGTCGACCCGGCACAGCCGCCGATAAACATCAGACAAACCAGCAGAACCCTGGACAGGTTGGGCCAGACGTCGTAGTCGGCAGAGGCGAAACCAGTTGTCGTCAGGATAGATACGACTTGGAAGAGACTGTCCAGGAGCGCGCGCGGCGCCCGCTCGTAGGGTCCCGAGCTCAGCAGATTGACGCAAATAACCGCGCTCACCAACAGAATCAACCCAGCGTACAGGCGGAATTCACGGTCCCTCAGCAAGCTGCTTCCCCAGTGCTGGCGCAGACCGTAGTAAAGCGAGAAATTGGCCCCAGCAGCCATCATGAAGACGATCACGATCGCTTCGACCCAAGGCGAGTCGAAGGCCGCCACGGAAGCGGCACGGGGAGAGAAGCCACCGGTGGACAAGGTAGAGAAAGTATGCGTCATCGCGTCGTACAGATCGAGGCCGGCAAGCAGCAGGAGCACGATCTGTGCACCGCTCATCAGTAGGTAGATCTGCCACAACGCCACCGCGGTATCGTGAACCCGAGGGTGCAGAGTCTCGGCGGTAGGGCCAGGTACCTCGAGCTTATAGAGAAAACGTGCACCAGGGCCAAGCTCAGGCAACAGTGCAACGAACAGCACGATGATGCCCATGCCGCCGAGCCACTGCGTAAAGCAACGCCAGAAAAGCACCCCCCGGCCAACCGCCTCGATATCCGTCAAGATCGAGGCGCCGGTTGTAGTAAACCCCGAAGCGGACTCGAATAGAGCGTCCGCAGGATGCCCTATTTCGCCACTCAGCAAGTAAGGCAATGCGCCGAAGAGCGACGCCAGCACCCAACCACCCACCACAATCAAGACGCCTTCGCGACGATAGAGCTCGCCGCCCGAACGCCCCAGATACATCAGCCCCAGGCCACAGAACCCCGTCAACAGAGACGTAGCAACGAAGGCCAAGGCGGCAGCGCCTTCTCCGTACCAAAGACAACACACCGTCGGCAGTAGCTCGGCGAGCGCGATGATGCTCAACAGACGACCCAGCACTCGCAGGGGAGGATAGATATTCATGACAACATCTCGGATCAGACAGCGGCGAGGAACCTTTCAACTCGCTAAAGAGACGTCACGCTGGCATCCGTTGCAACTCGCGGCCCGGAAACAACAACTGAACGGTCGGCAAGTGCTCTTCTTGGACGAAAAGGATCACCGTATCTCCAACCTCTAGCCGGTCGCCGCCCCGGGGAACGAAGACTCTGTCCCCTCGCGCCACCGCCCCGACGATCAGCCCACGTGGAGGTTTGATTTCGGCCAAAGTAACCCCCGCGGCCGGACTGGCAGCCGCCAACTGGCGCTCGATGACCTGCGCCTTACCGCGCTTGAGGGAGACGATGTTGGAATTGTACCCACGATCGATGTAGTTCTTGATGCGCTCGGCGGCGATTCGCCGCGGCGAGACAATCCGCGTCAGACCGAGTTTGCGCCACAGATGTGATGTCTCCGTTCGCTCTACGAGTGCAATGACCCGAGGAACCCCCAACTCTTGAACCAGTAAGTTCGCCATCAGATTGCTCTCGTCATTGCCCATCAGGGCGATGAAGGCTCGAGCGCTGGCAACCCGCTCGGCACGTAACAAGGAGATATCGGTGGCATCACCATTGATCACTTCGAGATCTGGGAACTTCGCCGCCAACTGAAGCGCTTGGCGGCGGTCTTTTTCGATGACTTTGACTTGATCGGCTTGTTCGACCAACGCCTGGGCCACGGTGAAGCTCGTGGCACCGCCGCCAGCAATCACTACCGTTCCAAACGAGCATGGCTGAGGGCTCACCAGACGTTCAACTTTGTCGATAACCCTGCTCTTACACAACACCAAGGCATCGTCGCCAGCCAGCGCCATGTCGTCTCCCGAAGGAACAACGAGCTCTTGACCGCGAAAGAAGGCCACAACCAGGCTTCCCTTCGGCATCTTGATCTCACGCAACGGCTTGCGGGTCAAGAGCGAACCAGCTTCCAAATGGATCTTACGCAATTGGACTTTGCCATGCGCCAGATATTCGACCTCTAGGGTGTTGTGACCGAGGACGTGGTTCAGGATACGGGTGGTGGCCAGAAGCTGAGTGGACAGCAGGAGGTCGACCCCGAATGCCTTTTCATAAAATCGACGGTGGACCGTGATGTCTTCGGTAACGCCAACCCGCACCACCGTGCGCCGCGCCCCGAGACGCTTGGCGAGACTCGCCGCCACCAGATTGGCCTCGTCGTTCGACGACACCGCCATGAACAGCTCACTGTCGCAGACCGCAGCAGCCTCCAGCACAGGCAGATGAGCGCCGTTGCCGAGCACGACCGTGGCATCGATCGCTTCCTGTAACCGATCCCGTCGATCCGGATTGGACTCGATAACAACAACCTCGTGACCTTCCAGAGACAGGGTGCGGGCTAGGTGCGAGCCGACTTCGCCCGCACCCATGACGACGTAGCGTTCACCCATCGGCGAGCGACCTCAGCACATCGATTTCGACCCATCTGGCGTACATCCTGACGAACACCTCAAAGTTGATCCTAACTCAGTCGCTGAGCAGTGGAGGTCACCACCCAGAATTGTGGCAGCTGAAGAACGATAGGACACTTTTCAAACTTCCGCGGCAGCATACAATAGCCGCCGCAGTGCGGCTTGCGAGAACTACTCGATCTTTAAGATAATCGGGGTCCTTTTTTTCTCGAAGGGACGAGTCAGAATCAGTGGATGGCGAGGTTCGCCACAAGAGGTCACTCGACGAGATATTTTCAAACCGCCGACAGTGTCGGCAAGGCGCTGGGAAGACTTCGGGTCCATCCTGGCCAGGAGGATCGCATGCGAAGTAACCGAACTCTTTCGATAGTGGCGCTCATGCTGCTCTGTGCCGTTCCAGCCCTAGCTCAGGGTAACGGCGAGATCGACGGCCGGATCACCAGAGAAGACGACAGCGGCATCGGTGGCGTCACCGTCGTGGTTAGCGAACTCGGGCTGGTCGAGATCACCAGCAGCAAGGGTAGCTTCGCATTCAACAACGTCCCTGCCGGCACCTACAACTTGAGTTTCTCACTAGGTGACAACGCCGATAGCGAAAGCGTCGAGGTCACAGCAGGCGGCAGTGCGACCGTCGACAAATCGGTCGATTGGGACATCAGCTTCGCGGAAACCATTACCGTCTTCTCGGCTTCACGCCGCCGCGAGCGGATCGTCGATGCTCCGGCCGCGGTGACCATCGTCAGCCCGGAAGAGATTGCACGAGAATCGAACAGCGGCCAGCTGCCCAAGGTTATCGAGTTCACCCCCGGCGTCGAAGTGACCCAGAGTGGTGTCCACGACTTCAACCTGAACATGCGCGGATTCAACAGCTCGCTGAACCGCCGTGTCCAAGTAATCGTTGATGGTCGCGACCCGGCCGTTCCGTTCCTCGGCTCAACGGAGTGGGGCTACCTCTCCAACATCCAGAACATGGCTAGCGTCGAATTGGTGCGCGGCCCGAGCTCGGCGCTTTACGGCGCCAACGCCTTCAACGGCGTGCTCAATCTGATCACCAAGGCACCGCGAGACATTCAGGGCGGGCAGCTGACCCTCACCGGCGGCGACCTCAGCACCCTGCGAGGTGACATCGGCTGGGCCGCGAGCCTCAGTGACGACTGGTTCGTCAAGCTCGAAGGGCAGTATTCCGAAGGTGATGCCTTCGCCCGAGATCGGACCACGAGCACCGAGTATGCCGGCTTGCCTTTCGAACGTGTTGCGGCCGTTGACGCCTACGACTCATTACACGCCAACTTGCGACTCGACAAATACTTCGGCAACGACTCGGTACTCAGCATCGAGGGCGGCACCTACGAGGCCACCGGCGGCGTCACGGTGACGGGCATCGGCCGCGTCAACTTGCAAGACTCCGACCGCCAGTTCTTCCGTTTCAACTACAGCGCCAAGAACTTCAACGTCCTGGGTTACCGCAACGATCGTGCATCGCCGGATCAAATCGCCCTGGCCTCGGGCGGTCGGATCTTCCTCGATACCAGCAACCAACATCTCGAAGTGCAGGGTAACGGCAGCCTCAACGGTGGCAAGATCCGCCTGGTAGGTGGCGCCTCCTACCGCGAGACCGATATCGACACCGCTAACGATAGCGGCATCCAGACACTGGTCTTCGCGCCGATCGATTCCGATGCCCAGGCAGCCTTCGGGCAAGCTGATTTTGAGCTCACCGATAAGATCAAGCTGGTCATTGCCGGTCGCTACGACGAGAGCAGCCTGCACGATTCCCAGTTCTCCCCCAAGGCCGCTTTGGTCGTCGGCGTAGCGCCCAACCACACCCTTCGCTTCTCGTACAACGAAGCGTTCCAGGTCGCCAACTACTCCGAGTTCTTTCTCGACGCCCCGACCGTCGTCCCGGGCACAACCCTGTCGGCACTCAACTTGGGCGCCATCGAGGCCGGACTCTGTCAGGGTTTGCTCGGCATCAGCTGTGGTTTCGGCGTTCCGACCCGGGTTCGCGCCTTGGGCAACGAAGATCTGGAGCTCGAGGAGATCACTGCCTTCGAGGTTGGATACAGCGGTATCTTTGGCAGCAAGGCCTATGTCACCCTCGACTACTACAGCAACGAGCTCGAGAACTTCATCACCGATCTGACGGCCAACGCTTTCGGCAGCATCAACCCCAACTTCGGGCCTTACACGTTGCCTGACGGTAGTCCAGCACCGGCCCTCTTGACGGGTACCCTGCAAGGCGCCCTCGGCCCTCTGTTTGCTTTCCTCTCGAACAACGTCGATGGCTCACCGGTTTTGGCCCTCGCCTCATACACCAATGCTGGCGCGGTGGACACCCAAGGCATCGACCTGGGCGTAAATCTCTACCTCACCCAAGACTGGGTGTTGGACTTCACCTACTCGTGGTTCGACTTCGACGTGAAGGAGCTCGGTGTGCTCAACTCGCCGATCATCGCCAACGCTCCTGAGAACAAATTCGCTATCGGCTTGGCCTACAATGGTGACAAGTGGGGCGGCTCGCTCAAGTATCGCTGGGTGGACGACTTCGAGTGGGAAGCCGGCGCCTTCGCCGGCCCTGTGCCCTCGTACAGCGTCGTCAACCTGAGCGGCACCTACAACGTCAACGAACACATCGGTGTCGGCCTCAACGTCTCGAACCTTCTCGAGGACAAACATTGGGAGTCCTTCGGTGGTGACATCCTCGAGCGCCGTGCGCTTGGCTACGTGACCTTCAACTGGTAGTCGCTAGACTCCAGGGTTCGAGTCAGAAGGGCCTCTCTGCCGAGAGGCCCTTTCCTATTTCAGGCTGCGTGGTTCGTAATTGACACCCACGCCCCGCTGGCTTACACTGCGCGTTCGCGTTCTGGCGGGGCGTGGCGCAGTCTGGTAGCGCACCTGCTTTGGGAGCAGGGGGTCCTCAGTTCGAATCTGGGCGCCCCGATATCGCACCGCCGATTGCGGCATGCGACACCGGGCTGGAACGTGAACGGACCGACCTGGAGATAGAACCAACAGCTGCCTGTAGCTCAGCTGGATAGAGCAGCGGCCTTCTAAGCCGCGGGTCGGGGGTTCGAATCCCTCCAGGCAGGCCAATCTATTGCACCTAGCAGCACGATACGATCGATCTTGACATTGCGCCCGTAGCTCAGCTGGATAGAGCGACGGCCTCCGGAGCCGTAGGTCAGGGGTTCGAATCCCTTCGGGCGCACCATTCAAGTTGTTTCAACTGTCTCTGCTAGGGCCGCCTAATGCGGCAAATACGGTCTCAGGACCGCATAGGTCCACGTGCCGAGCAGGGCACTCACTAGCAGCACAGCAGCGCCGACGATGCCATTGCCGAGAAGCGCGAAGATCGGCCCAGGACAGGCGCCTGCCAGACCCCATCCAAGGCCGAAGATGCTGCCGCCGATCCAGAATCGGTAGCCGTCTCCGGGCACCCGAGTCGACATTTGAATGACCTCGCCACCGAGATGGCGTGTTTGGAGCTTCTTGATCAGCCACACTGAGATCGCTCCAACGACGATCGCCGAACTGATAATGCCGAACATGTGAAAGCTGTGGAAACGGAACATCTCCTGCATACGATACCAAGAGATGATCTGCGACTTGGTGGCGACGATACCGAAACCGGTGCCGACGAGGAAGTACGGCAGCAGCTTGCCGAAACTGTTATGGATCGTTACATTCTGCGTCGTTACATGCTGGGGCATGGAACAGCTCCTCAAGACATCAATAGAGGCAGGATGACGTGGGTCGCGAAGAGGCCACCAGCGAAGAAACCCACCACCGCCAACAACGAAGTCGGCTGGAGGTCAGACAGACCCGAGATCGCGTGGCCCGAAGTACAACCGTCGGCGTAGCGGGCTCCGAAACCCACCAAAAAACCGCCGACGACCACAGCCACGAAGCCCCGAAGAGAGAGCAGCGATCCCAGGGAGAAGAGCTCTACCGGCACTAGGCCAATCGATCTCATGTCGAAGCCGATCCTAGTCAGAGCTTGCTGCGTAGCTTCCGCCACCTGGATTGACGTGCCGCCTTGCAACCACCGGCTGGCGATGAAGCCACCCGTGAAGATACCGGCGGCAAAAACCAGATTCCACGATCCAACGGCACGCCAGTCGTAACGCAAAAAATCCGGCTTCTTGGGCAAAATTGCGGAACAGATGTGCTTCAGGTTCGAGGAGATACCGAACTGCTTGCCACCGATCAGCAGCAGGGTTGGCACCAAGAGACCTATCAGCGGGCCGGCGATGTACCAGGGCCACGGTTCGTGAAGCAAGTCTTGCATGTCTGGCGTCCTCCTTATGATCGCCTACACTGCCACCATCGAAGGGCTCTGTCGAGGGCCGATAGATCCGGACCCCGCTTCCCTGGGCCGACTTACAACCGACATGCCGGAACAGACGAATTCGCTTTCTCCAATCTGAATGAATCTTCATATGGCCGCTACATGTCTAAGGTGCTATGATTCCAAGCCTAACCCGAAAGGGAGGAATCTATGCAACACAACTTTCGTCTCATCGTTCTGAGCTTCTTGCTGGTCACGGTTGCTTCCGCGGCCCAAGCCGAGTTGTACACGGTCACCTTGACCAACGGCACAACTTTTGAGACCCGCTACAAACCGATCCCGGCCGAGTGGGATGAGAACGTCGTCCTGATCAACACCAACCGTGGTAATCAGATCGGCCTCCTGACGGAAGAGATTGCGGACGTGGCCTCCCATGCCGAGGTGACCGGATTCGGCTACCAGCTGAACACCACGACGCTCTTCGTCGGCTGGTCGCCGAACGACATCGACGATGTCGGCGAAGACGGTGAGCCGCTGAATCTCGAAGAGATGTTCCCTGAGGCAGCGCCCAGCTTTACGCTCGATCAATTCGTTGATATCCCGGTGGCCGGTGGGGCTATCGGTAGCCAAGCGGCGGACACCAACGGCCCCGTCTACCCGTAACGGGCTAACCTCGAGCGAGTTGCCACCTAGTGACACCGCTGATCCTGGCGCTCGCCACAGCGAGGTGTGGGTTCTCGTCTCTTTTTCCAGCCCGTTGAGCTGTTCCCTGCCAGCTCAGAGACACGACCACGGCACGTCTCAGTCTCAAATCAACGAAAGCGCATTACCTCGAGCCTCTGGCTGAGTTCAATCACTTGCCTGCTCGTCCGCAGCACATTCATGCCACGGAAAGAGTATCGGCACAAGGACGAGCAACAGGTGGGTGATCCCACCTAGAATGAAACCGGTCATCAGCAAGATCATCCAAGAAGACAATGCTGTACTGGCCAAGAGCAAACGTGTCAGGGAAGACATGATCACGCCCGAGCTTAACATCAGCCCTTCGACGATTGAAGCTGTTTCGTTTCGACGTCTCCCAAGATCGGATCTCCAGTTCTAGCTCAGATCCTTCAGCAGACCCGAGTTCGGAGTTCAGATGTTCGAAGCTAATAGCACCTCCAGCTACCAATTTTTGGCCTGGATGTCCTTTTTCACGTTGCTCAACGCTTGTGGAAGGGAATCCGAGAACGTCGACGGCAAGCTCGAGGCGGTCGACGTTGCACCATCACTCACGATAGCGACCGAGGATGATCCTCGGGCAGTAGTACGACCGCCAGAGTTGACAGGAGTGCTGCCCCAGGATTTCCCAAAAGATGTGCCGCTGTTCCTACCTGCCAGCCTGATTGACTTCGGCACGCGAACCAAGGGCCAAAAATACATCAGCCTTCTCACATCCGCTTCGGTCTCAGAGGTCGATCGCGGGCTCACTGCGTTGGTGCAGGGAACGGGATGGTCTGCTAGCAACAATGACGGCGGCTCTCGGCTGTTACGCAAGGGCTCACAGCAGGTCCGACTACGGATTGAAGATGCTCGACCCGGAACGCTCTACCACTTCGAGTATTGACGGAGGCTTCGCCTTCACACGATCGACGCCAGCCAATCTCACTCACTTCTAGGCTGGTCGGCATCCCTCGACAGGGTTCGAGATTTGCTGATGAGATCGGTAAGGGAACGTCCTGTCCAAGCCGCAAGTATCGGCAGACCGACAAAAGCGAAAGTCAATATGGCGCCGAGCCAGCGCAGGAATGTCTGACCGAAGGTCAGCGGCTGCCCCCCTTCGGCCCGCGCGGTATGGCCGACCCATGCCATGCCAGGAGTCTGACCCCAAAATGCCAGCGGAACAGTCCAGTAGAGGAACGAGAACGCCAACATCAGCATCATGAAAGGCTGCCAGTCCGCCAAGGTGACCGTCACTCCCATGCCGTGCGACGCGGCGATCGCCAGCCCCAGCACCAACACCTGAATCGCGAGATCAGCCAAACCGCCAAGAAGTCGGTCACTCAGAGGTGCGACATTGGCCTCCGCATCCGAATCTCGAACACCGCCGCCTTCACGGTCAACTCGCTTCGTCGCCTGATCTGACTCGCTAGCATGGGCCCCACGGTCTTGCACCGCCGATTCGAGCAGCTCGCCCTGGGGTCCGGCTGGCGCATCACGACGGGCGAAGAGAGACGAGAGATCGCCTGCCGGACGCCCCACCGAAGCCACTCGATCTTCGCCAGGCGCCAGGGGCGCCGGGTTCTCGACGCCTGGCAAGAGCGTCGGGCCTTCGGTTTGCTGCCCTTCGGTGTGTTGCCCTTCGGGGTCCGATGTCGGCTCACGACTCGACGAGAGCTCAAAATCGCCCGACGGCTCGCTGCCCTTAGAGAGCTCGAGATCAGCTGCGGACTCTGGTTCGGACTGCCCCGGATTCAGAGGCAGGTCGAAGAGCGGTAGCTCGGAGCGCTGGCGACGCTTGCGCTTACCCATGCTACGTTAGGATTTCCCGCCCCTCAGTGGGACGGCAGATATTTGACGAAGATGCGATAGAGCAAGTCCTGCTGCCTCTGCGCATAGGTTTGTGCGAAGAGACGGAGCCTCTCCAACTCCTCGTTCTCCGGTTGAACCTCCAACGCGTCTCGCATCTTGGCGGCGGCACCCTGCGCATTGCCGCGTTGCAGATCCGTAACAGCCAGATTGTAATAAGAGTCGACCAACAGTCGCTCGATGTCGCGATTGTTGGGATCCGCTTCTCGTTTGCGCCAAAGCCCCGGAATGATCGAAGTGTACTGCCCGTCATTGAAGAGCTTGATCTGTGTTTCGAGATCGTGGAGGGCGTCGTCTCCCTCGGTCTTGAATGCCAGATCTCCAGCCTCTAGCGGCAAGATCTTTGCGGCCCTCTCGAAATAGCTGCGAGCACGCAGGTAGCGACCTTGCCGGTGGGCCTCACGCGCCGCGCCCAACAACAGCTTCAAGCGTTGCTGCTGCTCGGCGGAGGGCCCAGCTGCTGCGAGATCGGGAGGCGCTTCGACCAAGGCTTTCCACTGTGCAATGAGAGCTTGGGCGTCCTCGTAGAGCGGCTCCTCTTGTTGGAGTCTCTCCAACAAGAGGATGGCATTCTCCGTGTTTCCACCTTCGTGCATTTTGGTCGCACGCACCAGGGGATCAATCTGTGGTGGCTGAGCCATGACTGGAGGCGGCTCTTGGTTGGGGAACAGATTGTCCCACTCCAACACCAGATAACCAACTCCACCAATCACCGCCAGGAGCACAGCCGCTCCGAGAGCGATGATCCGCATATCTGTTTTTTTGACGACAACGATTCGATCACGCTGAACGGCAGCTTCCAAGGATGGGCCTTCCGCGCCTGGCTCGAAATCACCGACAAAGTCTTCGGTGCCTTCTAAAGCAGCCAGGGTCTGATCGAGATCGCCGCCAGTCTTGAGCGTGGGTACCTGCCCAGCCTCTAACTGTTCGAGGAACTCGACGGCCAAAGAGTGCGTTGGCTGCAGTTCGAGTACCTGATGAAGCGTCTTCTTCGCCTCCTCGATCGACCCGTTCTCGAGCTGCTCAGAAGCTTCGTGAAAGAGCTCTTCGGCCTGGCGCTCGAGCTCAGCCTTCTTGTTGCGCGCTGCCTCGATCTTGGTAGAGGCTTCCTCGTTGTCAATCTCGATCAGGAAGATTCGCGACCAAACATCGATCGCCGCCTGATACTCCCCACCATCGAACGCCTCTTGACCTTCTGCCAGCAAGCCATCAACCCGATTGCCGCCGTCATCGGCATCCATCGGTGAAGCCTCGGCCACGCTGTCATCGTCGAATGCGAGCGCCGCGCTCAGATCTTCCGGCGCTTCGAAGCCACCGACAATCTCGAGCTCATCGTCCGCGTCCAGCAAGTCGATCGGATCCTCTTCAGCCGTCGGATCTGACATCGCATCAGCGAAAGCGAGGTCCGCATCAACTTCTTCGACCGCGCTGCTGAAGTCATTGACCATCAGCTCGGATTCACTGGCACCGAGCGACACCGCGGCCATCGGCTTGGTCTGGCGCGGATCACTCCCCAACTCGCCGACAGTATTTGCGGTGTCCATGGACTTCAGCGAAAGGCTCTGTTGCTGCAAGGCTCTCAGATCGCCTTCGCTTGCACTCGGCTCAGGGACTCCGTCGAAACCCAAACCGGAGTCGCCATCGTCGAACGACAAAACGGCATCTGGTGCCGCTGGCGCAGCAACCGGGCCTGTCAGGTGAGCGCTGAAGGCAACAACGTCAGGATGTTCCGGATCGAGAGCTTTGGCCTTACCGAGATGCTTCTCCATCGCTTCGAGATCGCCAACTGCCTCAGCCTCGGCCGCTGACTTGACGAAGGTCTGTACATAAGACTCCGACTCGAGCAAGCCGCGAGCTTGCTCGACCATGGCCCGAACTTGGAGATCGCTGTCGACTGCGCGTTTTTGAGTCGATGCGATTTGCATGATCTGCTCGAAGCTTCGCTTGGCGAGCAGATCATGGATGACCGCCGCGAGACCCGTGGTGGCAGAGGCGGAGCCCAACGGCGCGGCATCAGCAGTCAACACCGGTTCAGGGTCGTCACCGAGGGTTTCGAAGTCATCGAGCCCCTCGAAGTCATCGAGATCGTCGAGCTCTTCGAGGTCAGCAAGATCAGCGAGATTCGTCAGATCTTCGAGCTGCGGTGCCGGTGAATCCTTGAGATCTCCCGTCTCAACGGGTCGTACTGGACTCTCGAGACGTGCAATCAGGGTCTTGGCGGGCTGAAACTGCGCATCCATCCGCAGGATGAACTCGCAGCCGACAGTCGCCTCCTGGTCTCTCTGCTCAGCGACCAGTCCCAGCGTCTGCTGAAACGTCGTCGAGATACGCTTCTGGACGTCTCGAGCTAGTGAAGGATTACCGGGATAACTCATAGTCTGGAGTTTTTTTGGGGTCGGGCCGTTTCAATCTCGGCATTCGACTAAGGAACAGCCCCAGATCTCTTGCTGAGGTACGAAGACTCTCTATAGTAGCAAATGGTGGCGCGGCACTCCAATGACGCCACCGCCTACGACCTAAGGGTTGGGCACATGCTCTGGGGCTGAAGACACGGCTACGATTGCGCGCTTAGCTAGAGACTTCTCCCTCTCAAAAGTTTTTCCCACTTCGATCTTCCAGAGCTGCCAGTAGACGGCTCGGCAGCCCCTCGAACGAGCCTGACGACATCGTGACGAGTACGTCACCGGGCCGAGCGAGCGCCACCGCTTCTGCCATCAAGTGGTCGATACTGGAAGAACTCATGGCCGTGACACCAGCAGCCTGCAACTCGCTGAGCAATGCCGCGACATCGAGCCGCTCGCGCTGATCGATCCTTCCATGGTGAAAGATCGGCGCCAGCATGACGACATCGGCCTCGGAAAACGCCCGACGGTAAGCATCGAAAAAGAAGGAGCGGCCGGCAGTCAAGCTACGCGGTTCGAACAGCGCGATCAATCGGCGATCAGGGTACGCTCGCCGCAAACCACCAAGCGACTTCTCGACCGCCGTGGGGTGGTGCGCAAAGTCGTCGATCACTGTGACTCCGCCGCGTTCTCCCAGCTCTTCCAAACGGCGCCGGGAGCCCTCGAACTCAGCCAGCGCTCGACGCACCACCGAGGGAGCCAGGCCATCATGGTTGGCTACAGCCCATACTGCGAGAGCGTTGGACACATTGTGATCACCGGGTACCTGCAGCGACAGCTCAAAGTCCTCACCCCCCGGTTGAGCCATGGTCCAACGACTCCCTTGTGGGCCATACTCTACCGCCGATCGCGGACCCACGTCGTTGGTCGCCTCGAGGCCATAAAAAATGACGCGGCAAGTGGCCGCCTCGGCAACTTTGCGGACGTCGACCGAATCACCACAGGCGACCAGCAGACCGTCGGGTGGTAGCAGACGCACCAGCGATCGGTAGGCTTCCATCAGCGTTTGATGATCGGGATACAGGTCCGCGTGATCGTATTCGACACTGGTAAGAATCACCGTTTGCGGCTGATAGTGAAGAAATTTTGGGCCGCGATCGAAATATGAAGCGTTGTACTCGTCGCCTTCGATAATGAACCGTGGCCCGCTGCCGATCTGAAAACTACGATCGAGATTTCGCGACACCCCACCAATGAAGTACCCGGGATTGGCACCGGCGCTCTCATACACCCAGGCCGCAATGGATGTGGTGGTCGTTTTGCCATGCGTTCCGGCCACCACCAACGGTTGACGCCCGCTCAGAAAGAAACGCGCCACCGCCTGCGGCATCGACAACCGAGGAAGCTGCAATGTCTCGACGGCTTGCGCCTCCGGATTGTGACGCGGCACCGCATTGCCGACGATCACCAGATCAGGACGGGGCGAGCTCGCCAGATGTTCCGAATCGTAGCCTACAAGAGGCTCGATACCGGCGGCTTCGAGCAATGTACTCATCGGTGGATAGAGCGGGTTGTCCACCCCTCGAACTCGATGGCCTTGCTCTTGGAGCAAACACGCGAGCGGTGCCATCCCGGTGCCGCCGATCGCGATGCAGTAGATGTCGAGACTGGAAAAGTTCACTGAGGCGACTCGCAGCTTCTAGGACCATCAGCAGAATGTTGAAAGCGACATCTCTGGCGACGGCGCCTGTGGCGTCGATGGTGTTTTACGGGGTCTTTACGTAGGAGCTTTGCCTGGCTGGATGATGGGAGTATACCATTGAGGTTCGAAGCTTCGCCCTACGCTGGTAAAGCTTGCCCAGGTGATCAACGTCAAGTAAACACTCACCTGTTGGCATCCTCTCCTGTTGACACCCTGTCACCTGTTTGCATCCTGGGCCTGAGTTTCTAGTTCAGCAAATTAGATCGCTTCTGCAAATACTGCCAAGTTGCAGACCGAACGACCTCTAGACCGAATTACAGTTACCGAACATCAGTTAAAGAGAAGGAGCCTCCGATGCGCCGTCTAACCCCTATCCTCCTGATCCTCGTCGCGGCGATGGCCTACACCGCGACGGTCGTGGCCGTGGAGGGCGACGATAGCCGGCCCAAGGCCATCCCCACAGAACCGATCAAAGATTTTGATGTGGTTCCCAAAGGTGAAATCATTAACTTTGATTTCGAGATCAAGAACGAAGGCACCGCACCCCTCGAGCTGACCGATGTCCGGCCGGCTTGCGGTTGCACGATTGTCGATTACGACAAGGTCATCCAGCCGGGGCAAGCCGGTGTGGTCAGGACGTCGGTCAAGACCGACAATTTCACGGGTGCGATCAGCAAAACTATCGCCGTCTTCACCAACGACCCTGAGAACCCCAAGTTGCAATTGGTGGTCAAGGCCAAGATCAAACCCTACATCGCCATGGTTCCGGGCTACGCCCGATACAACTACGTGCAGGGCGAAGAGGTGACCCCGATTTTTCAGAATCTGTGGGCTTCTGATGGAGTCGATGTCAACGTGGTGTCAGTGAAGCCGCCCTACGATCACCTCGAGGTGAAGTTTCGCGAGGCGACCGAAGAGGAGAGAGACCCCAAGGGTAAAGGTAAACAGTGGCGCTTCGAATTCAATCTCGACCCCAACTCGCCGATCGGTGCGTTGCGCGACTATGTCGAGATCCGAGTTGATCATCCGAAACAGAAAGTGCTGAAGATCCCGGTCTCCGGCTTCGTCCGCCCACGGCAGTTCATTACTCCCCCAGATGTCGACTTCGGTAAATTGGAAGGCGAAGGTTTGCCGCTGCAACGCACTCTCCACTTCACTAATTTCATCAACGAAAGCATCGAGCTGACGAAAATCGAAACCGGCATCGAGGGTCTCGAGGCCGAAGTGTTGAGCGGCGACAGAGACCCCGGTTTCCGCTTCAAGTTGCGACTCACTGTCCGTCCCGAGATGGCCAAAGGCAACTTCTCCAGCACGGTCAAAATTCACACCACCGATGCCCAGAACCCGATCATCGAGCTACCCGTCAAAGGCTCGATCCTCTAACTGGCCGGTCGCTGAATTCAGGGTCGACGAAAGCCCGCCGCCAGGCGGGTTTTCGTGTTTTCGGCGGTGCTACCAGCTCGCTCGAGCTCGGTGACAACCTCTCCCAATGCGATCATGCTGTCGCGTAGCTGAACATCTGAGAGGTAAGGCGCCGGGCCGAACCTGAGCCGATCTCCCCGATAGTCGGTCAACACACCGCGCCGTTTGAGCTCCTGGCTCAGCGAGCCCGCGATTGAACTGTGGAGAACGAGAAAGCCACCCATCTCAACCAGCGGCACGCGGGGACGGCAAATGACTGCCGGGTCAGCGTCGAGCTGATCGAACCCACGGGCCAACTCGCGCAACTGATGCTGGCTTACCCGACGAAGAAACGCAGCACTCAGCCCCATCTCGATGAAGAAATCGAAAACTACTGCAGCTCGATAGTGGCTGGTGGGGTCGTAAGTAGCGCCCGCGAAGCGCGAAGCGCCAACCCCATAAGCGACTCGCCCCGACTCCGCTTCGTCTCCGAGGACATCGAACTCGGCGAACCAACCGGTAACGACCGGGCGCGCTTCGCAACCCTC
>JAJCXQ010000045.1 GCA_029263355.1 Acidobacteriota bacterium | reverse complement strand
CTGCGAGCGAATCGCCGCCAAGCTCGAAAAAGTTGTCGTGCGCTCCGACCTTTGCCGTCCCCAAGATCTCGCTGAATAAACTAGCGAGTTTTTCCTGAGCCGGGCCCTGGGGAGCTTCCCAGGCTTCGTCCGCTGTTTGCTCTTGAGGCTCGGGCTGGGGTAAAGGTAGGCGGCTCAACGCTGCCCGATCGGTTTTGCCGTTGCGGGTCAGGGGGAGCGTATCCAGGACGAAAAAGACTGTCGGGACGAGGTACGCCGGCAAACGTTCGCCGAGAAAATTCCGCAGCTCACTCGGGGGCAGCTTGGTGTCAGCGTGGGCTGCTAGATAAGCCACCAGCTGTTTGTCGCCGGCTGGGCCGGTTCGGGAGTCGATCAGGACCGATTGAACCCCGGGGTGATCGCTGAGCGCTGCTTCGATCTCACCGGGTTCGATTCGAAAGCCACGGATCTTCAACTGTCGGTCACGGCGGCCCCGAAACTCCAGGGTGCCGTCGAGGCGCCAGCGGGCTAGGTCGCCGGTGCGATACAGCCGGTGGCCGGTGGCGTCGACGGTGGGGTCGGGGACGAAGCGCTCGGCGGTGAGACTCGGGCGTCCGAAATAACCCTGCGCGAGGCCGTCACCGGCAGCACACAGCTCGCCTTCCTGCCCTGGAGCGGTTGGCCGCAACGTCTCATCGAAGAGATGCACCCGGGTGTTGGCGATCGGCTGCCCGATCGGAACCGTCTCGTCACCCAGATCTGCCAGCGAGAGAATCGAGTGACAGCATGTGAATGTGGTGTTTTCGGTGGGGCCATAGCCGTTGATCAACCGAGTTGCCGGCAGCTCGGCGAGGGTCCGGCGGACATGGGGTGGTGAGAGCACATCACCACCGGCGAGCAAAGTCCGCAGACCCTGGAGTGGAGTCAATCCTTGCTCGACGATCTGATGAAACAGACCGGCGGTCAGCCACGCCGCAGTGACCCGGTGCCGCTCGATGACCGCAGCGACTTCAGTCATCGATAGCGGCCCCGGCGGACTCAACACCAATCGGCCTCCGTTGAGCAGTGGCCCCCACAGCTCTAGGGTGGACGCATCGAAAGCCAGCGGTGCAAACTGCAGAAACACGTCGGCGGCGCTGAAGTGCAGAAAGTTGGTTGCCTTGACCAGTCGAATGACGGCTCGATGATCGACGGACACCCCTTTCGGCCGGCCAGTGGAACCGGACGTGTAAACCACGTAAGCCAGGCTATTCGGTCTCGGCGCGAGGGGCGCCGAATTGCTTCGCGGTTGTGAGTCGTTGTCCGCTGCGGCGCTTGGCCTGGCATCTGCCACGGCAGCCATCTCGAGCGGTACGACGTGCGTGTTGGCTCCGGCCACCGTAGTTAGGCCGGCGACCAAATCGGGCTGAGCGAGCAGCACCGAAACCCTTGTGTCAGCGAGCATGAACGCCAAACGCTCTGCCGGGGCGCCAGGTTCGAGTGGCAGGTAGGCGCCGCCAGCTTTGAGGATCGCCAGCAGACCAACCACCATCTCCGGCGACCGTTGGCAGCTGATTCCGACCAGGGGGCTATAGCCTCTACCGCGGGGGCCGACTCCCAACTGCCGCAAACGTTCAGCCAGCACTTCAGCTTGCCGATCGAGCTGGCAGTAGGTCAAGGCTCGGGCTGACGACCGCAAGGAATCCGCAGCCAACACCGCCGCGGCGTCAGGTCGGATTCGAGCCTGTTCTTCGAACAATTCTGGGATCGTGGCGTCGCGCGGGTAGTTGGAACTGGTGTCATTCCAGGCCGTGAGCTGCCACTTCTGTGCAGATCCTGAGGTTGCCGAGCGCGTCATAGCCGGTTCATCTGCTGATGCAGACTCGGAAGAGTTGAGTCTCTTCATTCGATCCTTCATGAAGTACGAGCTATTGGAGAAGTGGTCAAGTGAGCGTCCGAGAACGGGTCTGGGCGGAAGACCTGCTCTTTCGTCCGGCTCTCACGGCGGGTCGCTGTTGGTTGCCGACTGGCAGAGCCGTGTCAGCACTGCCATGCCGACGGCCAGGATTCCGCCCTGGTTCTCAAGCGCCTGAACTTGATGTTCATGCATGATGCAGAGACCGTTGACGTTTCGTGAGGTTAAGGAATCTGAACTCTTCAACAGTTGAGTTCACGTATGAATGTAATTTTATCTTATTGATCTGATTTCAAAAGTTGGTCCGATCCATTTAGTAATTCATAAAAGTGTAATCGCTGGCGTGTCCGTTAGCCAAGTGTTCCCTGTTCCAAGTCCTAGCGGATACTGGTCTGGTCCAGGCTGCATGCATTCTGGTGTCGGCCGCTCCCGGCTGGTGCCCATCGCTCCATTCCGACGTCGCCCGGCAACTGAAGACGATTTACTGTAGCACTATGGCTCTTTGGCTATGCAATAGTGCTGTTATCAGTAGTATCACCCTATGAGTGGAATCGGCCAATACAAGAGAGGTGACATGCAATTTGTGCAAGGATTGGTTGTAGCGGAACGGTGTCCCGTCTGCGTGCCAGACCTCGATCTGAGGATTCTCTTGGGCTCCTCGGGCCGTCCGGTTCGAAAAACTAGCCACGCACCGGAGGTTTAGAGTTCAATGCGCTCCTTTTTCATTGTCTGGCTCGGACAAGTTGGTTCACTTTTTGGTTCTAGCTTGACCGGCTTCGCGCTCGGTGTCTGGGTGTACGAAGAGACTGGCGCAGTGACGCTTTTCAGCCTGATCATGTTGGCGTCGATTCTGCCGGGCTTGCTGATGGCGCCGGTTGCAGGCGCATTGGTGGATCGCTGGCCGCGGCGCCGAGCGATGTTGGCGAGCGACACCGGTGAGGCGCTGTGCAGTTTGGTTCTGGTTGCCTTGCTGTTCAGCGACCGGCTCGAGATCTGGCATATCTACCCGATCCTCATCCTGAGCTCGACTCTCGGCTCGCTGCAGTGGCCGGCCTATAGCGCAGCGACAACGATGCTGGTCCCGAAGCGTGACCTGGGTCGCGCCAGCGGCATGGTGCAGACGGGCCAGGCGGCGGTCCGGATCATCGCCCCACTTATCGCCGGCGCGCTCTACAGCGTGGTCGGATTGCGCGGCGTAATTTTGCTCGACTTCGCGACCTATCTATTCGCTGTATCAACGCTGTTGATGGTCAAGATTCCGGATCCGCCCACTGCCGGCGCCGAAAAAGAGAGTCATTTAGGTGACGAAGTGAAGGCCGGCTGGAGCTATCTTGCCGGGCGTCGCGGATTGGTCGGGCTGATCGTTTTCTTCGCGATCTGGAACTTCTTCATCAATACTGCCCATGTGCTCAGTATGCCGCTCGTCTTGAGCTTTGCGAGCGCTCAGCAACTCGGGATCGTGGCGTCGATCGCGGCCCTTGGCAGCTTGCTCGGAGGCGCCACAATGGGTATTTGGGGAGGTCCCGTGCGGCGCGTCCTCAGCATTTTGGTTTTTGCTACGCTGGCTGGCGCTTTTTTCATCTTTTGTGGTCTGGCGCCCTCGTTGTGGTTGATCGGCGCAATGATGTTTGGCAACTACTTCTGCATGCAGTTGGTGGTCGGCACCAATCAGGTGCTTTGGCAAAATAAGATTGCCCCAGAAGTTCAAGGCCGGGTTTTTGCCCTCCGGCGCTTGCTCACGTCGGTTGTGACTCCGGTTGCTTTCTTGGCCGCTGGCCCGTTGGCCGACCACGTCTTCGAACCCTTGATGGCTGCCGACGGGGCGCTCGCAGGTAGCTTGGGCAATATCCTCGGGGTTGGCCCCGGACGCGGTATAGGTTTGATGATCATCGTCTGCGGTCTAGCAGCTACCGGGGCCTCGCTCGCTGCTTTCTGGTACCGACCGATCACCCGCCTCGAAGACGAGTTGCCGGACGAAATCCACGACGCCCAGCGACCTGCAACGGGCGCTGGCTCGGCTGACCCAGGGCCGGACCGCTCGGCTCTAGAACCAGGCCAGAAGGCTAAACTACGTCGCAGGACGCCGAGACAGCCTAATAAGGAGCCGTGAGCATGACCACTATCAAGGAAGATCTGCGCTTTGCCGTTCGCATGCTGATCCGTAAACCCGCGTTCACTTCGGTAGCGATGCTGTCTCTGGCGCTAGGTATCGGCGCCAATACGACGATCTTCACCATCGTCAATGAGTTTTTTTTGCACCCTCTGCCGGTCGAGGCGCAGGAGCGGGTGGTCGCGGTGTACACCACCGACGAGAAGAACCCGGGCTCGAGTGCTTTGTCCCACCTCAACTGGCGAGATGTTCGTGACGACAACGACGTGTTCACCGAAGTGATCGGCTACGAATGGTCACCGATGAGCGTTGCCAGCGGCGACGGCGAGCCGTCCTACCTTTTCGGTCAGCTAGTCTCCGGCAACTACTTCGATGGTCTCGGAGTGCCGGCCTTCCGCGGTCGTACTTTTTCCGAGCACGAAGACGCGACCCCCGGCACTCATCCGGTGGTGGTCTTGAGTCACCGCTACTGGAGTCGCCAAATGGGGCGCGACGATGCCGTGATCGGCCAGGCGATCAAGATCAACAGTCACCCATTTCAGGTCATCGGCGTCGCTCCTGCCGAATTCACCGGTACTGATGTAGGCGTGTTGCCCGACCTCTGGGTGCCGATGATGATGAATCCGGTGATCAAACCCGGCGAGTCGCTCAACTGGTATGAAACTCGTCGCGGCCTGTTCATCTTTACCCTGGCCCGCTTGAAGCCTGGGGTTTCGCTGGCCGAAGCACGGGCAAATATGAACGTCCTCGCCGAGCGATTGGAGCATGATTATCCTGACGACAACAAAGGCCGTGGCCTGCGCGTCAAGCCGCTCGCCGAGGCGACTGTCAATCCTGGTCTCCGGACCGGGCTGATGATGGGCGCATCTCTGCTGGCAGGGATTGCCGGGTTGGTGCTTCTGATCGCCTGCTTCAACGTCGCCAATCTTTTCCTGGCCCGGGCGAGCGAGCGCCGGTGTGAGATCGCCACCCGCTTGGCGCTGGGTGCCGGGCGTTGGCGTTTGATCCAGCAGCTGTTGACCGAGAGCCTGCTGGTCTGGCTCTTGGGTGGCGTGTTGGGTTTGGGCATGGCCTATTTGGCCAAGAGCTTGCTGCTCAGTGTGTTGCCCTCCTTGTCGATCCCGATTTCTCTCAATCTGGGGCTCGAGCTCGATCTTCGTGTGCTGTTGTTCACCCTCGGCTTGGCGCTCTTTTCAGGTCTCCTGTTCGGCCTGGTTCCGGCGATCCAATGCACCCGCCCCGGCCTGATGACGACGATCCGTGACCAGACCGAGCAGACTTTCGACGCCGGCCGTAAGTTCGCAGTGCGTGACTTTTTGGTGGTTTGGCAGGTCGCACTGTCGGTGGTTGCGCTGATCGTTGCTGGACTCTTCATTCGAAATCTGGCAGCCACCCAGCAGTCCGACCCTGGCTTCAAGACCGACAACCTGATGGCTCTGTCGTTCGACGTTGGGCTGCAAGGCTACGGCCAGCCCCGAGGTGAACAATTCTTTAGCGACGTTGCTGCCCGCACTCGCGCGCTGCCCGGGGTGCGGGCAGCAACGGTCGCCCAAGCTGGGCCGCTCCAAGGCTCCCTGATGCGCTCGGTCATCCTCGAAGGTCAGGAAGGTGACGACAACCGCACCTTCGTGCAAGTCAACGTGGTCGAATCGGAATACTTCGAGACCCTGGGTATTCCAGTGCTCCAGGGGCGCCGATTTGAAAAGAATGATCGCGACGGTAGCCAGCCGGTCGTGATGATCAACGAAACCATGGCGAAGAAGTTCTGGCCTGGCGAGGACCCACTCGGCAGAACGTTCACATTCTTTGGTTTCGACCACGATCTGACGATTGTAGGCGTGGTCAAGGACATCAAGTACAACTCGCTGGGCGAAGATCCTCAGCCCTACGCCTATCAGCCCCTCGCACAGCAGTACATGACCGGGATGACCTTGATCGCCCGCACGGACAGTGCTCCCGAGCAGGTGCTCATCACAGCGCAGCGTGAGATCCGGGAGATGGACCCCGACATGCCATTGATTGGGGTGACGACTATCTCGGAGACCTTGGACAACGCACTTTGGGCGCCACGGATCGGGGCATCGATGTTGTCGATCTTCGGATTCTTGGCCTTGGTTCTGGCGGTGATTGGCCTCTACGGGGTGATGTCGTATGCGGTTCAGCGCCGAGCGCGCGAGATTGGCATTCGCATGGCGTTGGGTGCGGATCGGCTGGGAGTGCTGGGCATGGTGGTGCGTCAAGGATTGATCGTGGTGGGGCTGGGGCTGATGATCGGGCTGGTTCTGGCACTGGTGGTTTCACAGTTGCTCCAGAGCCTGCTGCTCATCACTCCCACAGATCCCGTGGCCTTCGGTGGAGCCCTCTTGATCCTGGTCTTGGCGTCTTTGGGCGCGTCGTTTTTTCCAGCCCGGAGGGCGACCGGTATCGACCCGATCAACACGCTACGTTACCAGTGAAGGTTTGGCTTGGCGCGGCTCGGGGGCGGTCGACACCGGCCTCAGCTGTCCCCTGGCAGCTTGGGAAAGTACGGCGTCTCTGTCTTTACAACGACGCTCCCGGCAGCGAGAAACTCAGGCGTCGACCGCCACGAGCCCAGTTGCAGAGGCGACGTCGATCCCAGGTTTCGCCACAGCCGTTCCGCGAAGTCTGGCAGGATCGGCGCCGCCAGCATCGCCAGGGTCTTGGCCGCGGTCAGCTCCAACGCAACCGCGGTGCGACGCTCGTCTCGGCGCTGGTCGAACCCTTTCCAATGGGCCTCCGCCGCAGCGAAGCGACGGGTTGTTCGGACCAGCTCGCAGAGCGCCCGCGTGGCTCTTTGGGGCGAGAACGTTGGTGCCTCATAGGCCGCTTCGGCGTCTCTCGTGAGACGTGTCAAGAGTTCGAAGAATTGCTGCTGATCGATCGTCCAGAGTCCGGTGCTGGGAGCGCTGCCGCCATATTCGTCGTGAACCTTGGACGCCAGTTCCTGGAGCCAGGGTGACCAGCTATCGATCAGCTCACGTTCGAGGATCGCCGACATCTCGGCATGGGTAAAGTTGGTCTGCTCGGTCTCGGGTGCGCTGTAGGAGAGGTAAAAACGCACCATGTCGATGGAGGTCTTGGCCAGCAGATCGCGACCCCAGATCAGGTGCTGGCGGCTGGTGGAGAATTTCAAACCGTCGAGGCGATAAAACTCGTTCATGACAAAGGTCGATGGCGGCACGATCGAAGGGTCGTAGGCGAAGTAGAGCGCCGGGAAGAGGATGGCGTGGAAGTACCCGTTGTCGAAGCCGAAGAACTGCACAACCTCGCTGGGGTCGCCTTGCCAGAAGCTCTTCCAACCGGGTTGGCCAGCAACCTCCGAGGCCAGTTGCTCGGTCGCTGCCAGGTATCCGGGCGCCATTTCCGCCCAGGCATACAGCCGCTGGCCTTCGAAGCCTGCGAACGGCACCGGGATTCCCCAGTCGGTGAATTGGCTGATCGCGATGTCCGGTAGGCCGCCAGCGAGCATCGTTTCGCACAACGACCGAAGGTGGGCATTCATCGTTGCTGATTCGACGTAGGCCTTGAGCTGGTCGTGGTACTGGCCTAGCGGAAAGTAGAGCCGCCGTAGGATGCGTTGTTCCAGCTCGCCATCACACGAGTTGCATTTGGGATCGATCAGGTCGACGCAATCGTTCGGCTGGCCGCAGTTTTCACACGCATTGCCACACGAGCCACTTGCGCAGTGGGGGCAAGCGCCGGCGACATACACCTCGAAGGCATATTGATCACAGTGCGGGCAGAAGAGCGTCGGCGCGTCTTTGGCAACCAGCTTGTCGTCCAGGTAGAGTTTGGTAAAGAACTCCTGCACCATCTCCTGGTGGTAGGGCGACGCGGCGGGGAAGGCGAAAGCGTCGGTTTCGATGTTGGCCGCCTGCAAAGTCTCGAACATGGCGGCGCCAAAATCGTCGGCGGTCTGCCGTGGCGACTTGTCGAGTTGCTTCGCCCGGTAGGCGACGTAGCTTTGATGGTCGTCGATGCCGCACAGATAGTGGGCAGGTCGCCCGCGCATCCGTAAGAATCTTCGGTAGATGTCCGCCGCCAAATAGGGTCCCGACAGATGCCCGATATGGAGATCGCCGTTGGGAGTTGGCGGAGTAGCGGTGATCAGGACCGGTCGCTGCGAATCCTTTCCGGGTTCGGCGTCGGTGCCCGGCAGCTCGCTTTCCAGCAGCGATAGGTCTTCCCAGTAGACGGCTAGAAACTGCAGGTCGTCACTCTGTGAGGTGTTCTCGAGGGTGTGGTCGTCGAGCGGTGGGAAATAAACCACGTTCCCCTGCTTGACTGGGTGATGCTCATCACCGGAAGTGACGATGCCGTCACCCTGGGTGATGATCCAAGTCTCCGCTTCATGGTGGCGATGCCGCTGGGTCCGTTCGCCCGGCTCGACGATCATCCAAGTGGCTCCAAAAGGCGTCTTCGGTGCGTCGTCCCCAGTGAAGAATTCCTGGACAAGGCCTCCGTAGGCGCGTTTGAAACCGCTGGATTCGAGCTCCTGGATCTTCAAGCTCATGGTTGATTCCCCTCACGTTACGTGTTGAATGACTCTGAAAGGATCTGATCCGCCGCTGCGGCAAACACGAAATATCACAGGATTTTCTGGTGGTGGCGGCGGGTGGGCTGGAAGGCCTCCCACTTGGTGTGTTGCGCGTCGATTCGTATTTGGCGGAAGGGCCGCTCAGCTCGCGAGGCGTCATATTCCCTGGCGAGCCAGGAAATATGACAAGAGTCAAGATAACATAGCTGATCGTGTATGTGAGCTGATGTGTCGTCGTCTACGGCTGAGGAGCGGTCGACGGTCGATCGAGACGAAAGTCGTCGATCGGCAGGCAAGGCGGTGCGGCGCTGACGAGTTCGAACACCACCCGGGCGGTGGCCGGAGCCATCTGCAGACCGAGGCGATAATGTCCGGCCGCGACCAGGATCCCTGTGTAGCCTGGTACCGGTCCGAGCCAAGGTAGACCGTCGGCGCTGGCGGGTCGAAGCCCGGCCCAATGGCTTGCGAATCGCGCCCTGGCCAAGGACGGAGCCATCACCATGGCGCCCGCAAGGAGCCCGCTGATGCCTTCAACAGTACAGTGCTTCTGAAACCCGGCTTCGTCTTCGGTAGAGCCTACGATCACTCCGCCGTCCTCCTTGGGCACGAGATACTTTCGGCCCCACATCACAATGCGACGCACCACATGTTGTTCGGGTGCGAGGAGTGCAATTTGGCCGCGAACCGGCCGTACGTGGATGTCGACGTCGAGTCCTGCCAAAGCTGTTCGGGTCCAGGAGCCGGCGGCGACGACAGTCGTTTCGGCGTGAAAAGTCTTGCCATCGCGAGCTTGGGCACCAACAACTCGCTGTCCATCCACGACCAACTCGCAGTCCCCAGCGTTGGCCACGAGATGGGCGCCGTGGTGTCGGCAGGCTGCGGCCAGAGCTTGCAGGTGGCGTGAGGGATCGAGCCGAGCGGTTTCGGGGAGCTCGTAGGCGGCTTCGAGATCCGTCGTCACAGATGGCTCTAGCTTGCCGACCTGCTCTGTGGTCAGGCGTCGCCAGTTGATGCCTTGAGCGGTCCACTGCTCGCTCTCCCATCGCAACTCCTCAGCCTCGCTGGCATTTCGAGCGAGCTCCAAGCCGCCACATCTCTGGTAGCCGTTGTCAATGGTCGTCTCTTTGCAAAGGCGTTGCGAAAGCTCCGGATAAAGCTCACTGCCAAGGCCCAACAGGCGCTCGTAGGCAGGCCGGGTACTGGTGTCGTGGCCTGCGGGAACGATGCCGGCTGCAGCGGCAGACTCTCGACCGAGCTCGCTGCGTTCGAGCAGCACGGTGCACATCCCATGACGAGCGCATTCATAGGCTATCGACAGCCCGATGATGCCGCCACCGACCACTAAAGTGTCGAAAGTTTTGTCGCTCATCACCAATCCGTCGAACGGACCTCCTTGACATCAAGTCTACGGCAGATGGTATAAACAATTATATTGACGAGAAGAATTCCTGTAGAAATCGCAGATTCTTGTCGTCGTCATGTGTTGAATCGGCTTCCCGAACACCCGATCGAATAGAGAAGAGGGCGATATCATGAGTGTCTTCCGCACGATTGCAGCGATCCTCGTTGGATACGTCTTGTTCGCGTCTGCGAGTATGATGCTGGTCGGACCCGTGATGGCGCAGCAGGGGCCAATGATCGTTGTCCTGGCGTTGATCGCGCTGGCTGTGATCGGATTGGTGGTGGGTTTTGTCGCCGCGATGATCGCCGGTAGCAAACGGCTGCTGGCCGGCTATATTGTCGCGGGGCTGGTTTGCCTGGCGACGCTAGCGAATCTGGTGATGCAGTTGGGGGCTGAACCTGTGTGGTACAAAGTAGCCACGCTGTTCGTAACCGCACCCTTGATTGTGCTTGTGTGCCGTCGCCAACCGAGTGTCTGACTCGGCAGTGCGAGATCTTTCTTGACCACTGAGGGGGTCGCAAGTGTCGAGCAGAAGTTTTGCCTGGCCGGCGCTAGGCCCGCACACGTCTAGCAGGAGACCGTCACCCTCTCGCCTGAGCCTTCTGCCGAAAAAAATCGATCTCATGTCGTCCTTCGTCTGACGGGCCATGATCCCGTTTTACAGCA
>JAJCXQ010000044.1 GCA_029263355.1 Acidobacteriota bacterium | reverse complement strand
CGCTCACCGTCTGGTCGATCGAGGCGCTGATCGCCCGAGTATCGGCGCCCACAGTCTCGAGCGCCTTGTGGGTCGCGTTGAGCTGCACCTTGATGTCTTTATTGTCCTCGGCCAGCTGACCGAAGCCCTGCATTACTGTCGTGAAGTAGTCGTCCAAGTAGGCCGTGACCTCACCCTGTACCTGTTCTGGCACGAGCGAGATGATGCGGTCGCGCTCGGTGTGGAATTCATTGAGAGCCATCGGCAGGGCCTCGGTTACCGACGCCTCGACTTCGGTCCAGCGGTTCGAAGCGCTGTCGAAGCGCTCTTCCCAGGCGATCACCGAGGCTTCCAATTCCACTTTCTCGACCTCACAGGCCGCGAGTTGCGCCTGGGCTGCCTCCAAATCCTTCTTAGACGCGCAGCCGACGCCCAGCAGCGCCAGCGTTAGGACAATAACCATCGATTTGTAGTGCATCGGGGCCCCCTTGGTGGGTGTCAGCGAGCGAATTCGCGACTTTGTTGCTGAGACCAATCCTCAGTGTCTCGAGGCGGTTGGCCAAGTGACTAAAGACCTGGGGAGCAGTTGCACCCCCACTTCGGTACGCTTTGAGTATGCCATTCGCCAAGCGAAAAATCTCCGTTTCATTGGATGAAGATCTCATCGCCGAGCTCGAGGCTATCGGCCAGAGTATTTCAGCTCAGGTCAATGCTGCGGTGCGTTCCGATCTTGAACGTCGATGGCGTCGTCGAAAATTGCACGGCTTCCTTGATCAGCTCGATGAAGAACATTGGACCCATAGACGAGATCCTGGTTCAGAAGTACCTCGAGCATCTCCAGTGAGCAAGTGCGTCGTTCTGGACGCGGCGACGTCTCAGTGGAGGGAGGTTTTAACCCCTTGGCTACCGGCTTGCCCCTGCCAGACTGGTAGACTAATCCTGCCCTGATTCGAACCCATCGACGGCAGCGAAGGAGAGATATGAGCGATTCACCCTGGATTGCGCGAGGTTTTCAATTGGCCGCCGCGGTCAACATCCTCGGCATCCTGCTGTTCTCCCTGGCTTTCACCAATCCGCGGATTGGTGAGCTGTCGCCGCAGGTGTTTTCGACCTTCGGCCAAGGCGCCGTTGTCTTATGGGGCTTGGCCTACCTGGCGTGTGCTGGCTGCTATCGGTCGGCGAAGTGGATTGTGGCGGTGTTCGCGCTGGAGAAGCTGGTTTACTTCGGCACTTGGGTGGCGTGGACCCTGGAGCGCGGGTCGGAGCTGACGAGCATTTTCGAGACCTCAGCGGTAACCGGCGTATTTTTCACCATCTACGGGCCGAATGATCTGTTGTTTGGCCTGTTTTTTGGCTGGGTGTTCTTTCGGTCTCGTTGAGACAAAGGAGCCTGATCATGAGGCGAACGCTTCTCCCTCCAGTGTTTTTTTCGTGTCTGCTCTTGGCGATCAGTCCAACGGTTTGGGCGCAACCGCCAGGGGAGGTCGCGAGTCGACTCGCGGAGCGCGCCGAGGCGCGCCCCGAGCCCCGTCCGGTCGACGCCGAAGCGGTGGTCGGCGCCGAGCTTGGATCGCGACTGTTCTTCATGACCGGCGCCGACAATGCGTCGTGCGTGCGCTCGGTGGCCGACGTCACCGGCGATGGGCGCGACGAGATCGTTGTCGGTATCGACGAGTCTCAGGTCGACAATATTTTCCTGCTCGATGGCGCCAGTCGTGGTGCGGCGACGGTGGTGTGGGCGATTGAGACCATGGACGGCGTCTCGGGCGGTTCGCCGTGGGGTGATCAGTCGTTGGTGCCCGCGTTCGACAGTGATGGCAACGATCGCCAGAACATCCTGCTCGGAACGGCCTGGGGTGGACGCACCGCCTACGATCTGGACAGTCTGGACGGCTCGATCCAGTGGAGCTTCGACACCTATGACGCCTTCGAATCAGGTTGGGTCTACTCCCTGGCCCAACTCAACGACATCACTGGCGATGGTGTGCCTGAGACTGCCTTTGGCGCCGGATCGGACAACAACACCCTCTACATGGTCGATGGTGCGAGCTCGGTACCGGCGACGGTTCTGTGGCAGTACCAAGCCGCTGACGCTGTCTTGTCGGTCTGCAACGTTGGTGACGTCAACGGTGACGGCGATCACGACGTGCTGGCGGCGATTGGCGACAACGGTTCGCAGCTCGTCTGCCTCGATGGCGGCACGGCCTTGCCTGGCGGTCAAGTCTTGTGGACCTACCCCGCGTCGTCGATCGTCAACGCCTGTGGCGTGCTGCCGGACATCACCGGCGACGGCGTGAACGAAGCGTTGGTGGTGTTGTGGACCACCGACGGCAGCGCCATCCGCTGCCTCAATGGCGCCACCGGCCAAGTCGTCTGGTCGAGCACCACGGTCGGTGAGGCTGGCATGATGGTCGATCTACTGGACGACGTCACCGGTGATGGCACTCCCGAGATCATCGTCGGATCGTTCGAGAACGCCGCCATCGTCCTCGATGGAGCGGACGGCACTCTGCATTGGAGAACCACCGTCGGCACCCTCAACGGTGGTGACGTCTGGACCGTGCGCGCTATCGACGACCTCAACAACGACGGCAACCAAGACGTCATCGCCGGCTCGTTCGACTATCACGTTTACGCCATGGATGGCGTCGACGGCACCGTGCTCTGGTCCTATGACACCGGCAACCGCGTCTTCAGCGTTTATCCCGCTGGTGACCTCGATGGCGATGGTCGTCCCGAAGTTGTCGTCGGTACCCAGGACACCAACGACAACGTCGTGGTTCACGTCCTCAGCGGCGGTGGCGTCATGGCGATTTTCGCCGATGGGTTCGAGAGCGGCGATACGTCGATGTGGTCGAGCTAGACAGTGCTCATTGCTCTAGGCGCTCGAGGTCTCGACGTCCGTGCCAAACCCGCAGGGCAATTACAGTGTTGTCCGTTAACTCGTAAACGATTCGGTATGGATTGACGATGACTTCGCGATAGCCCGCACCATGAAACTCAGGCACGCTGCGGCCTGATTGAGGGTGTGTCTGCAGTCGCAGAACGGCGTCTCGAATCTTCTCGCCGAGACGTTTGGCTGCTGTGGGTTTGCTTTCGGCGGTAAGGAAGTTTCTGATCGAGCGAAGATCGGTCAGGGCTGGGCCGGTCCAGCGGATGCGATATCTGTCCGGCAAGTCAATCTCCGAACGAATCCAGGATCTCCATCGCTTCGTCGTTCGAGTGCAGATCTCCGGCTCGAGCGGCTTCAGCCCCGACCGCGACGGCTTCTATGAAGTTGGCGCGATCGTTGAGCGCTTCATACTCTTCGACATCTAGAAGTACCGCGACGCCCCGGCCTCGGCGGGTGAGTAACACGGGCCTGCGGGTCCTGTGGGTGTGATCGACGATTTCGGCGGCTCGTTGTTTGAGATCGGTAATCGGTCGCACATCTTCGGTGAATCTTACGGTCTTCATGGGTCCTCCAGAGGGTCCTTTAACGGCTCCTGTATAGAGTACCATGATGATGCCTATTCGTAGCGCAGAGCCACCAATGGATCAACCGCCGCCGCCCGCCGCGCGGGCAGGTAGCTAGCGATCACGGTGACGGCGAACAGCAGGACCGGGACCATGACAAAGGTCAGGGGATCTGTCGCGCCGACGCCAAATAGGGAAGCTTCGAGTAAGCGGGTGGCGCCGAAGGCGCCGACGAGGCCAATCGCGATACCAGCCAGGGAGACACCGAGCCCCTGACGCACCACCATGCGGCTGACCTCACCGCGACCGGCGCCCAGCGCCATGCGCACGCCGATCTCCTGAGTGCGTTGGTTGACGACGTAGGAAATCACACTGTAGAGACCCACCGTGCCGAGCAGCAGCGCCACCATGGCGGCGATGACCAACAGGATCATGGTAAAACCGGTTCGGGCGCTGTCGTTGGCTACGATCTCGGCCAGGGTTCGGACATTGGCAATCGGCAGATTGGGGTCACTTTGCCAGATCGCTGCCCGAGCCGATTTGGAGAGTGCCGTCGGCGGTACCTGGGTCCGCACGACGAAACTCATGGTTCGGGGTGCATTGGCTGTCGATTCCTCATCCGCCACCACCGGTGGGTTGGCCATCGGATAGTAGATCATCTCGGTAGGATCTTCGGCCAGGCCGTCGTCGCGGATACTGCCCACAACTCCGACGATGGTGTACCAATCTCCCTGCTCGGCCATGCCGGACGTCAGCCGTTTGCCCAACGGACTCGCGCTACCCCACAGCTGTGTCGCCAGCGCTTGGCTGATCAACGCGACCCTTCTCAGCTCTTGGTGATCGGCGGGTTCGAAGACTCGGCCGGCGACCAGGGGAATGCCCATGGTCTCGAAGTAGCCCGAAGAGGCCCGGCGGTTGGAGATGATTCGCGGCACTACGTCAGGCTCGAGCGGGAAATCCTCGAAGGTATGTGCGCTGTTGGAGTCGCCACCGGAAATCGGCAGCCGATTGACCGCCCCCGCTGTTTCGACCCCGGGCAGCGCGCGGATCCGTTCGAGAGCTTGATGGAAGAATCGTGCGCGCTGTTCCGCTTCGGGGTATTGTGCTGTGGGCAGCGAGAAACGGAGTGTCAATGCACCTGTGGGATCGAAACCCGGATCAACATCTCTCAGCGCCAGGAAACTGCGCACCATCAGGCCCGAGCCGGTCAACAGGATCAGAGCTAAAGCAATCTGGCCGGCGACCAAGATATTGCTGGCCCTCTGCTGAGCGCGTCCGGCAGTCGAACTGCGGCCACCGTCCTTGAGCGCGAGCCCAAGGTTGGGTGCGCGGCGTAGCGCGGGCATGGCGCCAAACAGCAAGCCGGCGAAGAGAGAAACAAAGACGGTGAACGCCAGCACGCCACCGTCGAACCCGATCTCCTCGAGCCGCGGCACCGTGCCCCGGCCGAGGCTTGAGAGGGCACGGACGCCGAGTGCAGCCAGCGCTAAGCCGATGGCCCCTCCGGCGAGACCGAGCACGGCGCTCTCGGCGAGAAAGGCGCCCGCGATATCACTCCGTTGAGCACCCAACGCAGAGCGGATGGCCACCTCGCGCTGCCGCCTCTCGGCTCGCACCAAGAAGAGATTTGCGACGTTGGCACAAGCGATCAGCAGGATGAATCCGACACTTCCCAGCAACACCCACAACACGCGTCCAACGTCACCCACCACGTCGTCACGTAATGAGTGGACTAGGACGGCGAGTCCGGCTCCTTCGATCATGCCTGCTGTTATGTCTTCGTTCGGGAAAACCTCCGGCAGTCGATGGACCAGTCCAGAAAGCTCCGTCGCTGCGTCTCGAGCTGTTTTGCCCGGCTTCAGGCGGGCGATACTGGGGTAGCTGAAGTCGCCGACGTTTGGCTCTTCCTGATCGATTTCCATAGGCTGCCACAAAAGCGTGTTCGTGCCCGGAAAACTGAAGCCGGCCGGCATCACGCCGATCACTGTGCGGGCGACGCCGTCGATCAGGATCGTCTGGCCGAGGTTTGTGCCGTTATCGCCGAGGCTGCCGCCGAAGCGAGTGGTGAAGAGCTCGTGACTGAGCACCACGACGGGTTCAGCCCCAGGTCGCTCGTCAGCCTCGGTGAAACCCCTGCCGAGCGCCGGGTTGATGCCGAGAAGCGGAAACAAGGACGCCGCCGCAGACGCCGACGTCAGCTGCTCGGGGCGCTCGACTCCGGTGAGGTTGACCGTCTCTGGGTTGTAGAGAGCGATGTCTTCGAACACCCGGTTGCTCTGTCGATAGAGCAGATAGGTGGCAAACGACTGCTCGAATTGTGGCAGCTCGATCCCTGGTGCGGTATGCCACACTCCGACCAACTGCTCCGGCTGGTGGAACGGCAGCGGCTGCAGCAAGACGCCGTTGACGACACTGAAAATGGCGGTGTTGGCGCCGATGCCAAGGCCCAGCGTCAGTGCTGAGAGCAGGGTGAAGCTCGGGCTGCGTCGAAGTTTGCGGACGACCGTGCGGAGCGGACGAAAGATAGGATCCATGGGGCCTCCGGGTTGGACACAAGTCACTTGGCTCTTCAGTCCAAGAAACGCCGGAGGGAGTGGTTTGTTACATCAGGGCAAAGCTAGGGCCAACTCAGTTGCTCATCTGGAGGAACTAGTACTTACCGAGAGCCTACTCGCAAAGCTACCAAAAGGATCAACCGCCGCCGCCCGTCGTGCGCCGTCGAGGACCAAGATCGAGAATCGAGCGCAAGGCTCAGCTGTCGACGAGACCGAAGGCGACCCTCAAAACGGGCATCCCAGTGCGGCGCAACGCGTCTTGGAGCCGCCAATGAACCTGTCGAGGCGACGACATCACGTTTGTAACGCGTCTTACTGCCTCGGAAGCCGCTCAGGATGCGTTGTCGAACGTCGTTTAGACGCTTCCGGTCGCTGAGAGCGCGTCGTCCGTCGGTGCGGCGGGCAGAATGCTGTCCACATTGGCCGCAACATCAGATGTTTTGGGCAGAATGCTGTCCATAGTGGCCGCGACATCAGATGTTTTGGGCAGAATGCTGTCCACATTGGCCGCAACATCGGATGTGTTGGGCAATATGCTGTCCACATTGGCCGCGACATCAGATGTGTTGGGCAGAGTGCTGTCCATACTGGCCGCCGCATCGGATGAGTTGGTCAGAATGCTATCCATATTGGACATCGTTTCGGGTCTTGGTCGCAGCTGGCCTAGCCACCGTTCGGCATCGGCTCAACATGATTTCCGAGCATCTCAGCCAAACAACATCATAGAACATTCTCGTTGCAGCATGCAGATCCTCCAGGCGCCTGCTGAGTCAATGTCTCGTGAGTCACTCTTTGTGCCAAGGGAAGCTCTGAACTTCTCGCCACGGCAAGGCCCATCCAGCGGACCGCTTTTGGTGACGATTCCCACCGTAAACCAGCAAAGCTTGGGTCTCACCTTCGGGCGGCGGTACGGCCTCGCGGGCGAGGGTGGCGAACCGCTGTAGGGATTCGAAGAACGACGCATGGAGGGTGGCGCCGGACTTGACCTCGATGGCGAGCAGATCGTGGCCGCGGTCGACCACCAGATCAACCTCTTGGCCCCGATGGTTGCGCCAGTGGTGCAGCCTGGGTGGTACGCCGCGGTTGGCGAACGCTTTGTGGACCTCGCTGACGACCCAGGACTCGAACAAGGCTCCGCGTAGGGGATGTCTCGCGAGCTCACCCGGGTTGCGGACGCCGAGTAAACGTGCGGCCAGGCCACTGTCGACAAAGTGGATTTTTGGTGTCTTGACGACCCGCTTGCGGAGATTACGATGCAGGGGCGACAAGCGTTCGACGATGTAGCCAGCTTCGAGCACTGAGATCCACGAACGTGCGGTGTTGTGAGAGACGCCGGCGCCGGCTCCGAGCTCCGAGAGGTTGAGAAAGTTGGCGGTGTGGCCTGCGGCCAGCTCGAGAAAACTTTGAAAAGCGGTCAGGTCGGAGATGGCGAGATGCTGCCGGACGTCACGCTCGACGTAGGTGCCGATGTAGGCGTTGAGCCATCGGTCCGCAGGGATGTTGCGGTGATGGATGGCGGGATAGCCGCCCTCCCAAACTGCCTGCCAGAGATCGTCGACCGGCGCCAATGCCTGGCGTTCGTCGATCGTCAAGGGCAGGAGCTCGAGCAGACCGGTGCGGCCGGCCAGAGATTGGGTGACGGTCGAGCGTAACGCCAGATTGGCGGACCCGGTGAGCACGAAGCGCCCGGGCTCCGGGTTATCGTCGACCATTCCTTGGAGGTAGCTGAGCAGGTCCGGAGCTCGTTGCACCTCGTCGAGTACCGCACCATCTTCGAGATCTTGGAGGAAGCTGCGAGGATCTTCGAGGGCAAAACGTCGGTCGTCGGGATCTTCGAGGGAGATGTAACGCTTCTCGGGGAAAGTCTGTCGACACAAGGTGGTTTTGCCCGATTGCCGAGGCCCGGTCACGGTGACCACCGGAAACATGGCAGCCAACTCGAGCAGTACAGGTTGTATCTGACGGTCGATCATGTGCAGATTGTAAGTGCCACTTACAATCTGTACAACTTGGTGACAGGCGTTGCCCTAGTTCTAAGGGGCCGCCGACGAGCAGGCCGCGAACGCTTGGGTGTCGGTCACGGCTGGAGCGGCGACGCCGATCGGGTTGTCGTATTGCTTCACGGCGCCGGTCATGGTGTCGGTCACCCGCAGGGTGAATCCAACGTCGGTGACGGCGGCTGAGAAGACCCAGAAGTGATGGTTGACAGCGCAGCCGTCGAGCACTTTGATCAACATCTCCCAGTTGTCGGGCTGAAAGAACCAGAAGATTCCGGAATCGCCGCCGGTGACCGCGACCTGTGCGTTGCCGGCGGTGGTCAGGCTTCGCCAGCCGACCTCGACGCGGAAGCGGTCATGAAAGCAGAGAGTGCTCGGTCCGGTTTCACAACTGGGGCGGAACAGGTTGAGGGCGCTTTCGTAGCGGCTCGCGAGGTAGAGGTCAGCGGCGCCGGGTCGGACCGCCAAGGCCTGAGCGCCATACAGGCCGTCGACACCGTCTTGGCCGGCGAGGGTAGCCTCCAGAAAACGTAGATTGCCGGTGGCTGGATCGCGCTCGAACACCGCCAGGGCGTCGTCACCAAAGCCTGACATAGACTGGCTGGCGACGAAGATTCGGCGACCGTCCTGACCCTCGACGATCGCCACCGCGCCCCCCAGACCGTTGATGCCAGAGGTGCCGTCGACGTGCTCTTCGGCCAAAGCCAGCGCCCCGGTGGTCGGGTCGCGGTGGAACACGGTGAGCGCGCCACCGATCCTTTCGGGGGGATCCAGGAAGGGGGCGGCGGCGACGTAGACTTGGCGACCGTCCCGGCTGACGGTGATCGCCCGTGCCTGCGCCAGGCTGGGGATACCGTCATCGTGTTGGGTCAGGGTTTGACGGACCAACAGTCGTCCGCTGGTTGGATCACGATCGAAGGTGAGGACCGCGGAGCTGCCGAAAGCCGCGGAGTAGAGGTGGCGACCGTCCGGGCTGATCGAGATCGAGCGCACCGCCTGGAGCCCAGGCATGCCGTCGTCGAAGCCCCGGCCGAAGCCATATAGCGTCTCGACTTCGGTGATCAAACCGGTGGTCGGGTTGCGGGCTAGGGTTGTGATGCCCGGCGGCCCGGGTTCGTAGCCCGAGGGGTCACCGAACGCAAGATAGATGTGGCGGCCGTCCGGGCTGGCAGTCAAGTCCCAACCATGAAAGGCGTCGAGATCAGCGACGAAGCGTAACCCGGTAGGAGCAGCGCTCGGGTCTCTGGCGAATACCGCGCCACCACCCCCGCCAGCGACGTAGAGATGGCGAGCATCGGGACTCAGGGTCATCGTCCGTGGGGCTTCGAGCCCCGAGACACCATCGACCCCGTTGAAGTGGCTGCCGACGAAGCGTAGGCCGGCCGTGAGTGGATCCGGCTCGAATACCGCAACGGACTGTTCTGCGGTGCTGGCGACGTAAATGCGGTCTCCGTTAGGACTGGTGGTGATGTCGGATGCGCCCCCCAGGGCGTCGATGCCATCGGCCCCTTGAGTGTGGACCGCCGTCGACTCGATCTCGCCGCTAGCAGGATCGCGGCTCAGGATCGTGATCTGATCGAGGAATTGATCCACAGCGTAGAGATGGCGGCCATCCGGAGAGAGCGTCAGGCCAGCCTGGGCGGCGCTCGAGGTAATTTCGACCCCGGCTGCGAAATCCGCCGCGGCGAAGCTCAGCGAACCGGTCGCCGGGTCGCGTTCGAAACGTTTCACCAAATGATCTCCGGGGTTCTCGGAGGCGCCGACCACGATCACGTGGCGGCCGTCATCACTGATCACGACATCTCGGGCACTAGCCAAGCCATCAACGGTGTCGTCATCGCCTTCGATGAATTCAGTGAAGCTCAATCGGCCGGTTCCGGGGTCGCGCTTGAAGATCGCGATCTGCCCGAAACCCAGGCCGCCGACCGCGTACAGATGACGGCCATCGGGGGCTAGCGCCACCGCTGCCGTGCTCACCAGGCCAAACGGCCCGTCGTCACGCTCATTGAAGATCTGGCGCGACGTCAGCGTGCCCGTGTCCGGATCTCGCTCGACGAAGGTCAGCGAGCCGTCGGGGTGTTGCAGGGATGGTCCGTTGGTGATCCTCTCCCCGGCCACCAAATAGAGGTGACGGCCATCGGGGCTCAGAGTCATCTCAGACATCGAACCGATGCCCGCGAGTCCTGCTTCGGGCCGGTAGCTCAACCGGCCGTTCGACGCCTCGCGATCAAAGACCGACAGCGTGCCGTCGAAGGCGCCGAGGACCAGTACCTGACGATGATCCAGAGTCACCAAGACCGCGGTTGGCGCTGCTAAACCGTCGACGCCGTCCACTCCATCGACGTGGGTCTCGAGGAGCTCCAAGGAGCCACTGTCGACGTCGCGCGTGAACACGGTCAGAGCGTTGCCGCGGATGTCGATGGCGTAAAGTTGCTGGTTGTCGGCACTGAGCGCCAGATCGTAGGCGCCGTAGCGTCCGTTGGCTGCCGACAGGAAAGTGGTGTCGACGAAACTCAGGCTGCCGCTGACCGAATTACGAGCAAAGGTGGTGACCGCGTCGTCGAACAAGCTCGCGACGTAGAGGTGACGACCGTCCGAGCTGACCGCTACCGCGACCGGGCCGTCGAGGGGTGCGTCTCGATAACTGTGAATGAGCTCGAGATCGTCTGCTCGAACGGCGCCCACGCCGAGCGCCAAGAAGCAGCCCAGGGCGAGCCCGTGGCCGCGAAGGCTAGCGAGTCTGGTCTGGCCAAGGGCCGTGGCCTGTCGTTTGGGGTGTTGGGGGCGCATGGTGGACTCTCCATTCGTTCCGTGGATGGAATTTGGCTTCGGAACCAGATGCGAGATCCGGGCGCAAAAGGGTCCACCCCGAGTCCCGTTCGGTGGGAGTCGATCGCGGAAGAGGTTATTCGCGGAAGATGTTACTCGTCTTCGGTCTCCGCCCCTTCGACGTCATCGTTTCGATATTTTTCGAACCAAGCCAGCACATGAGCGACCTTGGTGATCAGCTGGCTGGGTCGCGCCGCGATGTTGTGAGACGCTCCCGGAATCTCGACCAGGGCGGTGTCGATCCGGCGCAGCTTGAGGGCATGGTAGAGCTGTTTGGACTCCGATAGAGGCGTTCTGAGATCAGCCGTACCGACCATCACCAGGGTTGGCGTCGAGATGTTGCCCACCAGCGAGATCGGGGAGTACTTCATGTAGGCCTCGGGATTCTCCCACGGTGATCCCGGATAACGGTAGTTGTGGTAGTAGAAGTAGTTGTCCGCTACCAACGCTTTGCTGTACCAGTTGATCACCGGCTTGACGACCACCGCGGCGCGAAAGCGATCGGTTTTGCCAACGATCCAGGCGGTCATGATGCCGCCGGCACTACCACCGGTCACATAGAGTTGGTCGTCGTCGATGTAGCCTTTAGCGATCACAGCGTCGACCCCGGAGATCAGGTCGTCGTAGTCCTGCCCCGGGTAGTCATGGTAGAGCAGGTTGCCAAAGGTCTCGCCATAGCCGGTGCTACCCCGAGGGTTGGCGTAATACACAACATAGCCGGCGGCGGCGTAGAGTTGGAACTCCGCCGCGAAGCGGGCGCCATAGTTGGCGATCGGACCACCGTGGATCTCGAGCAGCAGCGGGTACTTCTTGTTGGCGTCGAAGCCTGGAGGTTTGATGATCCAGCCCTGAATGCGCCGCTGATCGTAGGACGACTCGACCCACATCTCTTCGACTTCGCCGAGCTCGCGGTAGGTGAGTAGGTCGCCGTTGAGGTCGGTGATTTGGCGAGCGTCCTTGCCGTTGATCACAACGATGTCGGCAGGACCCTGAGGTGAGGTTGCGGTGTAAGCGACCGTGCCGGCGTCCGAGACGGTGAACGAACCGCCAGGGTAGGGTCGACCTAACGAGGTGCCGCCAAGGTTGTCGGCCAGTACCGTCACCTTGCCGCCGAGGGTGGTGGTTGCGATTTTGGTCACGCCGCGATCGTGGAAGCTGAAGGTCAGGCTCTTGCCGTCGGCATTCCAGTGTGGTGCGGCAACACTGCGGTCGAGATCGGCAGTGACCAGGCGCCGGTCACTGCCGTCGCGCCGCATCACGTAAAGCCCGGTGACTTGGTAGGTCTGGATCTTGTCGTCGTAGCCAAGATAGGCGATCCACTCGCCGTCTGGCGAAACTATGGGGTTGCGGTCCGGCCCGTTGCGGTCGGTTAGGGCACGGATAGCTGGCTGGCTTGTAGAGGTGTCCGCAGATGCCCACTCCACAGAGACTTCATAAATCTCCGAATTGACGAATTCGTATTCCCAGTCCGGGTTGCGGTTGGCGGAGAAGATCAATGCCCTGCCATCCGGTGCCCAGGCAGGAACGTCGCGATGGTGGAATGAGCCCGTTGTCACTTGCCGCGGCGTGCCTCCCACCGCTGGCAACACAAAGAGGTGAGCGTAACCCGGCTCGAGATATCCCCGCCCGTCAGCTTCGTGATCAACGCGGGTGATCACCTTGGGGGGATCGGCCCATTCGGCGTCCTTGGGCTTCTTGGGTGGCTTGACCAGCTCGGGTGGTTTCTCGGCTACAAGCATCGAGAACGCGAGATGATCGCCGTCCGGCGACCAGGTGAGGCCGCGAGGACTCTTCGGCAGTTGAGTCAGGCGAGCGGTTTGGCCGGTCGACATCCAGCGGACGAAGATTTCGCTCCCTTCGTTGCTGCCGGCCGCATAGGCGACGCGGCCACCG
>JAJCXQ010000043.1 GCA_029263355.1 Acidobacteriota bacterium | reverse complement strand
CGTGGAAGGTGACCAGCTGATCATCACCGAAGCCGACATGCTGGCGGGCTGGCGCTACTTCCGCTGAGGTTTCGTTTGGACATTCGATTCTCCTTCAAGGTTTTAGCAACCACCTCGGCCGCGACCACGATCACGGCCATGGCCGCGACCAGGATTGGACTCTGAGCAGCGTTCAAAGGCCGGCAGGTGACGTTGTTCCGAGGCATCCCTAAGCCGCGTGAAGATCTCACGAATATCGGGCTCTGCGACAAGCTCCAGGAGCTCGTCGTACATTTCGACGTTGGCCTTCTCGGCCTCGACGGCCTGCACACAGGATTCGCGGCGCGTCTCCGGCGCCTCGAGAGCCCGCGCCGGCCAGGGATCCCGAGGAATGGTGATCTCGTATTCCTTGAATAGGTCGAGTAGGAACGACTCGTGGCGCCTCTCCGCATGGATGACGTTGGAGAAGGGCCGGATCTCACCGTGGCGGTCCATCACGGCTTGGTAGACGGCCTGAGCATGGCGCTCGTCGTCAAGAGCCCGCAGCAACGCCTCTTCGGTCTGTGAACCGAGGGCTCCGGTCTGAGTAGCGCACGCCGCAGTCGCCAGAAAAACGATTGCTGTCAGTGAGGCGTAGATCCATTTTCTTGTCATCTTGATCTCCTTTGTTCCTTCGACCGGTTCAATCCTGCTCTTTCTCGAGAGCAGACTCAGAAAGCCGGATGGTTGTCGAGTGAATCTGCATTGACGGACTTGTGCCTGGAGCGGCGCAGCTCGCTTCGGAACTACCGGAGGATCCGATTGCTCTTTCAATTCGGCCTCTTTCACTTGAGAGGCACGAGATCCACCGAAGGTTCCGGGGCTCGCGGCCGGAAACCTTTTTCTCGGTTCCTGTCTCTCACTCAATGATGATGAGAGGCCGCGGCCGAAATCTTCGCTGGAGCGCTGGGTTGACAACTATCTCATCAACTGACGTTCAGCATGTCTCTTCGTCGAAGCATGTCAACGCGGCGGTTCGAGCCTCGAAGACTTAATCAGACAATGAATGAGAGGAAGATGACCACACCGAGTACCACGACCCATCCGCAACAACGGAGCAAGCTCATGAAATCCAAGCACTCTTTCGCCGCCGCCCTCCTGATGTTAAGTGTAGCGGTAATCAGTACGGCGAACGTACAGGGGGAAACGACTCCCCGAGCGGTCTCGAGAAGTCAGGTAGTCGAGCTTCCCAGTAGCGCAGGAAGTGGGGACGGCAAGGAAGTTACCGTGCTGCTCGACGAGAGCTATCTGAAACTCGCGACGATCGCCCTGCGTCACGGGACGCTCCTGCCTGCCCACAGCGCACCGGTCCCAACCACGGTTCATGTACTCGAGGGCAAAGGTGTCATCCATGTCGGTGGCCAGCCTGTGCCTGTGTCGAGAGGCACCGTCGTCTCGCTGGCGGCAGGCGAAGAACACGACGTCGTGCCTGAGACGGGAGGCAACATGTTGCTTCTCGTTCACTACTTGCGGGGGGCACGCGGGAACACGTCCCCACCGCCTCCCGGACACAAACACTGATCGGGCTGGTGTCGGGGTCAAATTCAGATCTCTCGAACCCAACGACGAAGTCTTTACCCCTTCTCAGCCAGGGCCCTCATACGTGTTGGGCCTTAGTCGATGCGAAGAAGCACGCCTTCACTACAGAGAAGATCGTGCCGCATAGACCATTGAATTAAAGGCGCGCCAAACCAGCTCATTCTTTTCGGCGTCGATGACGTCGACGATGAGCGTGCCCTCTTCATAGGTCGTCCTGACTGTCGCTACACCGCAGGCGCTCCGGTACCGGCGATGACGGCGGAATCCGGGACCGTATCCGTAGGTAGTGGCCAATTGAACTCTGTCTTTGATCGTGGCGTCGCCTGGCCACCGGGCAGAAGGTTTTCGGCAGATCTCGGCGCTTTTCTTGCTTGGGCATGGAACCTCCCGCCGAGAGCGTGTCTCTCAATGAGTATGGACAACAGCCGGGAACCAGCCGGCGCTTCCAAACCCCGAGCGAAGGTCAACCAACAATACGACAGGAGAACGAACATGATCCTCAAGTTAAAGGCCCTTCCCTTAGTCACTATTGCGGCAGCTGTTCTTGTGGCATTTCCAGCCATCGGCCAGGGCGGCGGACAGACGGCGGGCCGGCAAGGCGCTAGTCAGCAGCAGATGACCCAACAAATGACTCAACAGCAGGCGGCAGCTCAGCAACAACAGCTGGCCCAGATGGACCAGACCATGCAACGCTTGCACCAGCTGGAACAGCAGGCCAGCAAGCTCGCCCAGAACATGGCACAGCGGGCCGGTCAGGCTAGAGCCGGACAGAACGGCGCCGGTGACCAGGCCATGCGGCAGCTCTGTGATTCGGTGGCGAACCTCGCTGGCGACATGACCAAAACGATGGACCGTATCCATCAGAGCTTGCGGGATCCTGCCCTGGTTCAGGACAGGGACAGGCTGCGGGACATGGATCGTCTGCGCCTGCACGTCGAGGACATGGCGGGCCCGTTGGAGGACGCCCTCAAGACCATGGACCGCATGCAGGCACGGCTGCACAAACCAGGCAGCGGGACCTAACCTAAAAAAGGGGTCGGCTATGAAGACAACGCGCAAGACCCTTGTGGTCCTGGCCACGGCGGCTCTGGCCGCCGTGGCTGGTGCTGCGACAGGGCAAGAATCCCAACTCACCTACCAGGGCTCGTTGCAGTACGCGTCAGGCAACTACACCCTGAGCGAGACGACAAGCAGTATTCTCCTTTTCAACGGCTTTTCCTACCGCAAGGGAAAGTGGAACTTCACGGCCAGCATCCCGGTGATCGACCAGGACTCGCCCTTCGTCACCTATGTCGGCGGAACACCGGCGCCCTCGGGTCGTCGCCAAGGCGTCGAGACAGGGAGTGGAACGGGCACTAGCGGTGGGTCAACCAACGGCCCGGGAACCGGGAGAGGGGGCACGGTCATCGTGCCAGATCCCCAGACCCTGGACTTCAGCGAGACTGGACTCGGTGATCCCGTCTTCCGTGCTGACTATGCCATATCTGACCAGCAGGCATCCGGAGTGAAATTCGGCGTCTACGGCGCAACCAAGCCACCCTTGGCGGACGAAGACGATGGATTCGGCACTGGCGAGTGGGATTACGGAGCCGGCGTTACCGTGTCAAGGAGGGCCGGATCGGTTCTCTTTCTCGCTGATCTCGGCTACTGGATCTTCGGTGATCTACCGGATTTCGAGCTCAAAGACCCGCTCGCCTACAGCTTTGCCTTGGGACGCTCTCTGGCGAGCGGTAGCTACTCGGTACTGGGCTCAGTATCTGGCTACACGGAAACAGTG
>JAJCXQ010000042.1 GCA_029263355.1 Acidobacteriota bacterium | reverse complement strand
TCGATACCTTCGACCGTTCGCCACGGAACCCTCTGGCGCTCCAAATTTCGGATCCCGTGGAAACCAGCTTCTTCGAACGCGGCGACGAAATCGTCTTCTGTCAGGGCCCCCGAAATACAGCCACTCCACAAGTCAGCGTCTCGCTGCATCGCTTCCGGCACATGTTCATCGGAGACGATGTCGGAGATCACGGCTCTTCCACCACGTTTCAAGACACGATAGATCTCACCGAAGAGCTGCCGCTTCTGCGCACCGGCAACCAGATTCAGAACACAGTTCGAGACCACAACATCAATCGAGTCGTTCGCTATGAGCGGCTGAGTTTGCCTCAGCTCTGTGGTTAGCCCATCGAGAGCAATGAAGTCTTCGGCAGTCGCGATCGGATGACTCTGTAGTCTCTGGTCCAAAGCATCGAGATCGAGAGCAAGATCCTGGATCCTGCCACGCCGAAACTCGACGTTTTCGTAACCAATTTGCGTCGCAACACGTGGCGTGTTGCGACGCGCAACGTCGAGCATCTCAGGAGTCATATCGACGCCGATGACTTTGCCTTCTGGACCAACAACCTGTGATGCGATGAAGCAGATCTTGCCCGTGCCGCTGCCGAGATCCAGGACGGTCTCACCGGGTCTCAGATGCCGGCTCGGGTCGCCACATCCATAGTCTCTCTCGAGTACTTCGGGCGGAATGATCTTCAGATACTGCGGGTCGTAGTCAACGGGACAACAGAGCTCTGCCTCCTGCGCTTGCGCCGCCAGGCCATAACGCCCCTTGACAGCACTCTCGGTCTGGGTTTCTGTCTGCATTCTCTCGATTCCTCTAATGGGGCGCGTCACCCCGGCTGTGGGTCTGGATTATCTTGGGTTCCAGGATCGACTATGCTCACTACGAAGGCTGCCCGTAGTAGCAAACCTCTCGGCCGATGCCATCCGCGCAAAGCGCTGGGTCAGCAATCGGCATCACTTCCTCGATTTTGGAGGCGTAAACCTCCAGCAAAGCTAGTTAAATAGGAGGAAGGAGGGTCATGGCCGGAGGGCCACGAAGTAGATTCGAGCGCGATCTGAGTCGACGCAACTCGACAAAGGCAGGCCTTTGCTCCGGGCGTCGACCAGCGGCCAACAACCGAGTCAGCAGACGTATGAGTCGATAGCCTCGAACCGACCACCAGGTCTTGGCACCTACAGCTGCTCGCAGAGCCATCGAAAGCCATTGTTCGAGGTCTGCACGCTGATCCAGATCTGATAAAGGTTGCAGCAGAATGATCGAACGACCTTGCTGACAAAGAGCCCGTTTGAGACTTTCGAGAGTATCTCGGCTTCGCCAATGCACCGCCGAAAGCGAACTCTTGAGCGGCCGAGACGCCGCAAGAAGATAAAAGCCTCCATCACGGGATGGGCCGATCACAACACTGTCTGGATCCCTTTCGAGCGCTCTCAGCGTGTCTCTAAGATGGGCTTCTTCTAAATCAGGAGTGTCACTGCCGACCAAAATCACATTGCCATCCGTCTCGGCGAAGGCCCCATCCAAGGCATCCTCTAGGCGAGACCCGAAGTCGCGGCCCTTCTGCTGCCTATAGGTTATGCCAGGCGGGAGGACAAGCTTCAAGGGAGACGAGACCTCGAGTCGACAATCGGCGGCCTTGCCTGCAGCCAGCGCAGCATCAAAACAAGCCTGATGTAGGCAGTCTTCGATCCGATGAAGGTTCTCGGGTAGCAACTGCCGACGTCGCGATTCGCGCTGTGGACCCAGCGTAAAAACGACTAAGGTTGGCTGATTTTGCGGTGACGAGTTCATGGCAGACCTGCTTCTCCTGATACGCCTACAATCCAAGTCTGGATCGCTCAGGGCATCGATTCCACAATATCTCCGGTGGACTCTCCCAACAGTGAACGCCAAGGGGGTGTCAGTCTTTTGCGAAATCGCTTACTCGAAATCCTCACCGACGTCATCGACAAAGAAGCGGGTACGCACCGCTCCAAACATGATGTCGTCTCCTGAGCGGATTTCGAGCGGGCGCTCCGCAGAAATTCGCTGCCCATTGACAAAGGTGCCGTTTGTAGCCCTCTCTTCTTGGATCAGGAACCCCTCGCTTCCGCGGAGAATGCGTGCATGTCGACGACTCGTAGTGAGCTGGGGATCAACTGTCGTGAGATCTATATCCGGATGGATCTGGTTGATGGGATCCACTCGTCCTATCCTGACCTCGGTTTTTTCCGGCAGTATCATTTCCGTACTCTCTGACGAGATCAGACGAGCTCTTCCTCGAATTGTCGCAGGTTCGTCTTTCGCTTCAAGCTCTTCTGCTCCAGCCCAAGTGCGCACTAACATGTCTTCAGCGGACATTAGCCGGAGGCTGAGTTTGCGGATCATGCGGACAGCGATCTCTGCGTTCCGCGTCAACATACTCTGGAGACCTAGGCGATCGATTTTGATCAGCTTCGCTGTGCTCAGCGCCCTGACTGAATGTGTTCTCGGTTCCTCCTCGAGAACCGACATTTCGCCAAAGAAATCTCCCCGCTCGAGGATCGCAACCTGATTCTCGTGGCCTCCCAAGTCTTGAAGGACCTCGACCTCGCCGTCTTGTACCAAGTACATGAGGTCACCCGAATCACCTTGCTTGAAGATGAATTCTTGAGGCTCGACCTCGATCACCGAATAGGTCATTTCTCTGAGCTCATTCCGGCGCCAACGCTCTGGGAGTTAGTGCAGCAACCAACTGTAAGCGTAGTTCTCGTCTTCCATCTGGCGAGCAGCACGGGTGATTTTCAACGGCCGAAAGGTATCAACCATCACTGCTAACTCATCGGTCTTTGCCTTCCCGATGGAGCCCTCATAGGTTCCAGGGTGGGGGCCATGTGGCACTCCGTTTGGGTGTATTGTGAGTGACGCGCGGTCGATTCCCTTGCGCGACATGAAGTCACCCTCAACGTAATAGAGCACCTCGTCCGAATCCACGTTGGAGTGATTGTAGGGAGCAGGAATCGCGTCGGGGTGGTAGTCGAAGAGGCGGGGTACAAAAGAACAGATGACGAAACCGGGGCCATCAAACGTCTGATGCACAGGGGGCGGCTGGTGAATGCGCCCTGTGATGGGCTCAAAATCTTCGATGTTGAAGGCGTAGGGCCAAAGATGACCGTCCCAACCGACCACGTCGAGTGGATGATGGCCATAGACATAGCGCGTGATGAGACCTCGTGCCTTGACGCGCACCTCGAACTCTCCCGACTCGTCGAGGGTCACCAAATCTTCAGGCGGCCGAATATCCCGTTCGCAGTATGGCGAGTGCTCCAAGAACTGACCATAGTTGTTGATGTAACGCTTCGGTGGCTCGATATGTCCGAATGCCTCGATGACGAACAGGCGTTGGTCGACTCCTTGGTCAGGCAAGAGACGCCATATCGTGCCAGTGGGGAGCACCAGATAGTCACCCGGGCGATAGCGAATCCCACCGAACTGGCTTTCGAGAAGCCCTTCACCGTCATGGACGAAGATCACTTCGTCGCCATGGGCGAAACGATACCAATAGCTCATCGACTCCGTCGGTCGGACCACCGAGAGCACGACATCCCGATTCCCCATCAGCGCTACACGGCCATCTACAGCATCGCCACCGGGCTTTAACTCCGCACTTCGGAGATGCCTGTGATGCAAATGCTCTTGGTCTTCGAAATCGATCTCGACCTTACGCACGACCTCAGTTTTGAGAACTTCGGTCGGAGGATGAACGTGGTAGAGGATCGATTGAATTCCTGCAAAGCCGTGAATCCCCATGAGCTCTTCATGGAAGAGTGATCCGTCCGGCTGGCGGTACTGAGTATGCCGTTTGTGGGGAATCGTCCCGAGCTTGTAGTAGTAGGTCATCTTCTTGATCGCCCTTTACCAGAACGCTGTTTCGTTGCCAGAGCTCTGTTCGTGACGTGCCGATACACCGAGCTATGGCGCGTCTTCTATTGCTGTCGAACCAGACCACCTGTGTTGGTACCACTGGCAACTCCGAATCTATCAGAACGGCGCTGCTATCGAGTGCTCCGGTCCCAGGCGAGCAGTCGCCGACGCAGGACAGCGTAATCGTTCGGCAAAGTCTCGCTGAGCACCGGGTCGTCTAGGCGCTTGGCGAGGCGGCGCGGCAAGACCAGCGGACGCCCGATGGCAGGCTCCACAATCTCGGGAAATTTCGTCGGATGTGCAGTCGCCAAAACGACACCGACGACGTTCTCGGTGTTTTTCTTCAAAGCTCTCTCGAGAGCTCGATAGCCGACAGCGGTATGTGGATCGAGCACGTAACCGTGATCCCGATCGACTCGTCGAATCGTTTTCTCGATCGATGAATCGTCGACTCTATAGCCCTCGACATCCCTACGCAGAAGAGCGAGATCTTCTCCGTACAGGGATCGGATTCGGGCCAAATTGCTCGGGTTGCCAACGTCCATCGCGTTCGCGTGTGTACGAACCGAGGTGCGTGGACTGAAGACCCCGGTGTCGAGATACTCCGGCACAACGTCATTCTCATTCGTAGCCGCAAGGAACCGACATTCGAGGCCGAGGCGCTTGGCGAGCAAACCTGCAGTTAAGTTGCCAAAATTGCCGCTCGGTATGGACACCAGAAGCTTTCGCTGCCCGCGAGCCGCTCCAAGCCGGGCAGCGGCCTGGAAATAGTAGAAAATCTGCGGCAACAGGCGACCCACATTGATGGAGTTGGCGGAGGTCAGGGCCAACTCTGAGAGCTCCGTATCCGCTTCTGCAAAAGCCCGCTTCACGAGCCTTTGGCAATCGTCGAAGGTACCCTCGACAGCGAAGGCCCTGATGTTGCCGCCGAGAGTCGTGAACTGACGCTCTTGAATAGGCGACACCTGACCTCGAGGGTAGAGCACGGCAACCCTTGCTCTTTCAACACCAAGAAAGGCTTGGGCAACTGCGCCGCCGGTATCACCCGAGGTAGCGACCAAAACCGTTGATGGTCTTTGATCCTCACCCGTGTGTTCTAGTAAACGAGCCAAGAAACGAGCGCCGATGTCCTTGAAGGCCAATGTCGGCCCGTGAAACAGCTCGAGGATCCAAATCCTCGGACTCAGATGCACCAGGGGAACCGGAAAATCAAGAGCTGCTGCAACGATGTTGTCGAGGGTCTTGGTTGCCACCTCTCGATTCAGCAAATGGCGCGCCAACTGCTTGGCTATCTCGGCGAAGTCCAGTTGGTCAAGACGCTCGAGGAAGCTGGCCGGCATGGGCTCGAGATGTTCGGGGAGATACAGCCCCCCGTCGGGGGCGAGCCCCCTGCGCAAAGCCTCCCCCAAGGAGGTCGCTGGGCTATTTCCCTTCGTGCTGACCCATCGCATCACAAGTTTCTCTACTCTGCTTCAGCAATCAATTCACCGACCCGCTACCCGGTGGCTCGGCCGCTTCAATGATGGAGCCAAAATTCTTCTCATAGAGATCGAGATTGCCACTCAGAGCGCGAATAAGCCGCTTGAGGTGCCCAGGGCTAGTAATCACTCGGGCTGTCACTGCTCCCTGTGGAGGCACCATATTGATGAAGTCGAGGATGAATTCTTCACGAGTGTGAGTAATCCTGACGAGGTTCGCATAACGACCCTTGAGATCTTCATCGGCAATCTTGACGTTCATTCCCTTGTTCTCTGAATCCGCCATTCCCTATTCTCCTTGGATCTCTTGGTTATTTTGCCCTGCCGGCTGGTTGTTTTGCCCTGTCAGCGGTGTCGATTCATGCCCCAAACTGTCCCACCTAACGCCTTCGGAGAATGTCCAATGATGCTCCGGCATGTAGACGCCTGCGCCTTGGGTGGCCGCGGTGACGCTGAAGCTTACGAGGTGTCGTCGATAGTCATAGGGGGTTCCGTCGCGACCATGCACAGCAACGTCGACAACATACTCCCCTGGGCTCAGACGTAGATTGGGACACTCTATTTCGACCCGCACCGTCTTGGCCTCGAGACGGCTGGGGATAAATCCTTCCAGGTCAGTGTTTGTCCCCCAGCATTCGACCCCTCGGGGGGTTTGGATGGCGATGCCAAAGACAAAGTCCTCAAGCTCGCGGTGGGCCCGTGCAGAGACCTCGAACCGGACCGTGTCACCTGCTTGGAAGTGGTAGCGCTCTTCTCCGCCGACCCAGATCTTCAGGTCTTCGACTGTTGCTTCGCGGGAACCCCAGCGCATCGGATCCCCAGGATCCTCTTCTACGTCCTCGCCGTCATCATCCTCCTCATCCCTCTCCTGCTTGGCTTGCTGATGTGCCAGCCCTTCAGCTGCAGCGATCGATTCGCGATAACTATCGACGACCCTTCTTGGCAGACCGCTAGCTCGGAGGCGACCTCGGTCTAACCAAATAGCACGATCGCAGACGTCCTCGATCAGACTGAGAGAGTGGCTGACCAACAACAGTGTTTTTCCTGAAGCCAAGAACTCTTCGATCCGGCGCAGACAGCGGTGGGAGAAAGCTTCGTCACCGACCGACAAAACTTCGTCGACCATCAGAATGTCAGGGTCCGTGTGAATAGCGACCGCAAAACCCAGGCGGACATACATACCAGACGAGTAGTTCTTCACCGGCTCGTCAATGAAGTTCTTGAGGCCTGAGAATTCAACAATGTCGCCGAAGCGAGCATCCAACTCACGGCGAGTCAGGCCGAGGACTGCACCATTGATATAGATGTTCTCACGGCCAGAGATCTCAGGATGGAATCCAGCTCCCAGCTCGATGAGGGCCGCAACACGTCCGTCTACCGTGATCGAGCCACTGGTCGGCTTGAGGATCCCTGCTACCGTCTTGAGGAGCGTGGATTTACCGGAGCCATTGCTGCCTATCAGACCGACCGCTTCGCCTTTCGCAACATCAAAAGACACATCGACAAGCGCGGGAATAGCGTCTTCTTGACGTAATCCCTTCACCAGGCTCCGCTCCAACAGTGCGCTCTTCAGAGTGCGCAGATGATGGCCCGCCGAGGTCCGCCGGTATAACTTGCTGACGTTTTCGATCCGAATCGCCGTCACTAGACTGCCTCCACCAAGGTGTCGCTCAGGCGGTCAAAGATCCAAGAGCCTACCGCCCAGACCACTAGGCTGACGGCTACCATCTCGAGCCAATGCCCTAGAACCGGAACACGCCCGTAAAAAATCGCCTCTTGATAGGCATGAACAAAAGGCGTCAGAGGATTGTGGGCAACGATCCAGTGAATGACCCTGTGCCCCTCGAGAACCTTCAGGGTGTAGAGGATCGGAGTCATGAAGAACAATAGGGTCAACAAATTGGAAAGGATGTCCTTGACATCTTTGAAGTGAGCGTTGAGCGCAGCCGTCCCCAAAGCCAAGCCAGCGACGAGCGGCAGCTGAATCAGGGCGATCACAGGGACCAAGACCATTGTCCACCCACCAACCTCGTACCCTCTGTTGCTGAAGAACCAAGCTGCGCATCCGAGGACTGGCAGTGCGAACGCGAAATGCGCCAGATTCGACATCACGGCAACGACGGGCAATAGCTCGGCCGGAAAAGTCGCTTTGCGGATAAGGCCGGCGTTGGCGGCGAGCGCCATCGTTCCTTCGGTCCATGAAACGGACAACCACAGCCACGGGAAGATGCCAGTGGCCAAGAAGAAACCATAGGGCGCAACGTCATCGCGCGGAGCGAAAATTGTGCCGAACACGAAAGTGTAGACCGTCAACAGCAACAGTGGGTTGACGAGCGACCATACGTAGCCCAGTACCGAGCCACGATAACGTGCCTTGAGCTCGCGGCTGGTCAGAGTCGACAGAAGGCTACGGTAGAGGAAAATTGAACGAGCTAGCCTGAGCATGGTTTGCCTAAAAGATTGGTGTCCGAGACGGAAGGACGGAAGATTCGCTTCGTAGACGAAGAAGGGGCGAACCAGGTCGCCCCTTCTCGAGAGCCGGCTGCAGGCCGGCAGATGATTCGTGAACTCAGTGTTGCATGTCCGAAGCCTGCTGCTGAATCTTCTCGAGTTTCTTCATCAGATCTGCGCGACGGCGGCGGTTCTCATCCTGTTGCTTCCGAACTCTCTCGTTGTAGTCGTAGAGCAGTAGATCATCACCAATGATATACAGCCTAGGGAACTTGCGCACATCGCCCTTCTCATCGAATTGAATGCTGCCCGTAACGCCCGGAAAGTCCTTGACATCACGCAGGCCTTTGACCACTTCGCCTGGCAGAGCCGGCCGGCCAGATAGCGCTGCGATCACCACTTTCATCGCATCGTATCCGTGGGCCGAGTAGATCTCCGGCTTCTCGCCGTATTTTGCTTCGTAGGTGTTGACGAACTTCTGAACATGGGCGTGGTCGCTGTCCAACTCGAACACAGACTGCGTGAGGATCACCCCGGCAGCATCTTGACCAACCCGAGCGATAGAGGATGGAAGAGCAAAGGCGCTGGTGGTAAGGATCTTGCCGCGATAGTTGAGCCTCCTCAACTCTTGAATCATCGATCCGATTCCCTGCTCGAAGCCTGCGAGATAAACAGCTCCGGGTTTCAGTGTGATGACTCGATCCATCAAGCCGCCCAGATCCGAAGTACCCGGGGGAACTTCAATCACTTCGACGACCTCACCCCCGAAACCCTCAAAGGCTGGCCGGAAAACGCCATGGATCCCCTTCGCGTAGCTCTGCAACTCGGTGATAACGACTGCCTGCTTGACTTTGAGATCACCTGCAGCGAAGTGAGCCATCTTGGTGGCCGCAGCGAAGTCGGACGGCCAGACACGGTAGAAATTGCTTGAGATTCCAGTCAATTCAGGGCTGGATGCCGAGGGGGAAATGACCACGCGATCGAACCGATCGATCACCTCGATCATGCTCTTGGCTTCGTCGGAGGTCGCGCCACCAATCGCAATAAGCGCGCCTTCTTCATACAGTTTGGCCAACAAGTCACCGGCTTTGCTGGGGTCACTCTCGGAATCGACAAGCGAGAGTTTTAGCACAAGGCTGGCATTCTCGTCTGTTTGGTGCTCTTCATAGGCTAACTCCAGCCCTCTGCGGATAGCCGTTCCGTAGGTGCTATTCTCGCCAGAAAGAGGCAGGACGACACCGATTTCAACAGCTTTTTTAGAGCACCCAGTAGAAAGTAATCCAAGACAGCAAACAGCAATGGCCGTGAAGAAACGCACCGATTTCCGTGTCATTGCCTCAACCTCCGCGGTTGGATGATCTGGATAAGACAACTGTTGTAGCCGAGGCCCGTAGCGGTGTCAAGCAGGGCACTTCCCGAGAGGTTACAATACCGAGCGTGAGAAAAGACGATCGCCTCACCGTTCGCTGCCCTGACTGTGGTTCCGACATCACTGTTGACCTCGCATCAGGCCAAGTCGTTTTCCACAGGCCGACACGTCGAACATCTGCGGCAAGCAAAGATCTTGACGGATTGCTCGCCGGGCTCGACGAATCAAAGGCCCGAGCCGACGAAGTGTTCCAGCGAGAGATAGCCGCTCTCGAAGATCACGACCGACTGATGGAAGAGAAATTTCGTGAGGCCGTGCGCCGGTCCAAGGAAGAGCCCGAGCAGGACCCGCCTATACGACCTTGGGACTTGGACTGATCGTTCCTGTCTCACTCCAATGACGACAACCTTCGGTATCGAGACCTGGACTTCAAACAGGTTCGAGCATCACGCGGAGCGACGCCAGGACAACGCCTTGCACGAGGCGACGATCGGGACTACGATTCCACGAGTCGCGTTGGCAGTTTGTGTTACCCGCTTGATTTTGCACAAATCGAGCAATCGTGCGACACCATCAATTGGAGGAAGGCATGGCAGACTCGAACCAGAAGCTCACAGCGATCCGTGAGCCTTACACCAAGGCCAAGCTCATAGCGGCTATCAGCGAAGATACTGGACTGACCCGGAGAGAAGTTACGGGCGTCTTCGATTCGATGTCGAACCTCATGCACCGACACTTGAAGAAACGTTCCGCCGGCACCTTTACCCTACCGGGTTTAGCCAAGTTCTCTGTGTCTGCCAAGAAGGCAACCAGGGCTCGCAAGGGCATCAATCCGTTTACCGGCGAACCCACGACTTTCGCGGCCAAGCCGGCCCGTCGGGTTGTCAAGATTCGAGCTCTTAAGGGCGTCAAGGAGATGGCGGAATCCTGATCCACTCCGAGGTTCCAAATGCCGGAGGTTAGAGGGCCAAAAGAAATCTCGCTCACACCAGAGAACGAGTATCGCCGTCTGTTTGAAGACTCGCGAGACGCGATCTACATAGGCACAACGGCTGGACGGATCTTGGACATCAACCCCGCTGGCGTCCGATTATTTTGCTATGGTTCCAAAGAGGAGATGTTGTCCCTAGACATCGCGACAGATCTCTATTGGAACCCCGAAGATCGAAAGGCCGCACATATTGCGTTCATGTCTCAGGGTTTTATCGAAGACCTGGAGATCGAACTCAGGACAAAGACCGGTCAGCGCCTTCGAGTCAGAGAAACAGCCTCGGCCATCCTCGGCAGTAGCGGTGAGATCCTTGGGTTTCGTGGAATCCTTCGGGATATCACCGAGCAGCGTCGACTTGAGGAGCAGCTCCGACAATCGCAGAAAATGGAAGCGATCGGTCGCCTCGCCGAGGGAGTCGCCCACGATTTCAACAATCTTCTGACAGCCATCAACGGCTACAGTGAGTTGATTCTCGTCCAGATCGACGAGGACAGCCCTTTGCGAACCGGTGTCTCTGAAATCCGGCGAGCTGGCAAGCGAGCGGCAGAGTTGACACGCCGCCTCCTCACCCTGAGTCGCCATCAGGCTTTCTCACCTCGCAGACTCGATCTGAATCGCATTGTGACGGAGATGGAGAGGCTATTGCGGCGTGTTCTGGGCGAGAATGTCATCTTGCGGACAACGGTCGATCCTGACCTCCATCCTGTTTTTGCCGACCAAGGGCAGATCGAACAAATCATCCTCAATCTCGCTATCAACGCGAGGGATTCGCTCGATCATGGTGGGCAACTGAACCTGACGACGACGAACGCGACTCGTTCGTCCAACCCAGACATGCGTTTCGTCCAGTTGACGGTCAGCGACACAGGCAAAGGTATGCCTGAAGAGGCGAGATCACACATATTCGAACCCTTCTTCACGACCAAAGACCAAGGCCACAACACCGGGCTTGGGCTGGCTATTGTCTACAGCATTGTTCAACAGTATGGGGGACACATCGAAGTTGAATCGAACGCTGGCGCAGGGACTTCTTTCAATCTGTTCTTCCCACAAGCCGACCCTCTGGCCACTGATTCTGAACCTACGACATTCAGACAAAGCCCATCGATACCTCGAGGAACAGAGACGATCTTGCTTGTTGAGGACGATGATTCCGTTCGTGAACTTGTTGGACGAATCTTGAAGCTCCAAGGCTATCGAGTTCTAGCAGCCCAAAATGCCAGAACAGCCCTCGAGCTATCCGGGGAGCTCAATGATGGCTTGGACCTTCTGCTGACGGATGTCGTCATGCCTGACACATGTGGGCCAGCTCTTGCTGAGAAGCTCGGAAAGCGTTTTCGGAATCTGAGAGTACTCTTCATGTCGGGTTATGCTGATAGTAACGATGGAGTCCGGTTACTAAGCCAGCAGCGTGCCGCTTTCCTTCAGAAACCGTTCTCACCCGAGGTTCTAGCGCACAAAGTGCGGGAATTGCTCGACGACGAGGTGCGCCAACCAAGCCTTTGACCCGGGCTTGACAAGTTTCGAAGGGTTGGTAGACTGAGAAACAGGACTAATTCAGTCCTGTTTTGAACATCCCTTCAAGATTCGCTCTCCAAAGGAGGCTGGCTGGACAGCGCTCCACATGATTCGGTTGACTAAACAAGCCGACTACGGCATCGTTCTCATGACCTACCTGGCCAGGTTCTCTGATCGCCATTTCGCTGCGCCTGACCTTGCGACGGAAACACGCTTGCCCCTGCCGACAGTCAGCAAGATCCTGAAGCTATTGGGCCGAGAAGGTTTATTGGAATCACATCGCGGAGCCAAGGGCGGCTACTCACTGATCCGCACTCCTGACCGGATTTCCGTCGCAGAGATGATTTCTGCACTCGATGGGCCTATCGCGTTCACTGAGTGCATCGAGGACGCTCCGGGAAATTGCAGTCAGGAGAGTATCTGCCAACTGCGAGGAAATTGGCAGCTCATCAATCAGGCTGTACGGCTCGCCCTAGAGAGCATCTCACTTGCCGAGCTAACTCATCCTCTCGATATGCCCTTGGTGCAACTCGGGGTCTCAAGCCACTCCACGGATGCTCGAAATTTGGACCACTAAATTTCCATCGCCTGGAAACTTTACAGAGTTCCGGCCCGTCGATGAACCCACTCGGAGATAAGAATGAGTACAAGTACTGAGACCCTCGAAAGACTGGCGAATCAAGAGTACCAGTTCGGATTCGTCACGGATATCGAGCAGGAAATTATTCCAAAAGGACTCAACGAAGATGTCGTGCGCCTAATATCAGCCAAGAAGAGCGAACCCGAGTGGATGCTCGAGTGGCGCCTCAAGGCCTTTCGCCATTGGCTAACGATGAAGGAGCCAGAGTGGCATAACGTCCGCTATCCACCGATCGACTACCAAGATGCCCACTACTACGCTGCACCGAAGTCGGATGCGGACCGCCCGAAAAGCCTCGAAGAGGTGGATCCAGACATCCTGGCTACCTACGAGAAACTCGGCATTCCGCTTCGTGAGCAGGAAATGCTCGCTGGCGTTGCCGTAGACGCAGTCTTCGATAGCGTGTCAGTCGCAACGACCTTCAAAGGAAAGCTTGCGGACTTGGGCATCATCTTTTGCTCGTTCTCGGAGGCAGTGCACGATCACCCGGATCTCATCCGTAAGTACCTCGGATCGGTCGTGCCCGCGAAAGACAACTTCTTCGCTGCGCTCAACTCGGCAGTCTTCAGTGACGGCTCCTTTGTCTACATCCCAAAGGGCGTGCGCTGTCCTATGGAGCTTTCGACCTACTTCCGGATCAACGCCATGAACACGGGTCAGTTTGAACGGACCCTTATCGTGGCCGAAGAAGGAAGCGAAGTCAGCTATCTCGAGGGCTGCACAGCTCCGATGCGCGATGAGAACCAACTACATGCTGCTGTCGTTGAACTGGTTGCTCACGATAACTCCAAGATCAAGTATTCAACAGTCCAGAATTGGTATCCCGGCGACAAAAACGGGAAAGGTGGAATCTACAACTTCGT
>JAJCXQ010000041.1 GCA_029263355.1 Acidobacteriota bacterium | reverse complement strand
CGGCGACGAAGAGAACTCGGCCTATGGCCGCGGTGGTGGGCGGGCCGCGGCGGTCGGCGAGCAGGCACAGGTCCATGCCTTGATGCTCGAGCATGGGGTGCAGGCGATTTTCTACGGCCACGATCACGTCGCCACCGACATGGTGGTCGATGGGATTCACTACACCTTACCGGGCAGCGCAGGCGCTCCGTGGAAATTCGAGACGGCGGAGACGGGGTACGAAGATTATGAAGAGGCCTCGGGTTTTGCCCTGGTTGACGTTTCACCCGAGCGGATGAGGGTTGAGCTGCTGGATCTGGAAGGGCATGCTTTTCGTCGGTATACCGCTGATGCAGTTGAACGATGATCAACTATATGCTGTGCTGATTCAGCCTGCAGTCGGTGGTCTCTCAGACCTGGAATGCTCGGGAGCACAGATCCAGCGGACAGCTCCAAGATGCAGAAGCCAGGGCCGACCGGGCGAAACGGGGAGCCAGTGACGCCAGCGACCGAATCCAAACCGCCCCACATCGGGCTGACCGATACCAGGCTGACTGAAACTATGGTCACCGAGCTCGGCTTGCCGGCTGAGCTGCAAGGACTGGAGCTCAATTCAGAGCTGGCGGCAGAGCGCAAACGGCGACGCTTGCGGCGCCTGAATACCGTCACCATTCCGATGCTGCGTTTCGTGGGCTTTTCATGCCTCAGTAGTGTGATCTATCTCTATCTCCGATTCTTCGTCCTGCACCCCGCGGCAGATCGTATCGCGCTCGGTTATGCAGCCGGATCGCTGCTCTACTGCCTCATCTCGATGTTGGTGCTGCGCACCGCGCCACGACGGTTCGTTGGTGGTCTGTCGCTGCTGTTTCTGACTCTGGACGTGCTCCTCCACGTCGCTGCGATTTACATCACCGGCGGAGAGGAAAGTTGGCTGGCGGCTCTGCTGTTGTTGCGGGTGGCCGATCAGGCGACCAGCGGCCAACGCCGGGCTCTTTTCTTCGCCCACTTCAACGCAGCATGTTTTCTTGTGCTGATCGCCTTCCTAGCCTGGGGCGAGGACCGCAACATCGAATGGGCCCGCGAAGGCACCAAGGTAGTAATGCTTTATGGCGCGGGATGGTGGATCGCGATTAGCGCCCGCGGCGGTGATCTACGCCGGCGACGAGTGTCCACCGCCATCGACGCCACCCGACACATGGTGCGAGAGCTCCAAAGCCAAGCCCGCCATCTCGACGAAGCCAAGGCCCGTGCCGAGCTTGCCAGCACGGCCAAGAGCCAGTTTCTCGCCAACATGAGTCACGAGCTGCGAACTCCCTTGGGCGCAGTGGTCGGTATCGCTGAATTGTTGGCAAAAGAAACGATGACCGCGAGCCAACGAGAGTATGTTGGTCTGCTGCAGACCAGCGCCGATTCGGTGCTCAGCTTGATCGACGACATTCTCGACTTCTCGAAGATCGAAGCCAACAAACTCACGATCCAACCCGAGTGGGTTGCGATCGAAGCGGAAATCATGGCTGTGATTCAGTTGCTCGAGCACCGCACCCGCGAACGCCGCCTAAAACTCGGCTTCGATGCCCCTGAACTCCCCTTGGTGTGGCTGGACCCGGCCCGATTTCGCCAGATTCTGTTCAACCTCGTCGGCAACGCCATCAAATTCACCCATGAGGGCTCGATCGAGGTACGCGTCACGGTTCCCTTCCGTAATGAGGATGGAACCCGTCTCCGTGTTGAAGTCGTGGACTCTGGCATCGGGATCTCGCCGACGGATCAACAACACCTGTTCGAACCCTTCACGCAGGCCGACGCCTCCTTGACTCGACGTTATGGCGGCACCGGCCTGGGACTCGCGATCACTCAACGCTTGGTCGAGCTGATGGGCGGCGCGATCGGAGTCAACAGTCGACTCGGTGAAGGTTCAACCTTCTGGTTCGAGCTAACTTGCCGGGACCGAGGCGCTCAGCTGCCACCCTCGTGAACGATGCGCCAGTTGCCGGCTTCCCGTCGCCAATACTGCTGCTTCCACCGCTGGGCGCGAAAGTTGCTGCTCTCATAGGTCTGGGTGAAGGTCACCAAGAACAACCCCGGCTCGCCAGGATAAGCATAGAGGCCAAGGTCTTGGACGCCAACACGTATGAAGGCCTTGTTTGCATTGACCCGTCGCTTGTGAGACGACCAGGAGCTCAGATTCATCGAATCGGTGCGGAAGTCCCGCGAATAGTGACTTAGGTAGCGGTCGGTTTCGAGGCTCTCCCAATCCCGACGCCAGGCCTCGATCGCGGCGCTCAGGCTGTCACGATCGGCGACCACCGACGAAGGGTCGACCCAGTCGACTTTAGCGCTCACAATGACCGGTGTGCGGCGGATCTCTGCAAGCTCGGACATGGTCTCGAAGTCGCCGTTGCGCAACGTCAGACAGCCGCGACTCGATTGCGGCAGCAGACTCTCTTCGTCCTTGTCGGTACCGTGGATCCAGATGCCGCTGCCAGTGCGACCGCGGCGCCGGTCCCAGGTGTTGGGATAGTCGAGCGGTAGCGCACCAACACCGTAGATCGCCGGCAGCTCGTCGCCCGGAATGTAGGAAGTGATGAAGTAGATTCCGAGGGGCGTTTTCTCGTCACCTTCGCGAGAGTTGTAGAGACCTTGTTTGCCGACGGCGACGAAAGTATCTCCCACCGCCATCGCGTGCCCGGGCTTTGCGGCGGGCGATTCGCCATCAGACGCCGTAGCCTCCGTCGGTCCGGCGTCAGGCGCCTGTGCGAAGAGATGCATCCGGTAGTCGGCAAGGTCGAACACCAAAGCACTTGGAGCCGAGTTCGGCAGCAGGAGCAAATGTTCGGGATGTCGACCGCCGGGCGCGTCGCTGTCAGCCTGGGTGTCGGCTGCCGGGAGCGCTGCTCCGGCAGCGAAGTCACCCTCGGGTGCGGACTCCATATCTCCCTCGAGCCGCTCCGGACCGGGACCCGGGCCCGCCGCGGCGGGTGGGCTTTCGCCCTCGCCTCCGGCCGCGGTCACTAACAGAGCCGCGATCAAGACCGCGCCACCCCACTCCGTGCTCCGCGCCCATCTCACCCCGGCAAGGATCTTTCCGCAGAGAATTTTGAACTCGACCATCGATCTTAGCTCAAGGAGCCGTCTGACTCGGTGACTCGACCGGCAGTCGTGTCTTGAGCCAACCCACCAAGTCCAACCAGATCTGGCGTTGCTCTTGCGCCGACGGCATGCTGCCAGCGCTCGCCAATTCGATGGTAACCACAGGAATGTTCTTGTGAACTCCGGCGTAGCGACCGAGCGATCCCGGGTAAGTGCCGAGAAGATTGAGGCTCAGGGAACCGAACCGTTCCGGCGCCTCCGGCGGTCCGTCAAAATCGAGCACGCCGTGCGGCGCGTGCACCGAAACGATCACTTCGGGCTGAAACGCCTCGATCTCATCAGCCAACCAACTACTTTCCGGCTCGCTCAGTGGGGCATCACCGGGAAACCGACGCGGATTGCTCGAGGTGCGCCGGACCCAATAGTCGCGGGTTTCCTCGAGCCAATTCGGGGTCGGAAAATTGCGATTGAGGTCGATACCGTTTTCGTTCATCCTCTGCGACTTCTTGCGCAGCAGACCGTCGGGATTCATCAGCGGGCTGATCCGCCAGTGAAAGAGGCCCGAGTGATATCGGTTGAGGATGTTCATCCACTTGAAGACAATCGAGACGCTGGAGTACTCGTCGCCGTGGATGCCGCCGATCAACAAGACCCGCCCCCGTGACTGGCGGGTTGCCAACGGCAAGTACTCTCGCACTGCGATCGGTTTCCCCGAAATCGATCGTGCACCGGTGAGCTCGAGTCCAGACGTCAGGCACTCATTGACGCTGACGCTACCCAACTTACCGCCGATACTCTGACAGAGCATGGTCAGCTCATCGACGGATTTCATCGATTCGATCGGCTCCATCTCGTTGGCGGCCGCTGTGCTCGACACCAGCATCCACATCACAGCGAGCGCCAGCACGAATCTCTGGTTGGTGCCCATCACAAGCCGCTGACCCAAGGGCCGAAGTTGGCGATCAGACGGTTGCCCATCAGACGATTGCCCATCAGACGGTTGACGGTCAGGCTGCACGTCAGTGTTTCGGATCATGCGGATTCTCATCGGGCAAAAGTATCGAACGGGTCCTATCCCAAACACAAGGGTGAACGGCTTGAAAGCAACACAGGTCTGCGAATAAATACCTATGCAAACAAGACTTGTGGGGAGCCCCGACCACTGCGGGAGCGACGGTCAACTATATATCAATCGGAGATCGAGCTCAGAGCCTCGACCAGGAGGATCTGAGTCCTTCGGGAGTCTCAGTCCTCAGCGTCGGCGCCGCCACGTCGTTCATGCCAACCGAGCACCAGATCGTAGAGCACCGGCACCAAAACCAACGTCAGGAAGGTGGCGAAGGCCAGGCCGAAGATCACCGCGATTCCCATCGAACGCCAGTATTGGCTGCTCTCGCTACCCGTCGACAGGGCCAGCGTCCGGAAATCGAGCTCCACCCCGGTGGTCAACGGCAACAATCCGAGGATCGTCGTCACCGAGGTCAGCAGGACTGGGCGAAGTCGGCGCAGGCCGGTACGGATGACAATCTCCCGCCGCGCCATGCCACGGGCTCGCAGCTTCTCCCCATAGTCCAACAGGACGATGGCATTGTTGACCACGATCCCAGCCAACGAGATCACACCAACGCCGGTCATGATGATGCTGAACGGCAGACCAGTGGCCAACAGCCCCACCAGCACGCCGATCATCGACATCGACACCGAGGTCAGGATAATCAAAGGGATCGCCAGAGAATTGAATTTGCTCACCATCAACGCCAGGACGATGATCAAGGCATAGAGAAACGCTCGGCTGAGGAACTCTTTGTTCTCCTCTTCGTCCTCACTCTGGCCGCCGAATTCGAGACCGTAACCCGGCGGCACCAAGTCGGGAATCGCGTCCAGGCGGCGCTGGGCTTCCAAACGCACCGGTTCGGCCATCTTGGGCTCGACAACCTTGCCCGAGACGGTCACCCGGCGACGCCTCCCTTCGTGCCGGATGGCGGTGATCGACGACGCCCGCTCGATCGTCGCCACCGAGCCGAGAGGCACCTGATCACCACCCTCCGACACCACCACCAGCCGCGCCAGGTCAGAGATCGAGCTGCGGGCGCTCTCGACAAAACGCACGGTGATATCGATGTCGTCATCACCTTGGCGAAAGGTCGAGGCTTCTTTTCCGTTGATCGCATTACGTAATGTCGATGCGATGTCGGCGGTGGTGAGTCCGAGCAGCGCCGCCTCGAC
>JAJCXQ010000040.1 GCA_029263355.1 Acidobacteriota bacterium | reverse complement strand
AGCAGGCCGAGAAGGAAGCCGTCGCAGAGGCCTTGGTGCGTGCCGGTGGCGAGATCGAAGAGGCGGCGCTCGAGCTCGGCATCAGTCGAGCGACGATCTATCGCCGGATCAAGAAGTACGGATTGCCGAGCCGTCGCTCGTGATGATGCGACCTGGCCGGCGATCCTTGCGTCCAGTGGTGCTGCTGGGGCTGTTGTTGGGTTGTGCACCCGAGTCGGCAAGCCGCCGCGATGGTTTCGAGCTCAGCGTTGATCTCGCCCATGAGCTAGCCACCGCCGACGTGGTCGCCGAAGTCCGGTCGATCCGCTTCGGTGCGCCGCAGGATCGCCAGTATTTGACCGCTGGATGGTCGCGCGGTGAGCTCGATGCTGCGACAGATCGAAGTTTTGCCTGGGGACTCGGCAGCGAATCGGTGGTTACGTTCCCACTGTTGGAACCGCGGGCCCTCCAGCTCACTTTGGAGGGTCGGCCACTACGCGTTCCCGAGACGCCACCGCAAAAGGTGACGGTCTCGGTCAACGACCAGCCGATCGCCAATCTCGAGCTGGCTCCAGGGCTTTCGACCCATGTGGTGAACATCGCCAGCGACTACCTGATCACGGGTCGCAATCGGCTCGTGCTGGCCTACCGCTGGAGCAGGAGCCCACGTGATCTTGGTCGCGGCGATGATCGGCGGTCGCTGGCTGTAGCGTGGACCACGATTCGGTTCAGCTCGGAAGGTGTCGTAACGCCCAACCCGAGCGCTGATTCAGAGGAGGCCTCCCGGATCTTCCTGCCCTTCGGTAGCGAGGTGGTCTACTACGTCGCTACCGTGCCGGGGAGTGAGCTGCGGGTCGATCGCTGGTCAACTCGCGGCTCTGGGCGAGGGCGACTCGAGATCGTGACCCAATCCGAGCATCAACCGCCGCAGCAACTCCTCGAGATTTCCCGCTCTGGCCGTGAAGTGGACTTGCCGCTGCCCGACGGTGATCTCTTACGGTTGGCTTTGCGGTCGATACCGGCAGGTGTTGAGGCAGCGGACGATAAAAGCTCGGCTCCAGTAACCTCGGGGTTGATGCTGGAGGGAGCGGCGATCTGGGCGCCAGGGACGATTTTGGCGCCAGGGACGATCTTGGCGCCAGGGACAGGCTCGAGCAGCGAAGCAGCCGGCCCGGGTGCACCGAGCTCAGCTGCGTCGGTCTCAGCTGGTCCGGCCTCAGTTGCACCGGCCTCAGCCTCAGAGCAGCCGTCGGAGGCGCCGTCGCGGCGGCCCAACATTGTGCTCTACGTGATCGATACACTGCGAGCTGATCACCTGGGGTGTTATGGCTACGATCGGCCGGTGTCGCCACGGATCGACGCGTTCGCCGCGGAGTCGGTGCTGTTCGAACACGCGGTGGCTCAATCGTCGTGGACTCGGTCGTCGATGGCTTCGATCTTTACCGGACTGTGGCCCTATGTGCACGCCACCAACCGTCGATCGGAACGTCTGAGCGCCGCCGCTGAGACGCTGCCCGAGCGTCTCAGGGACGCCGGGTATCGAACCGCTGCGTTTGTCACCAATCCCAATCTCACCGCCGGCTTCGGGTTTGATCAGGGGTTTGATCACTTCGACTACCTCGGTGAGGAGGCCAGTTCCGCCGACGTCCATCAACAGGTCACCGCCTGGCTGGCGGCGCGCGACGATGAGACGCCGTTCGTGTTGTATGTCCACACCCTCGATCCTCACGCCCCCTATATTCCTCCCTCGGCGACTCATCAGCGTTGGGCGTCAGAGGTTCCCGTCGCGACGGCGAAGCGGTCGATGCAGCTGGTGGACGACCTGCAAGCGGGGCGGATCGAGTTGTCGGATTCACTGCGTGCAGATCTGGTGGCTTTGTATGACGCGGAGATCGCCGCCAACGATGCCAGTTTTGGTTCGTTGATCGACGAGCTGGCGGCCCGTGAGCTCTACGATGAAGCACTGATGATCGTGGTCTCTGATCACGGCGAGGAGTTCCACGAGCACGGCAACTGGCAACACGGAAGAGCCCTGCACAGCGAGTCGATTGATGTGCCATTGATCATCAAGCTCCCTGGGATGCGTTTCGGAGGGCGAGTTGCTCAGCGAGTGCAGCATGTCGATCTGCTGCCGACCCTGCTGGCCTACCTTGGCCTCGAGAAGGAACCGACCCTCGAAGGCCGCAGCTTGTTACCCTTGCTGCCGCTTTCACCAGAAGTTTCCCTGTCATCGGCTGCTGAGCTCGAGGCGAAGACGGCGCGAGTCTTCTCTTACCTCCATCTCGATGGCGCGGCGCGGGTGAGCGTTCAAGAGGGAGACTGGAAGCTGATCCAGCAGATCGAGCACGGACGATTGGTGTTGCCGCGCCTCTATCGGCTATCTGAGGACCCCGGCGAGCTCGAGAACCTGGCGGATCGTTACCCGGTTCGCAAGGGTTATCTGGCGGCGGCGATCCGCAAGAAGTTAGCCGGAGGCGGTCACCTCGAAGCGGAAGAGGGTGTGATCGATGACAGCGTCAAGAAGAGCCTGCAGGCCCTCGGCTACCTCGACTGATCGCCCGCGATAGGGCGGACACTCGACCAAGCCGGCGAGACGCCAGCGCTCCCGGCATGAGGCTTTGTCGGATCAGCCCTCTCTTGCTCTTTGTGTAGGGTCCGACCTTGTGTCGGCCCTCGTTCGTCTCAGCTCGTCTCAAACCTGTCTCACAAAGTCTCGCTCGAGACTGAGACATCGTCGCGAAAAACAGCCTGCGGTCGCGGTTTCGTGTTGGTACGGAGCTTGCTGATAGAGATTCACGCATGCATGCATCAGAGTCCAACCACTAGCCTTCGAAAGCTCCAACAACCCAAGACCCCAATCCTCTAGATGACTTCCTTCAGGAGTGACGATATGAAACACCGTCCCATGCTGTCTGCCCTAGTTGTGGCGGCTGTCCTTGCCTCTCTTTTCCTCAGCGGCCACGTTCGGGCCGCCAACCATCGCGAAGCGCCGTTGACGGCTCTCGATCACAAAGCTGATATCTCTGATTTTTTTGCGTTCGTGAGCTACGACGACCCGTCGAAGGTTACCTTTATTCTCGATGTTGATCCGCTGCTCGAGCCCTCCAACGGGCCGACTCATTTTCCTTTCGATCCAGAGATGCTCTACACCATCAAGATCGATAATGATTTTGACGCGACTCGCGATGTCGCATTCGAGTTTCGCTTCACGACCGAGCTCCGGGCGCCCAGTGTGTTCACCGGCCTGGTAGGAGCGGGAGATGGAGTCGTGTCCCCCGCCAACTCACCCGCGCCAGTGCCTCCAGGCACACTGATCGTGCCGCCTGCGATCACGGCGCTGGACGGCCCGGGATCCGAAGGCTTCAATCTGCGTCAGAGCTATTCGGTGACTCTGTTGCAAGGTGGTCAGGTCGGAGCGACGCGGACGTTGCTGTCGGAGGGCCAGACCCTCTACGCGGTGCCCACCAACGCCGGACCTCGCACCATGCCCGACTATCCAGCTCTGGCAGACCAGGGTATCTACGACTTGGGCAACGGCGTGCGGGTGTTTGCCGGCACGGTGGAAGATCCTTTCTGGATCGACCTCGGCGCCGCCTTCGACTCCCTCAACCTGCGTGCGGACGCCTTTGACACCGGCGTTCCCGGCGTGCTGAGTGACGCCCAAGACGAGAACGACATCGACAACTTCGCCGCCGACGATGTCGCCGGCTTCAACGTCAATGCCATCGCGATCGAAGTGCCGATTTCCATGTTGACCGCTGACGGCCAGATACATGCCGCCAACGATCCACTGGCGACGATCGGCACTTGGGGTACCACCAGTCGACCCAAGGAGAAGAGGTACTTGGGACCCGGAGAGCCGGCGAAACTCTCCGACTCGATGGTGCAGATTCAGCGTATGGCCAATCCCCTGATCAACGAGCTCATCATCGGCATCGGGTCGAAGGACAAGTTCTCGATGAGCTTGCCGCGCGATGACGCACAATTTGCCAACTTTGCTCTCGATCCGGTGCTGGCGCGGGTGCTCAATGCAGTTTATGACGCCACGGTAGCGGAAGGCGTGTTGCCGGTTCCGGATGCGCCGCGGCTCGATCTGCTGCCCCTGGTCCAATACATCCCGCCGATCGCCGCCGCCGGCACACCGGCGGGTCCGGTCGCGGATCTCTTGCGTCTCAACACCGGGGTTGGGCCAACGGCGCTCGACGATCGCTCTCGCCTCGGCTTGATCGGTGGCGATCCCGCGG
>JAJCXQ010000039.1 GCA_029263355.1 Acidobacteriota bacterium | reverse complement strand
AAGCAGCGCCAACGATGAACACCGACATCATGGTGATGACGGCGGGAGACGAGAAGCCGGTGAACGCTTCGGAGGGACTCAGGTAGCCACCGAAGATCAAAATCACCAAACCGAGAAACGCGGTCAGATCCACCGCCAGCTTCTCGGTGAGGAACAGCACTACCATCGCGATCAGTAGCGCGAAGAGAAAAGCAATTTCGAAGGTCATGGGGAGATTGTAGACCGTTCTATGGGTCACACGAGAATCTTGTCGAACGGATTCGCTGCATCGACCATGCCGGCGGGACGCCGGCGCTCCCAGCAGGTGGCTTCTTCGAGTCCCGCCAGGCGGTTGATCTCAACGCCCCTTGTCGGGGCAGATTACTCATCACGCAGCCGCTCTCCCTCTGCCCGGCGGGTTTCCTCTTCAGCGCGCTCCCGTTGACGTTCGGCTTCGACCCGCTCTCGCTCCGCTAATTGCCGCTGTTTCTCAGCCTCGAGCTTCTGGCGCTGGGCTTCATCACGCTGCTGCTCTGCCTCGACCTGCGCCAACACCGCCTCGGTGGCGGCCTCGTCGGCTTTTACCTTCTGCTGCAGGGCGTACATGCCAAAAAACAGCACCACCACCGCAACCGCCACCACCGCCAACATCATACGTCGCGCCATCTGCAGCTCACGTTGGCGCCGACGCTCCTTCTCGGCGATCTCCAACTCGCGTTCCTTCTCGCTGTACTTGAGAAACAGCATCGCCCGCTCGAAGGCGACATCGTAACGCTGAGCCCAGACCTCGGTCGGCTCGTTCTTGTCTTTCCAGTTGAGGGCGATCTGAAGCTCGGGATCCCGAAACAACCCGGCTTTTCCTTCTTGGTAAAGGGCGGCAGCTTTCGAAAGTTGGAGGTAGATCTGAGCCGCTCGCGCCTCTTCGTCCACCCATTCGATCAACCGGCGCCAAGTGCGCATCAAACTCTCGTGGGATATGTCGATCACCGATTCATCATTCAAAGGCACCCCGGCGGGCGGCATCAGAAAGCTGCGCCCAGGCGCTCGGAATCGCTCGATCACCTTCACCACCGCCGCCGATCCGGCACCGGTCAGCTCGCAGATCTCGCCTAGTGGGAGCGGGCGACGTACCCCCCGGGCGTCTGAACCGGTGTCGGTCAATCCCCGAAACATCAGCTCGGCGATACGCTGCTCAGCGGCCGACTCGAGCTCGCGGAAAGCCTCCTCGGCGTGCAGCGACAGCGCTTCCTGCATGGTGCCGGTAGCTTCATAATGCCGCAGGTCGATCGCCTCGCCGTCGCTGTGATGATGCTGCCAATAGTCCCAAGTACGCATCAGGGCATGTTGCAAAATCGGTAACTGATCGGGATCGTCGCCGACATCGTTGAGCAAACGCAATACCAACCGCGGAGCGATCTCCGCGCCGCCCACCGCCACTGGACCGACAATCGCCGCCTTGCGCTCTTCACGGGTCATTCGCGGCACCAGATACTGCCCGTCATTGGTCGCCTCAGCCAGTCCCGGGAACTCGGTACAATGGCCGATGAAATCGGAACGCATGGTGAGAACCACATAAATCGGCACATCGTCCTGCTGAGCAGCTTCGAGCAGCAGTTTGACGAAGGCCAACGCGGAGTCCTTGGAGTCTTTGATCCGCGAGTTCTGCTTGAAACGGAACAGCTCCTCGAACTGATCCGCCAGAATCAACAGATTCTCCCCTTCGTCGAGACGCGCTTGGCGCACCGCAGCGACCAGTCCCCTGGCGCTGCGATGAAGGGTGGTCTCGAGCAGGGCTCGCGTCATGTCGGCGAGTTCGGCGTCACCTCCCAGCACTTGCGGCTGATTCAAAGCCGCCGCCAGATTGCCGATGGGATCGCCCCCCGGCCGCATCACCGCCACCCGCCAGCTGGAACCGGCTTTGGCCATGAAACCGCTATAAAGCGAAGGGATCAGTCCGGAACGGATCAGAGACGACTTGCCACTGCCCGAAGTGCCCACCACCGACAGGAAACGGGTCCGACGCAGACGCGACAGCAGCTCATCGATCTGCACCTCACGGCCGAAGAAGAGATGATCTTCGTCCGGCTCGAACGCGCGCAGCCCCGGGAAGGGGTTGAGCTGCTCCTCAAGGTCCCACATGATCAATCGTCCACATGGTCAATCGTCCCACATCGTCACTCGTCCCACATTGGCAATCGACTCCTCAGGACCGCATCTGCTCGAGAAAGGGTTCCAGGGCCGACGACTCGAAGTCGTGCTGCTGCGGGATCACGAGCGCCTCGCGGGTCCGGATACGGCGTTTCTGAGCGGTTTCCGGTAAAGCGACATAAATAGCCTTGGCGCGTAACGGCTTGGACCGCCCGAAGGCGGCACTCTTTTGCATTTCGCGCAACTTGCGGCGCAGCCACAGCTCATTGCCAGCACCATAATAAAAAATGACTGCATCGCAGATCACAAGGTTTTCTTCGTGATCCTTGCGCACTTGCGCTTCGTCACCATCGAACACCGGAACGATGACCTCGTATCCCTGATCATAAAGATAATCTTCCAACAACAAGGTGTGGTCGAGATCCCGCTGGTCACAGATCAAATAGATACGTATCAATTCGTCACCGAGATCAACTTCGCCGAGGGTGTCGCCATCGTCAGTGGGTTCGTCTTCCGTCGGTTCCAACTTCTTGTGAATCGCTGTCTTGAGGTCTTCGAGAGGTGACTCCACAATATCCGCCCCCTCCTGGATGCGCGGATCGTTGTGCAGGCTTTCGATGAATCTCTGCTGCCGCTCGTCCTCGGTGGTGAGATCCGGCGGCATCCAGATCAACCGCGTGAAGTCGGTGGCGTTACAGGCGATCGCGACTTCGTTTTGTAACACCACCAAAGACTCTGTCGACCCCTCCGGAACAATGCCGTAGTTGCGACCGACCAAATGGACCGACAGCCGACAGCGTTCGAGGTCGTCCTTCACCAGGTCTCCAGCTTCCGTCGCGATCAGCGGCAGCGGCCGGTCCGGCAATACTTTGTAGCCGTGCCCTTGGAGCTCACGTTTGATCGCGTCGCGTTCGTTCTTGAGATCAAAGCTGGTCTCCGCCAAATAGACCGTCGCCTGTTCACCACCCGACGTTACGTTTGCGGCGATCGTCGCCTGGGTCCCGTTCGATTGGCCCAAAAGGGTCAGCGCCTCGGTGATGTCGTGAGCCAGATCGTCGAGACGCGCCCAATATTGCCGCGAGTCTTCAGGCCCCGAGCTTTGACTCAACTCGCGGGCGCGGCCGGTCTCGGGATCGACGACAAAGAAGTCGTAACCCAAGACGTCATGCAACTCCCCGGGATGTTGCTCGACGGGAATCTGCGTCTTGACGACTTTGAACACCCGGATCTTGTCACCGAGACGCAGGCCGCCGGTTCCTTCCGAAACCCGGTAAAACTCTCGTAGCTCACGGGTGCACCAGTCGGAATTGACATAACGCGGTGACAGCACCGAAACCAGCAGACCTACCCGGCTCAAGCGATCGATCAGCTTGTCCGAGAACACATCGTTACCTTGCAGCTTGGCATCACGCCAGATCTTGGGCTGTTTGCCCATCAACTGCGCGAGACGGATCTCCAATGCACGATGGAGGTTGGAGATCCATCCCTTCTGCCCTTCGACCAATGCTTGATCGTCAATATGGGCATAGCTAACAAAGACGTCGCTATCGAATTCCACGAGCGTAAAGCAGACCTTTCACTGACAACTAACGTTGCAGTCGGTCTTCCTTCACTGATGACCAGAAGTTTTTCGACTCACAATTTATCTATCCCATACCTCATCGCCCGTTCCCTGATCATATCCGATTCGAGTCGAGGAAGAACGCCCGGTATACTTGGCTCCCATCTATCTCGCCAAGCTCGCTGAATCTCTGACTACTGCCTAAGGAGACCTTATGTCGTTCACTTCCGTTCCGCGACATGTCCCGCGTCATATGCTGCGGCTTCGAGTAGCTCTGTTGGTTGTCACTCTGGCCGGCGGACTCACAGCCTCGTGGGCCACCGCCCAACCGACCGAGTTGCCTGGCCTCAGAGGTGACGCTTTGGTCATCCGCGACTCGAACAGCGTCCCCCACATCTGTTCCGGCAGCGACCACGACACCCTCTTCATGCAGGGTTATGTCCACGCCCAAGATCGCTTCTTTCAGATGGATACGCTGCGGCGGACGTTCAGCGGTACGTTGGCGGAGATGGTCGGCAGCGGAGCTCTGGAGTCCGACGTGCAACTGCGCAATCTGGGACTCAGGCGGGCTGCCGAAGCCAGTCTTGCAGCCTACGAAGCCAATGGCCTCGGCGACGCGCTGGAGAAGCTGCAAGCTTACGCCGATGGCATCAACGCTTACCTCGCAGGAAACCCTCTGCCGCCCGAGTATGGCGGCCTGGAGTTGTCTTCAGTCCTGCCTTGGAGCGTGGTTGACAGCTTGGTGCTCGGCAAAGGTCTCGCCTTTGGACTTTCGTTCGACCTACTCGAGCTCGATCTGACGGTGATGGCGGGCGCTTATGCGCAAGCTGGAGCGATCGGTGGCTTTGATGGCATGGCCTTGTTATTCGAAGATGTGATGCGACACGCCCCCTTCGATCCAACGATATCGATTGATTCGTCAGCATCGACCACGGGGTCCCAACGCAGCGGGCAGGGGCACGAAATTGCGGCGCCAACGGCGAGGACACTAGAGCTCGCGAAACGTACGAGAGCCGAGCTGGCGAGGGTTCCCCTGATGAAGCAGGCCCTGGAACGCCGCGCTGGTGATACCGGCAGCAACTGGTGGCTGGTCGCAGGCGACCGCAGCGCTTCCGGTTTTCCGATGCTCGCCAACGATCCCCATCTGGCGCTCAACACACCGTCGACCTTCTACGAGGCCCACTTGATGGCATCTTCGGAGCCTCGGTGTGGCTTGCCGGAAGGCGCAGCCTCCAGCTACCGCGCCGCCGCCAGCTATCGCGGCAGTGGCCCAGATAACGGCGCCGAGAGAGACGCCAGCGCGACGCAGGTCGCCAAAGCAGGAGCCCCGGACTTCGACCGCCTAGACGCCAACGGCGTCAGCTTCCCCGGCGCTCCGGGGCTGGTTCAAGGCTGCAACCAGACAATGTGCTGGGGATCGACCGTCAACCCGATGGACGTCACCGACGTCTACCAAGAGATCCTGGTCGTCGACCCGAACAGCGGGCTGCCGACCCACACCCTCTTCGACGGCCAGCCAGAGCCGCTGATCTTGATCCCGCAGACCTTCCTGGTCAATCAGATTGGTGATCAACAACTCGACAACTTGGCGGACTCTGGCATCGGCCCGTTGGACGGCGGCCTGACCTTGGTCGTTCCCCGCCGCAACAATGGTCCGATCATCTCGCTCGACACCAGCCAACAGCCACCGGTTGGCTTCAGCGTGCAATACACCGGCTGGCACGGCACCCTCGAATTCGAGGCGTTCTTTGGCTGGCTGCGCGCCAACACCGTCAACGACTTCTCCAACGCCCTGCAGTTCTTCGATGTCGGCTCGCAGAATTGGGCTTACGCCGACGTCAACGGCAACATCGCTTACTTCACGAGCGCCGAGCTGCCGATCCGCGAAGACCTCCAAACCCTCGGTTTCCCCGATGGCGGCATGCCACCCTTCCTAATCCGCGACGGCAGTCACACCCTGCGTCACGAGTGGATGGCGATTCAGAATCCGCAACCCAATCAGAGCCTCGGCTTCGAGATCCTGCCTTTTGCCGAGATGCCGCAGCTGGTGAACCCACCCCAGGGTTACATCATCAACGCCAACAACGACCCGGTGGGCAACACCCTCGACAACAACGTCTTGAACGAAGTGCGACCCGGTGGCGGTGCGTTCTACCTCAGCCCCGGCTACGTCAGCTTGCGGGTTGGCCGCATCGGACGCCTGATGGAGGAACTGCTGGCGAACGGTGGCACCGCAACCAAAGAAGATCTCGAACAGATCCAGGCCAACAATCAACTGCTCGACGCCGAATTGGTAGCCCCCTACCTGATCACCGCCTTCGCCAATGCTGCTGACCCCAGTGCACCGGCGGCGCTCCAGGCATTGGCCGCCGACCCTGGGGTCGCGGAAGCGGTCACCCGTTTGATGGCTTGGGATTTCAGCTCGCCAACCGGTATCGCCGAGGGTTACGATCCTGGTGACGACCCATCGAACTTGCCGCAGCCTTCCGCCGACGAGATCGCCCACAGCGTCGCGGCAACCATCTGGAGCGTCTTCCGTGGCCAGGTGGTGCAACAGGTCATCGACGGCACCCTGACCCAGGTAGGTTTGGGCGACTTTCTCCCCGACAGCCGCTCGGCCTACAACGGCCTGGCCAATTTGCTGATGAACTTCGACGCCAGCAACGGGGTCGGCGCTTCAGGTATACCCTTCCTCCAGACCGGGCTCGGTCTCACTCCGGCGCAAGATCGTGACGTCATCTTGTTACAGAACTTACGAGCCGCCCTCGACCTCTTGGCCGGCGACGACTTCGCCGCAGCGTTTGGCAACTCCACCAATCAGGATAACTACCGCTGGGGTTATCTGCACCGAATCGTCTTCGATCATCCCCTCGGCGGCCCGTTCAACATCCCCAACGCCGGAGGCTTCAATGACGTTTCTGCCGAGCTCCTGGGCGTCGCCCGGTCCGGTGGCTACGAAGCAGTAGACGCCTCATCCCATAGCTCCCGCGCCGATGGGGTCAACGACTTCATGTTCGGCTCCGGGCCGGCCCGCCGTTTCATCGGCGTCCTCGACCCAGCCGGCATCGACGCTCAGCAGATCATTCCAGGCGGTCAGAGTGGGGTGGTAAGCAGCCCGGACTATGGCAGCCAGCTCGGCCGCTGGCTGACCAATGACTATCATCCCTTGTTGTTGACTCCCGGCGACGTTGCAGCAGATCAACAGACCGAACAGCAATTCACCTCCCTCTGTCGACCGGACAACACCACCCTCTGTTTCCAGAATCGGCGTTTCGCCACTACCGTCAACTGGAGCGTCGAGCCGTTCGGCAGCGGCCCAGGCTTCGCCGTGGGTGGCGCCTCCGACATCTCCGGTAATCTCGCCTTCTTCGACCCCGAAAACTGGGAGATGCTGGTCAAGGTCCTCGATGGTTGTGCGATCAACGGCCACTTCTGGGTTTTCGTCTCTGCCGCCACCGATGTCAGCTGGGACTTGACGATCGAAGACACCGAGAGCGGCCAGGTCTGGACGTCGTCACATCCAGGCGGCTCACCGTCACCGGCAATCACCGACACGCAGGCTTTTGCCACCTGTCCGTAACGTTGTAGGGCACTGATAGCGAGCAATCGTTCAACCCCTGGGAACCGCCGTTCTCAGGGGTTTTTTGCGTCTGGCTCGCTGGAGCCCAAGGCGTGACGTGTCTTCGCCAAACTCGCACGTCGTGTCTGTGTCCTTAGCAGGCCGTGGTGAAAGTGCTCCGCGCTGAGAGCGAGGAATTTTTCGCCAAATCAAGGCTTGAAATCGCATGGATATTGGTGATCTCTAGAGATTTCGTAACGCAGAGTTGGAGGAAAAGAACCGTTCTCAGCGTGGTCTGACTTTTGCCACGGCCTGTTAGGGGAGTGAGTCTGGGGGAGAATGCCTAGCTGACCGCACCGGGTGAAGAGCCCTGGGTGAAGAGCTCTGGGATCGAGGATCGAACACCCCCTCGGGAGGATGGCCAGCGGCGCCCGGCCCATGGGGGTCGCTGCGACCTCGGTTCAGGCCAACACTTCGGCCTCTTCACGTCGACGGTCCCAAGCTGCCTTGCCATAGAAGGCGCCGAGTCCCAACAACAGCAAGACGCTGAGCCACACACCGGGCGCTGCGCTGAGCTGGTAACGACCGATCAGCACACTGAGCAACATCAAGCTGACGGCGATCAGGCCGCCACCCAGGCGGACATGACCACGCACCAACAGACCGAAGCCGATCCAGCAAACGGCGGCGCCCAGAAAGCTCAGCAGGCGACCGAAGGTGCGACCGAAACCCGAGGCGTAGGGGATCGCAAAACCGGCGTCGCGGTCACCCTGGTTAGCGTAAAGCTTCTCAAAGGCGAAGTGGATGCCGGCGGTGGGGATCACCAGTTTGAGCGGCTCGATCACCTGGGCATTGGCACCGGCTTCGAGACGCGCCATCTCGGCGCCGAGGTCAGCGGCGTCGATACGCTCGGGAGCGGTGACGAGTTTCATCTCGTCCGACGGTTTGCCGTATTCCACTCCCTCGGGAACATAAACATCCCAATGGGTGCGGGTGACCAGGATCTCGGGCCGCGGCAACAACCCCTGAACCGTGCCCAGGCCCTTGATGGCGCTCGCCGGGGTCTCGAACACCAGCTCTACCGGGAAACCCTCGGTGGAATGAATGATCTTGATCAAATGCCACTCCGCGCCGTCGTCACCCTGGGTGCGAGCGGGTTTCTCGGGCCGGCCGTCGACGAAAACCGACCAGATCTTGGATTCCGGCGGAAGCTTGACCCGCAGGAACTGGCGACGGCTGTTACGCACCGTGTAACGCGCGGTGGTCACAGACAAGCCGTCACGGGTAAAGAGGGTGCGATAGTCCGCCTGGTCAATCGCCGCCTCATGGACCTGCACCACCTCGTGACGGTCGACGGCAAGCGCCAGGCGATAAGGCGGGCTGACGTATTTGTAGGCATGCAGGATCGGATTGGTAGTACGTAGGATGAGCTGCTGGGGAAGCTCGCCGGCGTCGAGGGAGGTCAGACGGTCGGTGGCTGCCGGCCTGACTTCAACCGCCGACAGCGCCTCGACCGCAACCCGCCCCTGCTCAACCTCCGCCCCGGGCACTCTCAGTGTCGGCACTTCGAATTCAGCCTCGGTGGCGAACAGAATGCGCTCGTAGGCGACTTCGAGGCGGAACTGTCCTTCCATCTCCTGGGTGAACTCGACGGCGATGTGTTGATCGACGGTGTCTTCTGCAGTGTCCTGTTCCGCCTCCTCGTCAGCAGCTTCGTCAACGGCCTCTTCTTCAGCGACGGCGTCAGCGGCATCTTCGTCAACGGCGTCGGCGCCCGTCACGATGCGATGTTGACGCACCGAGGGTCCGGTGAGACTGAGCAAGTTCACGCCGGCCGGCAAGATCAGCTCGAGCTCCATGATACGGCCCGATTTGACGTCGACCTCGACGCTGGCCGAGCCTTTCATGGTCACTTCGCCCAACGAGATCAAGGTGTCGACCTCGGCGTCGAAACGCCCTTGCTGACGCTCCGGGGGCGCCGCCGCAACGGTCAACGCTGGCGGTGTCTCAATGTATTTGTAGGTGTGAGCCACCGCCATCTCCACCGCCTGACGGACAAAAGCTGGCAGCTGATTCTCCCCGACCCGGGTGGCGCCATCGTCGGCCACCGGCTTCAACGCTAGATCCTGGCTCGACAGCAAGGCCACCATGCCGCGCTGACGCTGGGCGTCGAGGGAGCGCATCAGCGGCACGACAAAACCCGCTTCGTCCGCAGCGGCCGAAACGTCCGCGATGATCGAGAGGTCATATTCGACCTCGACAACCAGCCGTCCTTGGAGCTGGCGATCCAAGAACACCGTCACCTCGCGGTAATCGCCTTCACCCTCCCCGAGACGCCAGTCTGCAACCGCTCCGGCCGCTGACACGCTACCCACCTGCACCCCGGCAGGCACCGCAAACCGCAGCACATTGGTCTCACCGCGGGTGACTTCGTAGTCGGCCAGCGCCCGCACGTATAGCACTCCCTCTTCGGCGTAGACCATGTGGTAAACACCGGCGTTGGCGCGCACCTCGGTGCGGACCTCTTCCGGCACCGCTTCCGCCCAGGTGAGGGTCACCTTGGAGGTCAGCGGCACATGGGCGGTGGCGACGGTGTTGGCGCCGCGAATCTGTGACTCGACGTTGGACGCCGGACTCACCGTGACGTCTTTCTTTCCCGGCAGGGTCAGCTCGAAACGTGACACCGGCACCTCCGGCACCTCGAGGTCAACCCGTGGCGGGCCATCGCCGCGACGCACCGGCACCTCGAAACCGGCGACCAGCTTATGCCGCCCTCGACCTTTGACCAGCACTGCAAAACGGCCATCTTCGATAAGGATCGGAGCGTCGTTGCCGTCGATGGCGAGGTTGCGCAAGGTCACGGTGCGTGGCAACAGCGGCAGGATCGCCGTCTCGTCACTAAGCAGCTCAACCGACAGCTCACCGCTCCAGGTCACCGCGTTGCCGGTCAGCTGGCCACGGTAGACGGCACGACTGAGGATATGCCCCTCCCCCGCCGGCAAACGCCAGGAGAGCTGAATACCGGAGGTTGAAGGGATGGTGGCGTTGACCAACGTCGATTGACCGCGGGCGGTGAGCCGGGTGCCGGCTGAGGGAATGACCGCAACATCGAGCCCGGTGCCGGGCAGAGTCGCCTGCAAGGTGGTGGCGGCAGCGAGGGGCACCGGGACTCCGAGGGAGACGCCAGCGTCGGAGCGCACCGCGTCGACCCGGTAGGTCAGCCGCATCGCAAACGAGCCTTGGGTCTTGGTGGCCCAACACAACCCCTGCGGCGCGTTGATCAACTGGATCTTGGCGCCATCAACCGTCGCCGCCGACACCGGCGTCCCGGCGGCTAGCACCGGAATCAGCACCCATTCGTCTTCCAGCACATCAACGGTGAGGTCAGCCCGCACTTCGGCGCTCGGCCGCGACTGTCGACCGTCCACCGTGACGGTCACCTGGGCGTTACCCAGGGCGTAACCGGCCGGCGCCGGCCGCGGCGGAGTATGCGGATCCCGGGCGGTCTCGATCAACCGATTGTAAACCTCGAGGGGCAACTCGACCAGGCCACCGGCATCAACCTGGGCCGCCAGTGGAGACGCCGAAACCAACATCCAAATGATCACGAGGTTCCAACCAGCACCGCTCCATCCACCAGTGTTCTTCATTTTGAGCCTCCCATCGGTTGCGGTGCTGGCAGCACCTTGAGACGTGCGGCGTAACGTAGCGACTCGGCGAGATGTAACTGCTGCTCTTCGGTCGGCGCCGCTGGTCTACCGATCAGGTTTAAATACTCGTCGAGCATGGCGATATCGCGCATCAGGTCGCGATCTTTGTCGAACCCCCTGAGCTCTTGGCCGAGGCCCATCAACAACTGGCGGTGCTCCGCCAAGCTGCGGTACGCCGCCTCGCGATTTCCCGACGCGACGTCCCTGCCGGCCCCGTCCAGCACCCCGCGCAAGCGGTGCGCTAACAAGTTCTCGAGCACATTACGTTCGAGCGGGCCGCGACTCACCTTGCGTCGTGACAGATCCAACGACGCTTGGGCGACACCGTTGCCAAGATGCGCCAAGTCCTTGAATCGCGCGGTGACCTCGGCCACCGGCCCGGGGCCCGGCACAACCAGATCGAGCAGAATCACATGCCGGTCGCCGGCATAAAAAGTTGGTAACACGATCTGGATACCGGGCTCGTCGTCACCCCGGTCGGCTTCGATACCGAGATTGCGTGACAGCCGCTGATCGATGCTGCGCTCGGCGCGGCGCACCTTCTCGGCGTCCGCGGCGCCAAACCGACGGGCGCCGACGATATCGACCAGACGAACC
>JAJCXQ010000038.1 GCA_029263355.1 Acidobacteriota bacterium | reverse complement strand
ACGAAGATCTCGATCGCATGTTGTGGCCCGTGCTGATGTCCGCTGCCGACCTCCTCACGTCAGAGGATCGGCAGCGGGTCGCTCAGTGCTCCGGTGAGTCCTGCGAGTTGCTATTTGTTGCCCGCAACGGCGGCAAGTCTCGCAAATGGTGCACCCGCGCCTGTAGCAACCGCCACGCCAGCGTCAAGCACTACCAAAAGCGACTCAAGCCGAAACGGCGGCAGTGGGCGAGGGAAAAGGCTGGTGCCCAACGGGCGCGGCTCATGGGTTATGGCTCCTCGTGGCAGCCACCATCCACGCCCGAGGCCGAAGACGACTGAAGACCAGGCCTCGAGTCGATTCGCAGGCAAAATTCTGATCATTCACAGCATTTGAATGCTGAGAAATTCCATAATGTTGATCATTTACAGCGTTTGAATGCTGAGAATTCCCGGAATGTTGATCATTCAAAGCGTTTGAATGCTGAGAATCGTCCAAATGTTGATCATTTAAAGCGCTTGAATGCTGAGAATTTCCAGAATGTTGATCATTTAAGGCGCTTGAATGCTGAGAATCCTCAGTGTTCGATCGCTGTGCCACGCGAAAATCGAAAAATTACCGCTGGTTTGATCTCAGCACCACGTGAAAATCGATAAACTATCGCTGGTCTGATCTCTGAACCACGCGAAAATCGATGAACCACCGCGTGTTTGATCGCCGCGCCACGCAAAAATTGACCGACAACAGGCCGATCTGCTGCTGAAAGCCGGCACGACCCGTTCAGGGGTCGAGAAAACGACCGTTGCCCTCAGATTTTCGCCGTCAAAGGCTCCGCGCGGAGAAAAAGAATATTCAATGCGGCAGAGTTAAGCACTTTCTCCGAATGTCTTCCTGGTCCGCAAGCCTTCGGCGCGCGAGTCGCTCTCCTGCCTCGCTTTGCGCTTCAATTTTCGTTGCTGCACGGTGGGCAGCAGATGCCAGGTCAAGTTCTTGGCGCAGCCGCCCAATTGGAGAACCGCACGCGCGAAGTCCAGCGCCTCGCCATAAACTACGTCGAAGCTCTCGAGCTCGAAGTCACGCCCCTGGCGCAGGGCGGCGTCTCGGATCTCGTGTGCCTGCAGCTCCTCGAGCATCGTGGTCAACTTCATGTAGCCCGTCTCCAGCCGCGCCAGCCAGGCTGCGCGCTCCCCAGGAGGCCCAGGCCGCAACGGTTGAGGCAACGCCCGCTGTCCTTTGAGCGCCATCACCAGGCCTTCGAGCTGCAAGTGCAGGGCCTTGGGTTGGCGCGGTGTCCGTCCTTTCATGGCATGCACTTGGCCACCTGCCTCCTTGCCAAACCGCGCGTCGATCTCGCGGCGCACCTCCACCAGCTCGGGATAAATCTCATCGCTGGCTACATATCGACACGCTTCGGCAAGCAACTGCCGTTGCGTCGCCTGGCCACAGTAGGCATCGTCGGCCTTCACCAGCAGCTCGAGCGCCGTCTTCACCGAACGGCCGACGAGATCGAGAGCCAGCCCTTGGTCAGGCATCACCTCCCCGTCGCGCAGCTCGTCCGCGAGTTTGTCACTGAAGCCCTTCGCCGCTCGGCTTCGGGCCGACTCGAGCATGGCGAGCAGACTGCGCGTCGCCTTGATCCGATCCGTCACCCGTTTTGATTGCCGGGCTGGGCTTTTTCGGAGTGTCGGGGTTTTGCGGAGGTTGATGGGCTTGCGGGCCGGCATGGTGGTGGTGGGGGGAGGTAGGGGGGGTGTTGGGTTAGCGTCGAAGGTTAGCAGGTTTCGGGGGAGAGTTTGGGGGGAGCCTGTAGGCGCGGATCGAGGTTGGGGGCGATAGCGCGCCTCTTGACGTGGGCCTTCATGGGAGGCCTCTGCTGAGGGTGACCGCTTTTGCTATCATCTCGGCGTTCCTTGCTTGGCCGATAAGATCCTATGCACAACTGGTTCGACTCGAACCTTTGTGAGAGTGTCGTGCCATTCACTGCTCGAAGACCACTCGGAAGGTGCGATTGCTAGCTTATGGGGAAGCGAACGGAGGGAGGAACAAAAGTTCTCCGCTGGGTCGAAGCACTCCAGCAGGGCAGAGACGTCGAAGCCAACAGCCGGCGAGTCTTTCGATTCTACTTCAGCAGGATCCGTAGCTTTTTCGCCGGCCGGCTACGGGATAGTGAGCGTGCCGAGGAGCTAGCCCAGGATACATTCTTTCAGGCCTTTCAGCGGATCAATTCTTTCCGACGGGATGGCTCGTTTGACTCGTGGCTGTTTGGGATCGCGGCTAACCTTCTCCGGAACGAGTGGCGGCGTCTTTCACGAAAGAAACACAAAGCTGATGAGCCTCCCCCGGACGGAGACGAGCCGCAGAGTCTTGGCCCCGCAGACGTTGGAGATTCTCCGGAGAAGGGAGCGGCCACTAGGGAGCGAGTTCGGTTGGTGATGGCGGTAATAGAAAACCTGCCGCAGAAGCCGAGAGATTGCTTGCGACTGCACTTGGCAGGGTATGGCTATGGCAAGATCGGAGAGTTGCTGAAGATGGCCCCCAGCACAGCGAGGGTTCATGTTCACGCAGCTCGCAAACGCCTGCGGAGCCAGTTCCCGGATGCGGCGGACTGGCTCGACTAGAGAGCCTGGAGGATAAGAGTGATCGATAGATCCCTAAACGAAAAGAACTCGAGGGTTTCTCCTGCAATGGGGAGAGGGGCTGATCTGGCTTACGCTAAGAGGTGGCGCGAAGCGAAGTTTTCGGGGGTATCGTGAACGATTCCGACTTTGCTGCATCGCTGAAGTCTCACCTGCGCGAGAATCGTCGTACGGTAGAGGAGCATCCAGAACCAGAAAGTTTCGCGGAGTATCGATCTGGAGGGTTGAACTCGGATGAGGAGCAAGCGATTCGAGAACATCTTGTCGCGTGTGAGTCGTGCAGTAGCCTGTATCTCGGGCTTGCGGAGCTCGAATCGGCCCGTCCGGAAGTCCTAGTCGTTTCGAATCACGAGCTCGAGCGAGCTTGGGGTAAGCTTCGGTCCCGATTGCTCTCAGGGCGGTCGCAATCGCGGATCATGATGATCCATCGAGTCGGTTGGGCTGCTGCTGCCAGCCTCGCTTTGGTGGTGGCAGGTCTCGGCTTCGAGTTGCGGGGGTTGCGCCAGGAACGGCAAGCTTTTTTCGCGGACCTTCCGCGCGTCATCGCTGCTGAGCGAAGTACCCGGAGCCGGACGTCGGCGATACCGACACTGGTACTCGAGGCTGGCAGGCCAGGCATGGTCCTCCTGTTGGTGGATAGCGGCCTGGCATTCGATGCGTTTCGCGCCGAGTTCTTCACCGGTGCTGATCGAAGGGTCCTGCGCCGCGAAGGCTTGTCGGTATCCGAGGATCTGCTGCTGGTTGCCGTTGCGTCGGATCAGCTACCGGCCGGAGTGATTCGGGTCGTGGTTTCTGGTTTGAAGGAGGGGAGCTACGAAGCCGTTGAGGAGTATGATTTGCGAGTCGTGCATCGCTAGGTCCGGCGTGAACAAGTCGGCAAAGTGGCCCATCCTCGCGGCGGCGGCCTTGATGGTGGCGTGTGACCCCGCCGCTGAGGCGCCGTCGATTTCGCCAGATCAGGCGCTGGATCGACCGGTTTTCGAACCGAAGGCGGCCGCGACCCTGGAATTTGCGCTCGATCAGCCCCGGGAGCGATCGATTTTCGCTGGCGTGGTCCACTCGTTCGGTGTCGACCTTGTCGCGGGTCAGCTGTTTGCGATCGAGGCCGAGCAGTTGGTGGGAGACGTCGCCCTCTCCTTGCACTCACCGGCGGGGGATAAGGTTGTCCGTATCGACTACCAGGACCGATCGCAGACTAGGGAAGTTGTGGTTTTCGTTGCCGACGTAGGAGGTGATTATCGCCTGGAAATCGAAGCCTGGAACTCGCGTAACACCTATCGACTGAATCTTGGTTCGCGGCAGGATCCGAGCCCGAGGGATCGAGCTTGGGATCTAGCCGAGCGGACTTTTTTTGAGGCGGAGTCTCTGTCGACGACGAAATCTCTGTTCGCCGCCAGGAAATATAGCGAGGCCGCTGAGCTGTGGCAGCAACTAGGGGCCGATCTTCGGGAAGCACGGACGCGCTATGCGATCGGCAAAAGTCTGCCATCAGGCGAGGCACACCGTGCTAGAAGAATCTCTGCTTATTCCCGTGCTGCTGAGCTGTATCAGCGGCTTGGAGTCATTTCCCAGCAGGCGCGGTGCCTGCACCAGCTGGGAAGGATCGCGTCGCGGAGTGGCGATTTGGAAACCGCCGAAGTTTATTACTCCCGCTCGCTCGCGCGTTGGCGAGAGATCGGAGATAGGCATGAAATCTCGGTGCTTGCTTTCGACCTGGCGAAGATCGAAAGGCGGCTGCGCCACCCGCAGGCGGCGCGGCGGCATCTTCGCGAAGCCCTGGATGTCGCCGAGCACAATGTTTCGCCAGTCCTTCACGAAGCACGGATCCGAACGGAACTCGGTGCGATCTACCAATATCGCGGACAGACGCGCGAGAGCATCAATGAATTGCGGCGAGCCTTGTTTGTCTTGGATCAGCCCACGTCGGATGAAGCGAAGACAAAGGCTCAGCGGGCACGGACCTTGACACGACTCGGCAATGTTCTGGCGGGGCTCGCGACCGAGAAAGCTCTGGCCGAAGCGGGCGAGCTGCTCGCGCAAGCAGCCGAGCTGCGTCGCGACCTCGGAGAGCCCAGGGGAATTGCGAGCACCGTGAACAGCTTGGGCCTGTTGTACGAGAAAATGAATCGTCCTCGCGAAGCCCTGGCGGCCTACGAGCAGGCTGAAGAGCTATTTCAAACGCTGAACGACACACCGAACACCGCGGTGGTCCGCGGCAATCGCTGCCGGATCGTCGAGCGACTTGGCGGTCTCGAGACGGCTCGTAGCTGCTACCTTGAAGCCCTGGCGGAGCTCCGTCGAGTAGGCTACAAGAATGCGACAGCGCAAGCGCTATTCGACTTGGCGAAGAATGCCCGCCGCCGCAACGCGCTGGCCGAGGCGCGGGAATGGATCGGCGAAGCCCTGGACATCGTGGAAGCGATCCGCGAAGAATCTTTGGGTAGTGATTTGCGGGCCTCGTTCCTGGATCGCAAGTACGATTACTACCAGCTAGCGATCGATCTTGCACTCGAACTCCACGCTACCCATCCGCGAGCCGGCCATTCAGAAGAAGCCTTCTGGCTTCTCGAGAGCGCGCGGGCACGCAGCTTCCTCGAATCCATGGCCCGGTTCCAGACCAAGCGCGACATGCCGGAGGAGGTCGAGGAGGTGCGTATCGCATTGCACCGTGCCAAGGTCGAGAGCCTGGCACTGGAGGGTGCTTCCGACGAGGAGGTCCAGCGGCTCCAGACAAAGCTAGGAGTCCTTCTCGAGCGGCTGCACATGGCATACCCACAGGGGCAGTTGGGTGAGCCGAGAATCCTTTCGGGGCGGGAGGTTCGGCAGCTGCTTGACCCGGAGACGGTGTTGCTCGAGTTCTATCTCGGTGAGCAGCAGAGTGCCGTCTGGGCGATAACCGAGTCTGGCGTCGTCTGGCGTCCGCTGCCACCGCGTGCAGAAATCGAAAAAGTGGCTCGCGAGCTCTACGAGGCGATGCGTGGCGGCGCCCACCGGATCCGGAACTGGAAGCTCGATCACCTCGGTAGGGAACTCTCCGCGATGATCCTCGCGCCGGTTGCGGATCTACTCGATCGGCCTCGGCTCGCGGTCGTTCCGGACGGCGCCTTGCGTTACATCCCGTTCGCGGCTTTGCCACATCCCGGCGGTTTGGCTGCGACGACGGGCGCGGAACCCTTGCTGCTGACCCATCAGATCACGACGACCCCTTCGGCATCGGTGCTGGCGGCCCTCCGATCGCGGGCAGCGGTACGTCGACCGGCGCTCGATCTCATGGCCCTCATCGCAGCACCTACGGTCCGCCGTGTTGCTGAGGAGTCGGTCGGCGATAATCGGCTCGCCACGGGTGGCGAAGTCTCACTTGGGCGACCCGCCCCGCCTCTGGATACCGCGCTGTTGCCGCATGCCGCAGAAGAAGCCGCCGCCATCCTCGACTTGACGGCAGGAGAGAGCGTGCATGCCGCTATCGGACCCGCTGCGACTCGTGACTTCGTTTTCAGTGGGGCGCTCGAAAACGCCGAGATTATCCACTTCGCGACCCACGGCCATCTCGACGATCGGCGTGGCGAGCTCTCTGGATTGATGCTTGCACAGTACGATGAAGAGGGGCGCCGGATCGATGGCTATCTCTGGGCCTACGAAATCCACCGGTTGAATCTGGCAGCTGAGTTAGTGGTGCTTTCCGCTTGCGAAACGGCGCTCGGCGAGTCGATTCGCGGCGAAGGATTGGTGGGGTTGACTCGTGGCTTTCTCGACGCCGGCGCACAACGGGTTCTGGTGTCTCTGTGGAGTGTGAGTGATAGAGCCACAGCCCAGTTGATGAAACTGTTCTATAGCAGACTCCTTCGGGATGGGCTCGAGCCGCCCGAGGCACTGCGACAAGCGCAGATCGCGCTCAGGGCTTCAGGTTTCGCGGCGCCCTACTATTGGGCGGGGTTCGTGCTCGAGGGAGATTGGCAGACAACGCCTGCTGCCGCCGCGCAGCGAGAGCTGATGAGAAAAAAAACTAGCGGTCTCTAAACGAAACTCTCGCGGCGGTTTCTCCTCGTACGAAACCCGGGAACAAACTACGTCGGCAAGTCGCCGCGGCAGCGTTCCGCAACTGGAGGAGGATGCAATGGCAGCGAGTACCGAAAGTAGGAGATCGAGAATTCCCGGAGTGGCGAACGCGCCCGGAACAGTCGGTGATGGTGGCGATGACTATGCGCCGCCGGAGCCTCCGAGCGAACCCGAAGAAGAGGAAGAGACGGCGGCGACCGGTGACGGCGGCGACCCTTTTCCCGTACCCGGCAGCGGCTTCCGATCGAATCAGCCTTGAGTTGTGATGTTTTGAAAGTGAGATCGGAGGGATGCGGTCGATGCAACGGCTTACAGTATGCCCGAGTGGCCTGGCGGTCGTCTTCGCCGGCTTGCTCCTGGCCGGGTGCCGCCAGCCGGCGGCTCGGTCAGGGCAGTCGTTTGACGAGATCAAGTATCTCGTCAGCGGCAAGTCGGCCGCCCAGGTCCTTCAACTCCTTGGTGAGCCCGACTCTCGACAAGTTGTGCTTGATGCCGATGAGCGCTGGATCTGGTGGAACTTCACGACCATTGAAGGTCGAGACTATCCGCCTGAAACTCGAGGGACAGTAGTTCATCTAGAGATCCTCTTTAAGAACCCCCAAGTAAACCACGCCGAGTCGCCTTACTCGGAATGGCGAATCGATGAGGTGCTCGGCGTGAGATTCAGGAAGCCGAATGCTGAGAACTGACGGCCCCGGACGGCCGCCGAGAAAAGGTAAGGATCCGGGAACTCGCGTCACGTGAGAAGAGATATGCCTAACGAAGAACAAGAACTTGTCATCAACGGTATCAATGGCTCGACCGGTCGTTCGCTAGTGCCAGCGTTGTCTCTGGAGAGGATCGCGGCTCTCGCGATGGGCGAGAAGTGGGATCTTGAGCACCTTGCGGAACTCAAGGAAACCAAAGAGCGGATGGAATCAGACTCTATGGGGTTGGGTTTCGGAGATTCTGCGAAGTTTCTCCAAGAGAGCGGCTGGGGAGTGATTTTTCCACATAATGTTTCTGAAGATATCAAGCGAGCCTTAGCTCCTCTTCTGGAGCACCGCCGCTCCGAAGTTAGCACGAAACATGATGAGTGCTTCCAAGAACTCGTCTATCTACCCGGCGAGTCGAAGCCAAAGTTTCTCTCGCGCTACGAGGTCGGCCCCGGGCCAGTGGATCCTCGG
>JAJCXQ010000037.1 GCA_029263355.1 Acidobacteriota bacterium | reverse complement strand
TGGCCGGGCTGCAACACCCTTTTGATGATCTCCTCGAGCCCTGTCTCGACTACATCGACACCTTGTGGACCAACCGCGGCGGCTTTCACGGCCATTGGGCGGACGACGATCTGGACTGCGAATACACCTTCTATGGCCTGCTCGCCCTCGGCCATCTGAGCGTGTGGTCGCGGTGAGCCAAGCCCCGGCGCCCGCCACGGCGCTGCCAGATCGAGCCCGTCGTCTGCAACAGGCGCTGGAGATTGCCGAGTCACGGCTGGTCGAGCATCTCGGCCCCGACGGTCATTGGCGGGGCCAGTTGTCGGCCAGCGCTTTGTCGACCGCAACCGCGACCTTTGCCATGTATTTGGTGATGTGCGAGCGGGGCCGGGGGCCCAATCAGCGACTGCAGCGCCTCATCGACGGTGGTCTCGATTGGTTGGCGAGTCACATCAATGACGACGGTGGCTGGGGAGATACTGTTCGCAGCTGCAGCAATCCCAGTACCACATTGCTTTGTTGGGCAGCTCTACAGGCGGTGGGAACCGAGCGTCATGGGTCGACCATCAATCGTGGCAAAGCCTGGTTGCGGCAACATCTCGGCGATCTCGAGCCCGCGGCACTCAAGATTGCGATCCAGAAGATCTACGGTAAGGATCGCACGTTTTCGATTCCCATCCTGACCCTCTGTGCCCTCGCCGGAGTGCTCGGACCATCGGCGCAGGCTTTCCGAGGGGTGACGGCGCTGCCCTTCGAGTTGGCGGCATTACCCCAGAGTTGGTTCCGTTACCTTGGGCTGCCGGTGGTGAGTTACGCCTTGCCAGCGTTGATCGCGGTGGGGCAGTCGCAACATCATCAGCGGCCGTCGGGTAATCCGGTGCTGCGTGCCTTGCGTCAGCGGCTGCGTCAGCCGACATTGCGACGACTGACGGCGATTCAACCGTCGTCCGGAGGCTTTCTCGAGGCGGTGCCGTTGACCTCGTTTGTGATGTTGAGTCTCGCCGGAGCGGGGGAGCAGGATCATCCCGTCGTCGAGCGCGGTTTGCAGTTTCTCGAACGCGCGGTCAGTCCGGACGGCAGCTGGCCGATCGACGTTGACCTCGCCACCTGGGTGACCACCCTGTCGATCCAGGCGTTGAGCCAGGGCCCCGAGCCGTCGCCGCGGTTGGATCAGAATCGACGCCAGGTCCTCAGACGTTGGCTTCTAGATCAGCAATACCGTTCCGTCCATCCGTTCACCGGCGCTGCACCCGGCGGCTGGGCCTGGACCGATTTGCCCGGCGGGGTTCCCGACGCTGACGATACCCCCGGGGCACTGCTTGCGCTGCGTCACCTCGGTGAGATCGATTCCGAGGTCCTTGGCGCCGCCAAAGCCGGCTTGGGTTGGCTGCTCGACCTGCAGAACCGCGACGGCGGCATACCAACGTTCTGTCGCGGCTGGGGCAAGTTGCCTTTTGATCGCAGCTCCAGTGATCTGACCGCCCATGCCTTGCGAGCTTTCATCGCCTGGCGCGGTGAGGTCGATCCGGGCCTTCGCGACAGGATCGATCGCGGGACCCAGCGAGGGCTCGAGTTCCTACGGCGCAACCAGCGGCCGGATGGCACCTGGCTGCCGTTGTGGTTCGGCAACGAAGCGGCCGACCGGCTCGAGAATCCAACCTATGGCACGGCACGCGTCGTGTTGGCTCTGCAAGCCGTCGCCAGCACTGATCCCGACGCCATGGCTGACGAGATGAGCCGTGCCGAAGCCTGGTTGGTGGCAGCTCAGAACCAAGACGGCAGCTGGGGCGGGGACACCGGCGTCGCTGGTTCGATCGAGGAGACAGCGGTGGCTGTTGAAGCCCTGGCGGGAGCAGATCGAGCTGAGGTTGTCCTCGCCGTCGACAACGCGCTCGACTATTTGACGGCGCAGATCGCCGCCGGATCCTTGGAATCACCTACACCGATCGGCTTCTACTTTGCCAACCTTTGGTACTTCGAACAGTTGTACCCCGTCGCCTTTACGGTCGCGGCTTTGCGTCGCGCGAGTGTCGTGTGGGGCGAGGGGGGTAGGGCTCAAACACTCAGTCGGTTTGCAGGGCTGAAGCTGTCGAGACCAGGGTCTTGATCCCGGTGTCGAGTCGATGGTCGAGCCGCTCGTCATTGAGGGACCCGTCTTCTCCCGAAGGGGATATCCGCGGTGACGTTGCTACGTAGGCGACCCGCAGACCCTCGCGCGTCAGGGCGGGCTGCATCTCGACACCGGGCGTGCTGGTCAGCGGGTGGACGCCCGGGTCGGAGCCATCGGTCAATCGCTGGCTACAGTGCGGCGACCTGCTGGTCGGTCAGCCAGTAGAAGCTATAGGGTGGGATCACTAGCTGTTCTTGGAACAGGGCCGGCTGCTCGCCGCTGACCAGATCGGTGACCTGTGCGTACTGGAACATGCCTCGATTGCCGAGCTCCTTCAGATTTAGATGGCGAGGTGAGGCATCGAAGTTCGCGACCACCAGGATCGCGGCGTTGGCGTGCACCGGGTGGGTGCGCCAGAACGCGAACAGGTGCGGGTTGGCTGTCGCGATCAGCTCGCGGTTGTTGAAGTCCGCAAAGGCCGGGATGGTCTTGCGCACTTCGATCATCTTCTTGAGTCCATCAAAAATCCGCTGCTCGACGCTGTTGCGCTGATGGCGCTGCTCGGCGCGTTCCCAATCAATCTTCGGGCGGTGCATCCAGCGCCTGTCGCCAGCCTTGTGGGCGTCGTCGAGGAAGCTGCGGTTCGTTGAGGGTACCGATCTCGTCGCCGTAGTAGAGCAGCGGGATGCCGCCGAAGGAGAGGATCATGCCGTGCAGCAGCAGGATGATCTGGATCGCACGGTCGATTGCCTCGGGGTCATCCGCCTCGAGCGCCGCCTCGAGTCCGACCAGCGAGGCCAGGGTGCCCGAGATGCGCGCGTCACCGGTCTTCTCGTTCACGCCGAACGGGCGTCCACGAGCGGGCGAGTCGTCATAGGCGCCAGTGAAGTAGTCGATCAGGAAGCGACGGTGGGCGAGCGGTTCGTAGCCAGCGAGATGGATGTCGCGGTCGTCGAAGCCGAGCCCGATGTCGTCGTGACAGCGGATGTAGTTGAGCCAGGTCGCACGGTCGAGCTTGGAGGGCAGGTTGCGGATTCCCAGATCGAGCAGCTTGGCGTTGCGTGTCGCGACCGCGTCCCACAATAGCGCCATGAAGGTCGCATTGTAGGCAATCTCGCACTCCTTGGCGATGACCGCGTCCTCGCCGAAGTATTTGATGATCTCGACCGGGGCGACGATCGCCTCGGCGATGAACAGCACCCCCGGAGCGGTGACCTGACAGCAGTCCTTCATCAGCTGCAGCAGCAGGTGCGCTTCGCGTTCGTTCTGGCTGGTGGTGCCGATCTTCTTCCACAGAAATGCGACCGCATCGAGTCGGACGATGTCGGCCCCTTGATTGGCCCAGAACAGGATGATGTCGATCATTTCGATGAACACGGCCGGATTGTTGTAGTTCAGGTCCCACTGGTAGCGGTTGAACACCGTCATGACCCACTTGCCCATCGCCTCGTCCCAGGTGAAGGTGCCGGGCGAGGTCTCGGGGAAGATCTCGGGCAGGGTCTCCTCGAACATGTCGGGCACGTCGCGGTTGTCGAACACGTAGTAGTAGTCCTGGTACTCGCGTTCGCCCGCGCGGTGATGTCCTCGAGTTTGCCGATGCGGGGGGAGATCTGGCGGAAGTCGCTGACCGCGTAGCCACCGTCGCTGGCGCCCTCAGGGCAGCGCAGGATCGGCATCAAATGGACCATGTTGACGCCTAGCTCCTGCAGGTAGGGGAGTTTCGATTTGACTCCATTCAGGTCGGTCGCGAAGCCCTCGCTGTAGAGCGCCATGCCGACCCACTGCGGGCTCAGGAACCAGTTGTGGTCGCGCTCGCGCTCCTTGTCGGTCCGTTCGAGAGCATCGGCGCGGGTGATGTATTGGTCCGCCATCACCTCGACCAGCCGCAACATCTGCTCCCTGAAGTCGCCCCGATGGCCGTAGAGGAGATGGAACAGGCCGTAGATGGCGTAGAAATTGGCACCGAGCCGAGTGTAGAAGTGGCGCAGGTCCTGGCGCCGGATCTCTGGCTTGAGGCGATCGAGGATCTCGTTCAGGAGCGAGTGGGAGACCTGTTCGTACATGGGATCCGGTTCACCGGGCAGAACGCGTTACGGCTGGTTCCGGTCGCGAAAAGGAGCGTAGAAGGCAGGATCGTCGACGGTCGCGCCGCGCGTTCCGACCAGCGCCGAGGCGAGGGCCTGTGCCCGCTCCAGGGTGGTGCCTATCGGCCAGTGGTTGAGCAGGCCGAGGATCACGACGCTGGTGAAGGAGTCGCCGGCACCGACCGTGTCGACAACCTTCGTGTCTTGGGCGGGTGCTATCCGGGCACCCCCTCCGTCGTGTTGCAATGCGAACGCGCCATGGTGGCCACGGGTGACGATCAACAATTCGAGTCGATGACGCTCGAGCAGCGTCTGCGCGCCTTCGCTCAGGCCACCATCGGCGCCGCGCAGCAGTTTGACCTCGTCCTCGTTGAGCTTGGCGTAGGTCGCCCGGTCGAGCATCTGTCGCACGGTATCGATGTGCCACCAGGGCGGACGCAGGTTGACGTCGACAAAAATCGGCACCGGATGAAGGGCCGCCAGGGCCTCGAACGCGGCGGCACTGGTCGGACAGCGCAGCGCAAGGCTGCCGTGATAGATCAGCGCCGGGGCACCGGCTGGCACGCAGTCGCCGTCGATGAAGTCCCAGGAGCGGTCGGGTACGATCTCGTAGGTGGGTTCGCTGTCGCGGATGGTGACCGCTACGCTACCGGTCGGGTGGGCCGGATCGAGCTGCAACCCGGCCGCGGTCATGCCCCACCGCAACATCCGGTCGCGCACCTGGCGGCCCTCCGGATCGTCGCCGACGCGGCTGACGAAGAGCGGCTCGGCGCCCAGTGCCTGCAAATTCCAAGCAACATTGAAGGGCGCCCCGCCGAGCACCCGGCTGCCGTCCTCGAAGTGGTCGAACAGGACCTCACCGAAAATCAGTGGGACGCCAGTCATGGCATCACCTACGGGAATCACTCGGTGGGCAGCTGCAGGACAGGGGGGTCAGGGGTGGCCTCTTCCAGCACGGGCAGCAGGTCGGGCTGGAAGTGGGCGACACCCTCCAGGATCCCGGCCGCGTAGTTACCGTTCATACCAAGCACTCCGCCCAGCGCCAGATAGAGGGCGGTGCGATTGCCGGCGGTTATGGCCTGCTCGATCGCGAGTTGGGCAACGTCGCTCATCGCGTTGGCGACCAGCACCGACGGGATGGCGCTGGCCAGTACCTGCAAGTCGTTGCCGCTGTCGCCGGCGAATAGGATGCGCTCGCTCGGGACGCCAAGCTCGGCCTGCAGGAACTCGACCGCGTGCAGCTTGCTTGCACTCCGGGGCATGATATCGAGCAGGCCGACACCGGCGGCCTCGTCGACGCTCCAGATCCGGTTGGTGGCGATGCCGTGCGGGCGCAGGCGCTGTTCGATCAGCTCATCGATGGCCTGCTGATCGACATGCAGCGGAAAGTAGTAGCTGAGCTTGAAGGTGTTCTGCTTGGCGACCTCCTGCGGGCGCAGGAGATCGATGTTACCGAGCAGTTCGGCTAGCTGGACACGGTTGTGGCCGGCCCAGTCGGGTGCGATATGGTCGTGCCAGCGCGGCCACAGCTGCCAGTCGCCATCGCGCAGGTCGTAGAGGGTGCTGCCGACGTCGCTGATCGCGAAGCTCGGCAGCGGCAGCCGGTAGTTGCGAATCGCCACTTCGATCAGTCCACGGTCGCGGCCTGAGACGTAGACCAGGGTCACCTCGGGGCGCTCCACTAGCCGTGCGAAGACTCGACGCGCGTTGGGCGATTCGGGTTGGGCGCCGTTCGGTAGCAGGGTGCGATCGAGATCGGTGCAGAGCAACAGCCGTTCGGTCACTGCGCGGACTCCGAGCGGTCGGGGACCTGGCAGCCGCCAAAGAAGTCGTAATGGTCGAACGCCTCGAGGATACCGGCCGCGTAGTGGCCCTTCCAGCAGCGCGCTGATGTTCTTGCGCACATCGGGGCGAGAGAGGGCGAGCGAGCCGACTGCCAAGATGGCCGGCATCGGCATAGTGGCTGTGCAGCAGGTTCGGCAGTTCGCCAGCCTGGTCGAAAAAGGCCATCCAGGTTATCGACAAATGTGTCGAGGTGATCCCACAACGCCTCTTTCGGGATGTAGCCGGGCGGGCCGGCATCGATGCGGACGATGCGCGCGCCGCTGCCGAGGGACTCGATCGGCTCGGCGTAGGCGGAATCGAGATCTGGTTCGTCCACCCGCCGGGTCACCAGGTCGACCGCGCTCACTCCTGGCTGCTCGGCCAGCGCGCGGGCCAGCTCGACGACGTATTTGGTCTGCCCGCCGGTGTCCGCGTCACGCCCCAGCTCCAGATCGAGGCCGCGGATCAGGCCGTGGACGCTGATCAGGCAGATGCGCAGTGGTGTCTTGGAATCGATATCCGCCTCCGATGGGTGAACAGCAGCCCGAGGTCGCCAGTAATATCAATCCTATTCTGCACAACGCGCTCTGCTGAGGCGAGTCCCGGTCCCTGCCAGATGAGGCGGTGACTCGAGAAGGCATCTAAGGCGACCATCCGTAGCTCTCCGGCACCAGCGACCGCATGAAGCGCCGTCGGTGTCAACCTCGAGAATTTTGAGACCTGGGCTCGTCGGGCCGCTACTTTTGACTCCGTCGCTGAGGTGTTTGCTGTGGACTCAATCGGCCCGCAACGCGCTCAGCGGGTCGACCCGTAGCGCCCGCAGGGCCGGAAAGGCGGAGGCGGCCAGTGCCACGGCGACAAAGCCGAGGGCGACACCGAGCAGCAGCCACGGCTCGAGTGGACGAATGCCGAACAGTAGGCTGGCTAGCCAGCGGGTGGCCCACCAAGCGCCGACAAGTCCGAGCGCAACGCCAGCGAGGCTCAGTCGCAAGCCACGGTCCAGGACCATGGCGACGATCGACCTCCAGCTGGCGCCGAGGGTGACGCGGAGCCCGATCTCGCGAGTTCTTCGTGCGACGTGACTCGACAGCACGCCGTAGATCCCCAGCGCAGCAAGCAACAGAGCGAGGCCTGCAAAGGCGCCCATCATTCGCATGTTGAAACGTTGCGACGCAACCGAGGTTGCGATCCACTGTTCCATAGTCGTGACGTCGACGGGGATGGTCGGATCGAGTGCCCAGATCTGCTCGCGGATGCTGGCGGCTGTCGGGGTTGCGGCGTCTGAGAAGCGAATCAGCGCCTTCATCCGCGGCCACGGCATCTGCCGATAGGGAAGATAGATCCGGGGTTTGACCGGCCCGGCCGCGGCGTCCGCGCGGACGTCGGCGACCACCCCGATAATCTGATGCTCGACCGGTTGCTCGTCACCAAAATAGGCTGGATGGGTGAGGCGTTGGCGCAGTGGATCCATCGCCGGTAGGAATGTCTGGACGAAGGCTTCGTTGACGATCGTCAAACCTTGGGCTGCGCCAGCTTGGGCTGCGTCGGGCGGGAAGTCGGCGCCAGCAACAAGTTGGATGCCGGCGGCGCGAAAGAATTCGGCGCTGGTCGAGCGGAGCAGGGCTTGCGGTGATTTGCCACCCTCCTGGACCGGCTGGCCGACGATTTCGAAAGGCATGCGAAAGCCGTAGTCTTGCATCGGGTGGAAGTTGGTCAGCGCTGCGGCCTCGACACCCGGCAGATCCGCTAGCGTTGCGCGCACCTGCTGGTAGAAGGCGACCCGCTGCTCATGGGTGTCGCGGTGGTTCGGTGGGCTGAGGTCGACAGTGAGCACGTGGTCTGTCGTGAATCCGCGATCGGCGCCCTGGATGTGGACAAAAGTGGCGGTCAGCAGGCCCGCGCTCACCACCAGCAGGGTCGCCATGGCGATCTGGGCGATCGCGAAGAGCTGCTGCAGCTGCTGGCCTTGACGGCCTAGGGTCGCCCGCGAGCCGTGCAGAGCGCTCGCGGGGTCGAACCGGGCGGCCCGTAGCGCCGGGAATAAGCCAAATAGGATCCCGGAGACCATGGTCACGGCGAGCATTACCGCGGCAACGCGCAGGTCTAGGCGCACCTCCGCCAGCCGTGGAAGATCGGCCGGACTGATCAGCACCATGAGCTGTAGCAGCCAGCTGCCGAGGCCCAGGCCGAGGAGGCCGCCGCAGGCCGCCACCGCTACACTCTCCGTCAAGACCTGCGTCATCATGCGCCGGCGGCCGGCTCCCAGCGCCGTGCGGATCGCGAGCTCTCGGGATCTGGCGGCACCCTGCACCAGCTGCAGATTGGCAACATTGGCGCAGGCGATGGCGAGTACCGCAACGACCGCTGCCAGCAACAGCCAGAAAGGCCGACGTATGTCCTTGACCATCATTGCTTGTAACGGCTGGACCCAGCCGGTCATGCGTTCGCTGTCCGGGTCGGCGGGTGGCGAGTGCGACAGGATCGAGGCGACCTCTGCCGACGCCTGTTCCACAGTCACGTCCGGGCGCAAGCGTGCCACTACTTGCAGCTCGCGGTCATCGTCCTGGTTTTCGTCCTCTGTGAACGGACGCCACAACATCGCCTCCTGTGGATAGCGTAAGGCTCTAGGCATGATGCCTACTACCTGATGGAGCTCACCTTGAATCGAAAGCGTTTCGCCGACAACCTCTCGGTGGCCGCCATAACGTGTCTGCCAGAGGTTATGGCTGAGGACGACGACAGGTGCACCGCGGGTATATTCTTCGTCCAGGATCCCTCGCCCCAGGCTCGGGGAGACGCCGATGACGTCGAAGAAGCCCCTTGACACCCGAGCGACAACGACACCTCGAGGCGTGCCCGCGCTGTCGTGCAAGTCGCGTGGTGCCAGCGATACCGCAGCGATCTCGACGAACGCACGGTGGTGTTCACGCAGCACGTTCAGCTCGTCGATGGTCGTCTCCAAGAATCGCCGATTGCCGTCCGGCTGGGCACTCCAAACGCGCACCAAGCGGTCCGAATCGGCAAACGGCAGGGGCCGCAGGAGGATGGTATCGATCAGCGAGAACACCGCCGCGTTGACTCCGATCCCAAGCCCAATAGTGAGCACCGCGATCGCGGTGAAGCCGGGGGACTTAGTCATTCTGCGCCCGGCATGGCGAAGGTCGGCGATCATGTTCTGCATCCAGTGATCTCCTTTCCCGGAAGCTCCTGCCACCAACGGCAGCCGATGTCGACGTCGCGCCGGATGACGCATGATCCCTTGGCGGTGTTCCACCAAGGCACAACCGAGGCTTGCGGCCAGAGTGGTTCCCCACCACCTCGCCAGCGCTACCCGGCCACGGGTCTGGGCTGAGGTGATCTCCTGCTCGAATGCTGCGATCATCTCGGCCCCGAAGCGGTCCCTGAAAGCTCGTGGATAGAGACTTACCAGCAGACCGAGCCAGCGTGCGTGCCTGACAGTCCTCGACTCGATGTTGCGTCTCATTCCGATACCGCGTCTCATCCTGATGCCTCCACGGGATCGAGGAGGCCAAGATCGTGCCCCACCTGCAAGATATTTTGAAGGCGTTGCATCTCAGACCGCAAAATTTGTCGCCCCGACACGCTCAGCTCGTAATGACGTCGTCGGGAGTCCTGCTCATCCGTCATCTTCGACTCCACGACCCAGCCTTGGTCGAGGAGCTTCTTCAGGTGCCGATAGAGGTGGCTCGTCCCTAGTTCGACCCCGCCATCGGACTGTTCCCGCACCGCCACCATGATGGCGTAGCCATGGCGCGGCTGTTGCGCGAGTGCGGTCAGGATCAGCAAAATCGCTGGTTTGAGCGGCAGATGATGTGGATCGGTGGATTCGTTTGAGGAGCGCATGAGAGTCTCCCAAGCGTCGTCTATCTGCGTTGTGCAGATAGTTTCTCTGCAGAGATACGCACAACGGGCAAAGGGGTTGCAAAGCGATATGCTCGCCGGCTCACGCGCAGGCCCACCATCCCGTAGGGTGCGAAAACTCGGCCGAGCTCTCATGCGCCCGCATCAAGAACAAACCCAGCAGCGTCAAGCGTGCCCGCCAGGTTCCGCATCTCGGCGAATGTGAACCGAAAGGCGAGGAATCAACATGCCACCGCGCGGCGGCCGAGGCACCCGGGCCGGTTACAATGTGGTCATGGAGCGATCAACTCCTTCTGGAGAACACGCGGTGCGGCCCAGGCTGATCGTCATCGACGGTCCTGGAAAGGGGCAGAGCTACGTCCTAGGGGGCGCGGTCTTCACCATCGGCCGTCAGGAAGTGAACGACCTCCAAATCCTCGAAGTGGCGGTGTCGCGTCGGCATTGCGAGATCCATCGCCATGGGGATGAGTACGAACTGCGCGACGTGGGCAGCGCTCGCGGTACCTTCATCAACAATGTGCCGGTCGGCCGTCACAGCCTCGCCCATGGCGATTTTGTGCAGATCAGCACCACGTCCCTGGTCTTCCTGCACGAAACCATGGCCGATTCGACCACCGCGGCGCAGGACGTGCAACCGGCGGGCAGCACGATAGTGGAGAATCGTCCCCGGGAAGTAGCTGAGGCGTCGCCCAAGCTTTCCCGTGGTGCAGGGATCGCCCATGGCCTGGTGGGTGAAAGCCCCGCTATGAAGCGCCTACTCGACTTCATCGACCGCGTCGCCGGCGTCGACTCGACCGTGCTGCTCCGCGGGGAGTCGGGAACCGGCAAGGAGCTGGCGGCGGGGGCGCTGCATCGCGCCAGCCCACGGGTCGACGGTCCCTTCGTCGAGGTCAACTGTGCGACGCTCTCGGAGACTCTGCTCGAAAGCGAGCTCTTCGGCCACGAGCGCGGTGCGTTCACCGGCGCCGTGGGACGCAAGATCGGCCGCTTCGAGGCCGCCCATGGCGGCACTCTCTTCCTCGACGAGGTCGGCGAGGTGCCGACGAGCCTCCAGGCCCGCCTGCTGCGCGCCTTACAGGAGCGACGCTTTGAGCGCGTCGGCGGCACGCGGGCGATCGAGGTCGACGTCAGGGTGATCGCCGCCACCAACCGGGACCTCGAGGCGGCGATCCGGGACGGCACCTTTCGCGAGGATCTCTTCTACCGGTTGAATGTCCTCCAGTATGAGCTGCCGCCATTGCGCGAACGGCGGGAAGACGTCCAGCTCCTCGCCCGGCACTTCGTTCGGCGTCAAGGCGAGCGGCTGCACCGACCGGGAGTGGGGATCGATCCGGCGGTGTTGCGGGCGCTCGCGGCCTACGACTGGCCGGGCAACGTCCGCCAGCTATCGAACACCGTGGAACGCGCCCTTGTCCTGGGGGACGGCGAGATGATCCGCCCCGAGGACCTGCCCGACGAGATGCTCACCGACTTGGACGACGAGCTACCGCTGAGCGACTACCAGACGGCGATTAACGAGACCAAGAGACGTCTGCTGGCCACAGCCCTGGCCGAGGCGGATGGCAATGCCGCCGAAGCGGGAAGGCGCCTCGGCCTACATCCCAACTCGTTCCGCCGCTTGATGCGGCAACTGGGGTTGCGCGACGCTGGGTGAACGCGGTGGTTCACCTTCGGCCGTCGGGGTGTGAACCTATCGGTTCACTCGGTGTTGATACTTTGAGGCGGCGCCGTCGATTCTGCCGGTCCTAGAGCCGTGGCATGCCTTTTGCGGACCAGCCTTTCCATACGTTGAAACAGCGTTCATGTCGCTACGATCCCGGGCCACTGAGAACTCACAAACCAGAACTGCGGGAAGGTCGTCAATGCCCGCACTCAAGGAGTCAAACCATGCAGACCAATTCTGACGTGTCTATCTACGTGCGGTATACCCAAGCCGGCAAGACCACCAAGGCCAACATCGAGTATTTCACCGATGCCAATGGTGACTATAAATGGGTGCCAGCTGCGCTCAACTACAATACCCAGACGACGTATAAATTTTATGTTGCCAATAATTCCGACAATTTCGGATTTGCAGGGTTTTCTTTTTGGCCCGAGAATGCCGACGGCATCCTGCCCAACGTCCAAGTTGTGGAGAGTTTTAGAGTCCCCTATCATAATCAAGAAGCTGACTTCCAACAGACCGATTTCGTTGATTGGATCAACCTCGATTTCTACCCCTTCAGCTTTCGTGTCTGCAACAGAGACAACACGGCAGTGGAATACTACGTTGGGATGGAGCTCACGATTTGCCCTCACTTTAGCGGGAAGTCTAGTGCTTACTATCTCACCAGTAGGGATCCCAAGATCCCGTTGTTGCCGAGTGGCAACACGGACGTGCCCGTTGGCGGCAGTGCATCGTAGCTCTCTTCACCCTGACACCCGAGCCCAGGAAAGCCTGGGCTCTGCTCATTCTGGTTGCCGTCCGGCGATGTCATGGCGCTCGAGGAAAGCAAGATAGCTGGTGCTGCGATAGCCCGAGGTGGCCAGTTGCTCGATGAGCGGTTTCGCTTCTGCGACGCTACCCGACAAGACCAGGGCCCTGGCGAGCGCCTCGAGATGCCATGGCGACGACTTGGCCGCGACCAACTGGGCGGCGATCTCGGAAGACTGCTGCCAGTTTTGTGCGGCGCGATTCACCTCGCCGGTCTCTTGATAGGCCTCTCCGAGTTGCTCGCAAGCTATGGCTAGCCACAGTTTGTACCGCAGCGACTCGCTCTCTGCGACCAGTTGTTGGAATGTCGCGCGGACCGTTTCGAGGTCTTCGACGGCGCTCTGCGCTCGACCTCTGAGAGAGGCCACTCGAGCACGGGTCAGAAGGTGGCGAGCGCGCGCAAATAGCCACTCCCGATGGCTGGGGGCTTGTTCGACGAGCGTTTGGGTGATCTCGTTGTCTTCCGCCAACAGCGGCCCGGCTTCGTCGAGCTCGCCCCGAGCGATAAGGATCCTGGCCATCGCATTGAGGTCGTCACTGAGTCCGGCGAACCACAGGCGATGCTCCGGGTCGTGAGCAACCAGGCGTCGGTTACCCTCGAGACCTGAGCGGAAGCGTTCCAAGGCCAGCGTGGTCTCTCCTTGCATCAGCAAGATCTTCCCGACATGGTGGAAGGTCGAGTTCAACTGATGCTGAAGCTCCATGTCGTCAGGTGACGAGGCGGCGGCCTGCGCAAAGAGCTCGAGCGATGCTTCGAATCGGCTACGAGCCTGAGCCAGCTCACCGTGGTCTTCCAGCACCCGTCCGAGCTTGCCGTAAGCGTCGGCCAACTCGGCCCTCAACGCATGATCTTCAGGCGATTTGAGGCTCAGGCTTTCGAAGATGCGGGCATGAGCCTCCAGGGCTCGGGCCGCCTCGGCCAGACGCCCCTGCTGATTGAAAACCAGACCGATGTTGTTGTAAGAGTAGGCGAGCTCGGTCTGCCATGTGGTGTTCTCAGGGTCGCGCTCGACCAGCTTCTCCGAGATGTGCCGGTAGGCCTCGAAGTGCTGGAGAGCGGCATCGAGATCGGAGTCGCGCCAACGCGCGTAGCCGACCCAGAAATGGCTCTGGCCGAGGTCGAACTGCCAGTCGACGTTGTGCGGGTCCCGCGCCGCGAGCTCCTGGGCTCTCGCCAAGGATTCGCCGAACGCCTCTGCCGCCTCGTCCATACGGCCGAGGGAGAAACGCACCTGACCGATCTGGTGGAGCGCCTGGGCGTAGCTCGCCATCTCCTCTGCGCTGAGATCGCCTTCCGGGACGGCGGCGAAATATTCCATCGCCTGGTCGCCGACTTTGTCGAGGATGTCCAGCTTGCCGAGAGGTTGGAGCTCCGAACGCAGGTCGCCGAGCATGAAGTCGATCAAAGCTTCCGCCTGGCGCCGACGCTGCTCGGCGTTTTCTCGTGCTACGAGCTCGCGGTTCCTGGCCTGGACGGTCTGGTAGGCGAAGCCCGAGATCGCGAGCAGCAGGATGGCGGCGGCAACGCCCAGCCAGGCCGCCACCCGCCGACGGCGCTCGGTGAGCCGGCGAGAACGCTCGACCTCCTCGTCTGCCCGGCGTTGCTCGCGCCGCTGATCCAGCGCCCGCAAGCGCTCGGCGAGCTCGGCAGCATCGTGTAGGCGGCGTTCGGGCACACCGTCGACGCAGGCCGCGATGTCCTCACAGAGCAGTTCGTCGTCGATCTCTCGACGCCACCCTGGGGCGAGGGAACGCTCGAAATCGCCGACCACGATCTGATAGAGCATGACACCGAGCGAGTAGACGTCGGCCTGGAGGGTGGCGGGCTTGCCCGCGAGCAGCTCCGGCGCCATGTAACGCACCGTGCCGCCGGTGGCCGACGAGCCGTCCGCTAGGGACGTCTCGGTGAAGCCCTGCACCGTAAAGTCCGGCGCACTCAACCGGCTCTGCCCAGTCAGGGCGCCGATACCGAAGTCGGTGAGCCGCGCCTGAGGGCGGCCGTCGGCGTCGTGGCTCACGAGCACGTTGCGCGGCTTGACGTCTTTGTGCAAGACGCCCACCGAATGAGCCGCCGCCAGCGCTTCGGCCACTCCGGCCACGAGCTCCAAGCGTCTCGCGCCCGGCACCGCGGCGAGGCCGCCGAGACTTTCGGCCCAGCTCACCAGATCGCCGCCGTCGGTGTATTCCGATTCCAGGAAGTAGGGGGCCTCGTCGAAGTCCCAGTCGAGCACGCGCGCGATGTCGTGGCGATGGCCGAGGGTTTCGCGCAGCAGACGGAAGAGAGTGACCTCCCGCTTCAAGGCCCGCAGGCGCTCGGCCTCGAAACAGAACTTGAACACGCGCTCCTCGCCCGACTTGTGACGCGCTAGCCACACCTCGCCGAACCCTCCCTCGCCGAGGCGGCGGGTGAGCTCCCAGTTGGCCCGCCGCGGGATCGGCTGCCCGACCGCCGGCCGCCAGCCCAGCGTCAGCTCGTCGCTGAACGATACCGCACGTTTCGCCTTCTCCGAATTCGGCGGCTCGACGAGAGGCGCGAAACCCTCGAGGCCGATCTCGCAGACCTCCAGGGACTCGTCGATGCCCTTGAACGAATAGGTCCCGTGGTCGAGCCAGCGCAGCTTCGGGTCTGCCAGCTCACCGGCTGCCGCCGCGCGCCGGGCCATGTCGAAGACGCTCCGGGTGAGAAGCGTCTGCCGGGCGCCGGCAAGCGACATGATGCGCGCCGCCGTCGGTTTGGCCAACCCTTCGACTTCCAGCGGCTTGGCGCCGCGGGTCACGTCGCTGGCCGGGTTGCGGCGCAGAATGATCTCGCCTAGGTGGACGCCGACCCGCGCTACGAGCTCGACCCCTTCGTTTTGCGACAGACGGTGGAGTGACTGGTGGTACGAAAGGGCGTAGGCCACCGCGTCGCCCGGACGCTCGAAGAGCAGCAGGAAACCGTCGGTCTTGTCGATCTCCAATCCGCTGTACCGCGCCAGCAGATCGCGGGCCATGCGATCGTGACGGGCCGAAAGTTCCGCCATGCGGACGTCGCCGAGCGACTCGACAAGCTTCGTCGAATCCACCAGGTCGGTGAGCACCAGGACCCTAAGGACCGAGTTGCCGGGGTCGGTTTCCGCCCGGGTCGCCTGGATTCCGAGGTCGGTCGGGGCGTCGGCCAGCGCCGCCAAGTCCTCCGAGATCGGCGGACGGCGCGGGGAGGCGCCGACTGCTGCGGCTCCGAAGTCGGAACCCGGGCGCAGGGCGGCAAGCTCCTGTGCCACCAGATCGGCGTTGTGCGGACGCCGCTCCGGGTCTTTCTCCAACAGTCGCTCCACGAGGTTGATCAGCGGTCGCGGGAGATCGGGACATAGCTCGGCGAGAGGCTCCGGCTCTGTACCGACGATTCGGCTCAAGGTGTCGAGGAGGTGCTCGCCGCGGAAGGGCGGACGCCCGGAGAGCATCTCGTAGAGCAGGCTGCCGAGCGCAAAGAGATCCGAGCGGTGATCCACCGGCCGGCCGGCCGCCTGCTCCGGCGACATGGCATGGACCGTGCCGACGATCATGCCCGACTGGGTCAGCTGCTCGTCCTCAGCAGTTGGGGTGCCTCCTGGCCAGAGGGCCTTGGCGAGCCCGAAGTCCAGTATCTTGATCCGGTCGTCCTGGGTCACCATCACGTTGCCCGGCTTGAGGTCCCGATGCACCAGGCCCTGGCGGTGAGCTTCGGCCAGGCCGTCCGCGATGCCGTGAGCGATCGCCACGGCCTGTGCGGCGTCGATCTCGCCGTTGGCGATCAGCTTGGTGAGATCCTGTCCGCGGACGTACTCCATGACCAGGCACTGGCTGTCGTCGCGCTCCAGCACGTGGTAGACGCGGACGATGGCCGGATGGTCGAGCCGCGCCACCGCTCGTGCTTCGCGCAGGAAACGGGCGCGATGGGTCGCGTCGCCGAGCCGGTCGCTGCGGATGCGCTTGATCGCCACGTGACGCTCGAGCATCTCGTCCCAGGCGAGATAGACCTCTCCCATGCCTCCGCGCCCGAGCAGCGACTCGATCCGATAGATCCCAAGGCGCTCCAAAGCAGCAGAAGTCGGTGGTGAAGGCGGGAGCAACGGCTTTGGGGACATTTAGTTGAATGGTATCGCAGGCCGCTCGAGATAACGCCCGGAATTTTGGGGGTCGCGCCACCAGTAGTCGGGGATCAACATCACCGGTGAGGAGCCATCGCGTATCGATATCCTCCTAAGCGAAGGTTGTCCGAAGACGAAATGAGTATGCCCGGATTTGGGACGGGTTTCCGTGATCCACGGTGCCGTTGTCGTCGGGTTCGCCACGTCGAGCCATGGCACCTTTCTTGCTGAAGCTGAATCCATGGAAGTGATCACAACGCTCGTACAGGAGCTGCGCCAAACCTTTCGCCGCCTCCGCCAGGCGCCGCGCTTCACTTGGCTCGCCATTCTTATCCTCGGCCTCGCGTTGGGTGCTCACTTGGCAGTCGTCAGTGTGATCGACACGGTGTTGCTGAGACCGGTGCCAGAGATTGAACCCGACCGCCTGTTCGCTGTCCATGAGACTCGTAACGGTGAGGGTTTTCGATCGCTGGCATATGCTGACTTTTTAGAGTACAGGACGCAGACCGGTACCTTTGAAGAGCTCGCAGCGCATTATCCGACAGCGCGGTTGCACGTTGACCTCGGTGGCACCACCGAGATGTTGAACGGCGCCATCGTCTCGGCGAACTACTTTTCCCTGCTCGGCGTCGGGCCTGGGCTCGGGCGTTTCTTCCGGCCCGACGAAGATACAACCCAGGGTACCCATCCGGTGGTGGTGTTGTCTGACACGATGTGGCGCAAGTATCTGGGCGGGGAGGAGAACATTCTTGGCTCGATCGTCATGATCAACAACACCGCCTTTACCGTGGTGGGCGTAACGCCGCCCGGCTTCGTCGGCCTCGATAGTGGTAGGCCCTGCGAATTGTGGATACCGACGATGATGGCCGGCGTCGGCAGCCGTTGGTGCGACGCACTGACACAACGAGAATGCCGGCTCTTCGAAATGATCGGACGCTTGGCCAGCGACCGCTCAGTGGAGTCAGCCCAAGCAGAGATGGACACCATGAGCGGCCGTCTGCACGCCGCCTATCCGCTGACCGGAGACACCGTCCGCGGACTCGAGGTGACCTCGCTGACGGGCCTCGACTCCGAACGCGGGCGTTCGGCTCGGCGTGTTGTTGGTTTGCTGTTAACGGTGGTGACCCTCGTGCTGGTGGTGGCCAGCGCCAATCTGATGGGTTTGCTGATCGGGCGCGGTCTGACTCGGCAACGGGAGATTGCGCTGCGCTTGGCTCTGGGAGCGCCCCGCCAGCGTGTGGTGTCGCTGTTTGTTGCCGAGGCTCTGATCTTGAGCATCGCTGGTGGGATCGGTGGTCTGTTGTTGGCCGGTTGGGCAGGCCCTCTAGGCACCCTCGTATTCCAGACCCGAGTCCCTGTCGAGGTCGAGGCCAACCCTCTTGTGCTGGGCTACACGGCGCTTCTATGCGTCCTGGTTGGCGCTGTTGTCGGCCTGGTGCCTGGTCTCCAGGCGTCTCGGCCAGACCTGGTTTCAGCTCTCAAGGATGTGACTGGCCAGGGGACACGCCAACGACGGTTGCTCGCAGTCTTCGTCATTGTCCAGATTGCGGTCTCCTTTGTCCTCCTCCATTCGACCGGGCTCTTGACGCGCAGCATGATGAGGATCACCGAGGCTCCCAGCGCCGAGCCGGAGAACATCGCCACTCTGCGTTTGCACCCACGTTTGGTGGACTACGGACCCGAGCAGGGGGAGGCGCTGGTGCATGAGGTTCACCGTCGTATCGAGGCCTTGCCCGGGGTGCGTTCAGTGGGCTTCAGCAAACACCGTCCGCTGTGGCCCGGAGCCAAAACGGAGGTGAGTCTGCCCGGTGGACCCTCGGGTGGTGGTGGGTCGATCCGGACGACGGGTCTGCAACCGGTTGGGCCCCGAGCTCTCGGATCCCTCGGTATTGCTCTGCTGCGGGGCCGTGATTTCGAGCAACGCGACACCGAGGACGCGCCGTCGGTTCTACTTGTCAACAAGACCTTAGCCGACGACCTTTGGCCAGGCCAAGACGCTGTCGGCCAGAACGTCATCCTGCGGGATAAACCCCATGAAGTGATTGGCGTGGTGCAGGACTGCCCCTACCGTGCCCTGATCTGGGGCCGCTCCCCGCAAGCTTTCAGCGCCTTCTGGCAAGACTCAGGTCGTCCTGACGCGCGATTCGCCGTGCGGTTCGAAGATGACGCCGAACCGTTCTTGCCGATTCTTCGTCGGCTTGTCCATAGTGTCGATCCGGCGCTGCCGGTGACGGAAGTCGGCACCTTGAAGCAGCAGCTCGAACGTGATCTCTCGCAGGTCAACGCCGCCAGTCGGTTGACCGGAATTGTTGGCGCATTGGCCGTGCTGCTGAGTGTCGCCGGCCTGTCCGGAGTCCTTGCCCTGGCCGTCGCCCAACGGTTTCGAGAGTTCGGTATCCGCCGGGCCTTGGGCGCCAGTCAAACGCAAGTCATGGCTTTGGTGGCGCGCGACGCCATGATCCTGGTGGCCCCCGCCCTGGCATGCGGGTTGATCGCGTCAGCAGCCGCAGGACCGACGATCGGGCAGTTTCTCTATGGAGTCCATCCCCAGGATCCGTGGATGCTGGGAGGTGCTCTATTGGTGATTGCAGGAGCTGTCGCCGTCGGCACCTGGTTGCCAGCGCGCAGGGCAGGTGATGTCGACCCAATCGTCGCCTTGAGGCGCTGAGGGCTGGAGCCGGTCAAAGAGGCGTCAGAGGTTACGTGGCTTCCTGGTGGCACCACAACCGTTTTGGCAGGGAGGAGGTGTGGTTCACCAGGCGCGCCCGCGAGGCGTAATCTTTGTCTTACCGCAGGCATGGACGACTACCTCGCAAAGCCATTTCGAACCCATGAGCTTGAAGCTATTCTGAAGCGATGGATACCGAGCTAGCAGGCAGTCAGAGGTGCAGGCTCAATCACTTCGCGCGAGACGTCCTTCGAGGAATCGGATCCGATGAATGAGCCCGGCAGGAGTTTCCTCGCCGCTCTCGAGTCGCAACTGCTTCGGCACACTGTCGCGGCAGTCGCGGTAGGCTTCCAAGGCGGGACCGGGCCTGTGCAGCCCTTCGAGGGCCAGTCCTCGAAACCAGTAGCCGCTCGAATCCTGCGCGTCGGTCTCGACCATCCTTGCGCTGAGCCCGAGGACTTGCCCGAAGTCGCGTAGTCGAAGCGCGACCCGAGCTGCTCGGCGTTGCGACTCACGAACGGTTCGTGGCAACTCGCCAACTTCAACAGGGTTCGAGCGCAGCTCGGTCCCTTGCGCTAACCGGGTCGATCGCGACTCAATGCGACGAGCACCCGATGAACGGTTTCGGCCTTCTCGATCTTGGCTAGGCTGAGGGTGCAATAGACGAGGATAGCGGTTGACACGAAGGTCAAAACGCCCAGTAGGGCTGCTGCGATGAGGTGGCGATTCCATGAGTGCCCGGCGATGGTGAAGGCCGCGATCCCAAGTGCAAGAATGGGGAGCAGACTGGTCCAACCGAAGAGCCCCAGGTTCGCTCCGGCATTGCTGAGAACCTGATTGTTGGCCAGCAAGTAACTCGCCAACTCCAAGGTTGCGAAGCGGAGTGGTTCGGTGGGTGTGTGCAGCCAGGTACCGACAGCTGCTAGATGCAGCAGGATTGCCCAACTGACGGTCGCAACCGCAAACCTCTCGTACCACTGTTGGACTCGGCGGCGTTCTTGCTGCCAACCTTGAAGAATGAGAACGATTGCAAACGGATAGATCGGCAAAAGGTACCGCGGTCCCATCGACCAGCCGCCTGGCCAGTCGACGAGGGATGCATTGAGCCAAGAGTAGGCCAGGATGGTGGAGCCGGCCAAAAGCTCACGGTGCCGCCAACGCCATGGCCTGCCCAGAGCGCGGAGGGCGGGAAACAGCAACAACAAGAATGGCGAGTGAACGAACAACCCTCGCATCGCGCCGAAAGTCAGGCCCCAAACTGCGGTGCTTGTTGGTAGGCCAATACCAAAGAAACCTTGCGCGCGATGTGGCTGCTCGCCAGCGAGCGCCATGTGGTTGTAGGCCAAGTCGAGGGGGTGGCCGAGGGTCAGAACGTTGTAGGCAAAAAGTATTGAGAGAGGCAGAGTCAAGCCGACGCCGAGGCACAGCCAGCTCGAGATGGACCTCCTTTTGGCCAGCTCGTGGAGACCGAGCAAGACGACAAAAATCGCTCCGGTGTAATCGACGAGGATCGCAACTCCGGCGATCAGGCCATTGGCGAAATGCCACCCAAAAGATGGGTTCGAGGGTGCGTCACAAGCCGCCCGCCAGAAAAGCCAGAAAAGCAGGAACGCCAGCGGTACGTGGCCGAAGAAACTCAGAGCAAAAGGGAAGAATGAGGAACCGAGGGCCAGGCCGAGGATCATGATTCCAGCCAGCCGGCTGCGATAGCGGCGGAGCATACCGGCGATGAACAACAGAGCCGGCAACGTCACGACAATTTTGCGACAGATGGGTAACAGCTCGTCCGGCTCGAGACTGCGGCCGGAAAGACTCCAGAAGAGGTAGTAGATCGGCACCGCACCAAGCGATAGGCCGATCGCTTTGTCGGTGTAGAAGTGGCCCCCGAAATAGGCCAGGTCGACGGTGACTCCCTGGCGTTGGACCGCGGCGTCGATGTTAAGACTGCCGTGTTCGACAATCGCTTCGGTGAGGAAGACCCGGGACTTTTCATTGGGCGAGAAAAGGGCGGATTCGGAAACCGGGAAATAGAGATAGACCGCCGCAATCAACACCGCGATGGTCTGCCACCATTCTTTAGATCGATGGCTACCACTAGTGGTCGAAGGTGTGGGGCGGTGTTCCGTCATCTCGTTTCTTGGTGCAGAGATTCGGTTCTAGGTCGAGCGCATCAAAAAATCGCTTTTGAGCGCGTTGAGCTCTGTGGGCTGCGCTCGGCCTGCGTGACTCGCAGAGTCGGCATCAAGATGTGTAAGTTACATTTTATCAAGGCGTCATTCTGTCAAGGTTCGAGGGTGATCCTCGAGCCTGATACCAAGTGCCTGCTCTTCGTTGACGCAAGTCTCATCTTTGAGAACCGCAGATTCTCAAAGATGAGAAAAGCATGCATGATGATTTTACGGATGCAGGGCGGGGCGGCCCTAAATCTAGAGGCAATATTCGCTCAATAGCGAATATTCCTGAATCAGTGTTGGCATTACCCACTTGGGGGATAAAACTTTTATGGCATGCATCGTGCTGTCTACCTTCTCCTAGTATCTGTTCAACCACCAGGAGAAGTTATGCGAACCCGAAGTGTCTTGTCCGCTCTGATGCTCTGTGCTGTCTTCACATCACCGTCCTTTGCGCAAGATTTGAGCGACCGCTCGCGGACGATCTCTCTGCAGTCCGGGGCGATCGATATCGATGCTGCTGAGCGAGATATCCCGGCGTCGCTGAAAGCCCTGGCTAACTCCAGCTTGGACTACGTGTTGGTCAAATTTCCCGGCCCGGTGTCGGCGGATCAATTGCAAGCGCTCGAGCAGCGC
>JAJCXQ010000036.1 GCA_029263355.1 Acidobacteriota bacterium | reverse complement strand
ACCTCCAAGAGGCTTCTGCGGCGATCATGGCGACGAAATCTGTTCCGTCGCCATGGGGGCGCACCCCAAATCGCGCCAAGCCTACGACCGGGAAACCAGGCCGTCCCCGGCTACAGAAGCCTTTTTGCCACGGCCTGCTAGATGATCAAGATGGAGGTGGCGGGTTTGCTCTGGGCCGCCCGTGGGGTGCGGCTGAACCGACGCCAGCAGTTGACCGTTACGGTAAATGTAGTCGTGCTTCCAAGCAAACGGCTCGCTCGGCAGGTCTTCGAAGACTCGAAGCACACGTCCCCCGAGGTCTCGTAGGGTGTAGGTCGTGCGGCTGCGCTGGTCACATTGCACCAGGGCACAATCAAAGGTCACAAAGCGCTGGTCATCAGCATCGTAAATGAAGATCCTGGCTTGGTCGGTGTTCGACCGTAGCGAAGTCATCATGTTGAACGGGTCGTAGGTGTATTCATACTGTTCGGTGCCGTGACTCATGCCGGTGAGGTTGCCGCCCGCATCATAGCTGCCATCGCTGAGGCGGTTGGTTCCATCGGTGACCGGGGTCGCCCGTGTGACACCTGCCGTCTCCAGGCTGATTAGGTTGCCGTAGGCATCGTAGGCGGCCTCTTGAACCTTGTTCGCAGGGGCACCCGTATCCAGTTCGCCCCGGACCATCCGATTCAGGCGATCGTAGCGGTAGGACTGGGTCCCGGTCGCCTTTATGTTGCCGGCGCCGTCATAGACGTAATCTTCTGTGTCCCAGTTGCCGCTGGTGACACCAGTCGTTTGAATGCGCTTGAGACGTGGCAGGTTGCTGTCGGCATGAGTGAGGGTCTCAGTGACGTTGTTGGCATGTTCGATCGACTTGAGCATACCGCCGAGCTGGTAGCTAAGACGGGTTGCGTAGCCGGGGACGCCTGATAAGAACCCTCGAACGTAGTCGAAAGTAACGGTGCGATCAGGAGCTTCACCCGGTGGACACTCGGCAGCGTTCAGACACTTCGGATACTCCAGAGCACTCACGTTTCCAAGGGAGTCGTAGTCGAAGCCGGTATCAAAAGTAAAATGAAACGCACCAAACGTGTACCGTGTTTGACGCTGGGAAACGCGACCGTCCAAGCCTTGGTAATGGTAGGCCTGCGAGACCGCCACGGGTATGGTACCAGGGACGTTGGAGATCGGATCTACTAGGTCGACGTAGTTGGTTCGAGTAGCCCGCACCAGCTTGCCTGCACGTTTGTCTGTGCCGTCGTTGGTTCGGGCGTAGTGAAACGATTTCAGGGGGCGGCGGTCACCGACACCGGGGCCGGTGGCTTGATCGATACCGACCAGCCGGTTGGCTTCGTCGTAGCGGTAGCGTAGGTCGAAGTCTGCCGTTCCTGCAACGTCCTTGGCCAGCACGTTGCCGCGCGCGTCGTAGGCATAGCTGACGGTCCCCTTGCCGGACGGTCCGATCTCGGGGTGCTTTTCGGAGGTGAGGAAGCCGCGATTATCGTAGCTAAAGAAACGCTCTTGGCCACACGGATCGCCACCACCGGCACAGACGCGAGTCAGACGGTCGGCCTCATCGTAGCTATAGAACGTGTTGAAGCCAGTGCCAGCACAAGCGCCTTGCGCATCACTGCTGCGATTCTCACTCACCTTCACCAGGCGGCCCAAGGCGTCGTACTCCTCACGAGCACATACCCACGATTCACCACCATCCTCCTCGGTGGCCACTTTCGTTGTGCGGTCGATGAGTCGACCACCGGTGTATTTGATGATCGTTGCGGCAAGGTCCGAGTCCGCAGGCTCAAGCTTGGTCACGCGCCCGAAACGGTCAAACGTTGCATCTTGAGTGAGTGTGAAGTCTTCCCACATCGATTGCTTGATGCGCCGGCCTAGCCCATCGTAGGTGAAGTCTCGGGTTGAGCCACCTACACCACTACTGTCCGGATAGCTGATGGTCTGACGTCTCAGACGTCCGATACCATCGTATAGATATTTCGTTTCTGACAACAGAGCCCCGCTGGTAGAACCGTTGGCAAAACGCTCGACTTTCAGTTGCGGAGCGGCGGTCGACGGCGCGACAGGCAACATGTAGGTGGTCTTGATCCAGGCACCACCTGTCGGCTGTTCTTGAGTCTGACGCCCCAGCTTGTCATAGACAAAAGTCGTGGCGACTCCAGAGCTGTCGCGGCTCGTCTTCACCTTGCCAGTATTCTTATCAAGCGTGAAGTCTGATGCTTTCAGAATCACCGCATCATCGCAGTCTAGAAAGTCCGACGACTTGAGCGCGCCAAACTCGTAACGGAGCACGTTCTGTGTCTCCGCGTCGCTGGTCGTCAGAGCTACGCCGCAAAGAGCACCCGTGCCAAGGCTTCCGGCATCGCCGCCGTAGGTGCGTACAAGCGCCACCCGACCCGTGCCGCCTGCTCCTTCCTCGAAATCAACGAGTAGATCCTGGCCGGATCGATTGGCACCTTTCAAGGTACGTTGACGCTTCAGAAATCCCGTGTCCGTGTCAAAGCAAGCTTCGGTGGTTGCCGTGTCGCCGCCATGCTCCACGGTGCGTTTGTCGAATGTATTGAGCACCCACGGGGCGCTACGATCAGGCAGCACAAAATTATTGCCTGCGCCATAAGAGCTATCATCCGGGTTGATCACCAGGACGTTTGTACCGTTGTAGCCCGTCGTGGCGGTACGGGTCTCGCTGCCAACAAAGTCGCCCGAAGTGGTGACCTTGCGGAAGTGGCCGAGGCCATCGAACTCCTCAAAGTCTTGCTTGCGAGTCTTGTCGCCATCGTCGTGGTAGACGGTGACGCGAGCGGTGAGGCGGTGATTCTTGGCCTGACCCGGGCCACCGTCTCGGCCATCACTGCCATACTCGACGTACACAGACCGCATCTTCGTACCGGTGCCGTCTGACAAGCCCTCATATTCCTCATGAGAGAGAAATGGCGGCGCCAGGGTTGGGTTGCCGGTGATCGTATCGCACCGTTTGATCGGCAATCCGTATTGCCACCTGTTCGAGCTGAGAGAGTCGAAATAGTGGACCGTGTCATTACCTACCGGATCGGTCACCGTGACGGTGTGGTAACAGAGTTGTTGGCTGCCTGGGGTGCCGTCGGTTGGGTTACCAGCGGACTCAAACGGAGACGAACCCAAGGAAGGTGGATCCAACACCGTGAAGTATTTGTAGGTCCACTCACCGATCAACGTACTCGCCGTGTAAGTCTTCTTGCTGCTAACGCCAAAGGAGGTGTTGGCATGTTCCTCATCTCCCGGGGCATTTGGCACCTGGGAAACAAAGTCAATCAGTGTGTAGGTCCAATCGTAACGACCCCCGGTGGGTAACCGTAGACTCTCGATACCACCGGAGAGCAACGTCGAAGACGACTGTGTCTCGTAGGCCATCGTATAGGACGTGTTTTCCGGCTGCTTGAATTCCGTCAACATCGATGCAGTAATCGTGGTATCGGTTGCCGTGTCGCAATTCGGTGGAAAGAAGCGGTGGCGGTCGATCGCCGTGGGCGTATGCACGAGCTCATAGGTCGCTTTAGCGCCACCGAACGACGCTAGCTCGACCTTCGTGATCAGGTCACCCGTCAGAAACACGGTGTGGCGACGATCGTGTGAGTCCGTGATTCTCCACTCACCCGCCGCGCTGTAGTCGAACTTGATGTGATGATCGGTAGTGAATCGATCAAACATTCGGGTCACCCGCCAGTCTCTATCCTCGGGCAGTGAGCCAGCGGGCGAGAAATCATGAAACTCGTGAATGGTGCCGCCTGGGAAGTCGATCTGATAACAGGCTGACGAGCCACCTACCGACCCCGTACAGCCGCTGGTTTGGTAGCGCATCCGCAGATAGGTGCCATCGGTGGAGAACCAAGTGTTTGCTTGATTGCCGTAACCGGGATGAAGCTCTTCAGTGAAAAAGATCTCGCCGCCATCGGGACTGAAGTAGGAGCGGGACGAAAACGGCGATGGGGCGTAACGCTCCACGCCGAGCTTGCCGGGCTGGATGCGCCATCCGAAACCGGCGTTGGTCTGCGGTTCTTGAATCGGGATGCTGTAGCGGTGGGTGCCGTCTTGGTCGGTGCATACAGCCTTTTCGTGATCCCAGCCATTAGAGGAATAGACCAGGGAGAGCTGAAACGAGAGGTTTGGACCGACAGGGTAGCTTTGGCCTATGGGGACCGTCAGCGACAAATTGCCGTTGAAAAGGTTGATGTGATCGATGTCGCCGATCTGGTAGGCAGTGTCGGCATTGAGGCCACGTTGCTGACTGGGGAATTGTTGGGCTTGGACGCTTGCGGTGAGCATCAGCACGATGACCAGCGCGGGGGTGACGTTTGTGAGGTGTCTCATCGTTCTTCCTCCTCGTCGCTCCAGCGAGTGATGTCGCCAGTTTCGAAACCATCCTTGAACAGCAACCCGGTGGTGCGGACAGTGACTACGCCGCTGTCCATGCCGCCCCTCCCGTCGACGATGTCGTAGTCGATCGTGCACGACTCGGACGAAACGATGTTGGGCGTCAGCAGGACCGTACCGAAGTTCGTCGTCACCTCACCCGAACAATCCTCGCCCGTGACGGTCACGGTGAGGGCATCACCGTCGAGGTCCTCGTCGTTGGCAAGCACGTGGATGATGATCGGATCCGCAGTGTGGTTGATGACATCGTCCTTGGCGATTGGGGAGTTATTGCACTGGGCAAACCCTGGGCCTGACGTAGCCAGAGCTGTGAGCACAAGAAAGCCGCTGAGTCGCAGGAGGCGTCCTTGTTGGGGAGTCGTGATTTCGATCGGTTCTGACGGTTGCTTTTGCTGCATGGTCCCTCCTCGGGATTATGTTTTCTTAGTGTTCAAGACACGAACTAGGTTCCCAGCCAAGACTGCGTGCTCGAACGCCGCTGCTGCCTCCGAAAAGTCGAGTGCCAGCCGATACGCGTTCCCTAGCCACGCCCAGCCGTGTGCGCGCAAGTCGTGGATCCGGTCACCGAAAACTCGGTCACTGCGTTCTAAGCTGACTAACGCCAGCTTCGCCAACTCGATACCCCGCTGCCGCTTCTTGCGTCCTTCCAAACGCGACACCTTGCGGAGCAGGTCGAAGAGCACTGTGGAGCAGAGCGAAACCCCCGTACCTGCTGGCACTGCTCTGCGAAGGGCAGATCGCGAATCTCCTGCCATATTCCCTCGGCTTTCAACTGGTCGTCGCGAGCACCGTCAACTATGACCGGTGGCTCGGTTTCGACGGGGCAGATTCTCTCCCGGATGCATTTGGCAGCTGTCGGAGAG
>JAJCXQ010000035.1 GCA_029263355.1 Acidobacteriota bacterium | reverse complement strand
CGAGAATCCCTTTGGCACCGTCCCCAACACCGACATCGAGAGCCAAGGAGGCCGGGCCGGCCTGACGTATTTTTTTGGAGATCGCGGGTTCCTCGGTCTCTCGGTCGGCGGCTTCGAGTCTGAGTACGGACTTCCTGGTGGCCTTGGCCATGGCCACGAAGAAGAGGAGGAGCATGAAGACGGCGAAGAAGAAGAAGAGGAGACAGTGCGAATCGACATGCAGCAGCAGCGGTTTGACCTTCGGGGCCAGGTGAGCCAGCCATTTGGTGGTTTCCAAGCGCTCAAAATTCGCCTTGGCGCCACCGACTACGAGCACGTCGAGCTCGAAGGTGACGAACAAGGGACCATCTTCTTCAACGACGCGCTGGAGGCCAGGGTCGAGCTTGTCCAAGGACAGCGCGAGCTCGGCGAGGGGCGCGAGCTCACTGGCTCGATCGGGTTTCAATACTTCGATCGTGATCTCGAGGCGGTTGGCGCCGAGGCTTTCTTGCCCAAGACCGCCACCGAGCGGTGGGCGGTGTTCACGCTTCAGGAGCTCGAAGTCGGGCCGTTGCGCTGGCAATTCGGGGGGCGCTTCGAGAGCCAGAACACCACCCCGACATCAACGGTCGTGTCGTCGCGCTCCCACGACAGCTTCAGCGCTTCCCTCGGCTTGGTCTGGTCCGCCAACGACGTTTTCCAAATCGCCGGTTCGTTGTCGCGCTCGGTGAAGCTGCCAGCGGCTGAGGAGCTGTATTCCAACGGTCTCCATGCCGCCACCCAAGCCTTCGAAATCGGCGACCAGAACCTGGGTGAGGAAACCGGCCTAGGTTTGGACCTCTCCTTCCGGGTGAAGACCGAGCGCTTCTCTGGCGAGCTGACTCTATTCCGTCAAGACTTCGATGACTTCATCTACCAAGCCTTCACCGGCGACGAAGAAGAAGGTTTCCCGGTTGTGCTCTACAGTCAGCAGGACGCCACGTTCGATGGCGCCGAGTTTCGAGCCCGTATCGAGCTTTTCGATCGCGACACCCACCATCTACACCTCAGCCTGGTGGGCGACGTGGTTAATGCCGAGCTCGATACCGACGGCAACTTGCCTCGCATTCCACCGATGCGCATCGGCGGTGGTCTGCACTACCACAGCGAGCACTGGAACGCCTCCACCGAGTTGCGGTGGATCGACGACCAGACCGACACTGCGGTCAGCGAGACGCCGACTGATGGTTACACCCTCGTCAATGCAAGCCTTGGCTACCGTCTCCTATTCCGCAATCAGATCGTCGACTTCCTGCTCCGCGGCCGTAACCTCGGTGACGAAGAGGCCAGAACCCACACTTCATTCCTCAAGGACGTCGCGCCGCTACCCGGACGTAACGTCACCCTGTCACTCAAGTTCCAGTTCTGAGCGCCGAGAGTGCCGGCGTCCCGCCGGCCTCTGCTTCTCGGTTGGTGCTAGATTCGGAAGCCGGCGAGACGCCGGCGCTCCCGGTATGTGGCGTTGCCGTTTATTGGTAGAGTCGGAAGCTGGCGAGACGCTGGCGCTCTTGGTATGTGGCACTTCCGGTATGTGGTCGTGCTCGACGGGGAGTCGGTTTGAGACCGCTTGATTGTCGATCGGGGTTTCCCGATGGTGGGGAGACCCGGATTTACGTTCGATCGGGGTCTCTCGACGGTGGGGAGACCCGGATTTACGCTCGAACGGGGTCTCCTAACGTGGGGAGACCCGGTTTCACGCTCAATCGTGGTCTCCTGACGGTTGGGAGACCCGGATTTACGCTCAAACGTGGTCTCTGAACGTCGGAGAGACCCGGATCGCGGTTCGAGCGCAAATTATGGACGTTGATGGTGCTGCTAGTCCTGCACGTTCAGCAGGTCGGACGGGTTCATACCGAGGGCAACCAGATCGTCGAGCTCGCCATGGGTCTGAGCGCTGTGGACGAGTTGACGCTTGAGCGCGAGGTAGGAAGCAGTGGGCGCCATGCGCTTCTTGAGGCGATCGAGCTCGCGGCTGAACTGGCGCTCGCGACGGGTGATTTGGGCGTCGTCGGCGCTTTCGATCGCTGCTTTGAGATCGAAGGCTGCATCACCGACGGTTTCGAATTGCAACGTGAGCTCGAGGGCCTCTGCCTTGCGCGCATCAACCAAGCCTTTGCGTTGAAGAGCAAAAACGCGGATCGATGCCTCGGCCTTGGCGCTCGGAGCGCCGGCGATATTGGCCGGCTTGATCAGCCCGTCGTTGTTGAAACGCAGGTGCTGCTCGGTGTCGGTGTCGAGACAGGGATTGAACAGCAGCCGATGAGGTTCTTCCAGGGCCAGGTCCTGATCGTGACGCCGGACGCGAGCGCTTTCGTCAGACAGCGGGAATTGGGTCAGCTTACCCATCTTGACCTTGCCGTCAACGTCCGGCGTCTCATGTTTCTGCGAGCGATTGCAGAAGATGCAGGACAACAACAGATTGTCCCAGTCGGCGGCCAGCCAGTAGTAGCCCGGTTTCAGAGTGGCAGCGCTGTTGTCGACTTCGGACTTGGGGCGAAAGTGTTCGATGTCTTGCGGCGCGACGGCGTCGAACCGGCTCTCACAGTAGGCGCACTTCTGACGGAACACTTCCTTCAGAGCTTCGACGACTTTTGAGTCGTTGTAGACGCTGAAGTTGAATTTCTTCTGGGTGAGCTTCTGCTCGTTTTGGTAGTGTGCCGGGTCGGTGTAAAAAGCGATCGCTTTCTCGGTCTCTTGCTCGGCGCGAGTCACCGGGGTCACGCCGTCGAGGGCCTTCTTGTTCTTCGTGGTGAAGAGAGCGAGGTTGGGCAGTCCGGGGGGACGCGGTACATGAATCATGGCACGTAGATCATGACGCAGTGCTCTTGGCGCAGTGATCAAGCCGAGTCGGAACCTGCGCCCGAGAACTTGGATTTCCAGAGTTTCGCGATGCGATCGACCGCTTCTTGTTTGACGTCGACCATCGGCCGTTCCGGCCGGTTGTGGCGCTTGTCGGCTAGTAGCTTGTCGATGACTTCGTACATCAACTCTTCCCGCGGTGTGGCGCCAAGGTGTTGACGGTCGGCAAGGGTTACTTTGAGCTCGGCGAGACGCTGTCGCTGACGGGCGTCGAGAGTGTCGAGGGCCAATAAGCGGTAGTACTCGTTGAACTCTTTCTCGGTTTCCGGATCCATCGCGCTATGTAAGCCGAAGAACTCCGACGTCAGCAGTTGGTCGACCCGGAAGTCGTTCGGAGACGGCAGGTCGGTCACCGCTTGAATCGCGCCGTCTGGCGAGCGTTTCATCAGCGCCACTTGACCCTGCACGAGACCACGCAGGCACAGTGGCTCGTGGGTGGTGACCAGGAATTGCAGCCCCGGAAACGTCTGTTGCAGCTTCTCGATGATCTGCATCTTCCAGCGCGGGTGCAGGTGGACGCCAATTTCATCGATCAGGACAATTCCCTCGGCGTCCTCGATCGATGGCCACTTGGCGGTCAGCACCATCATGATGTCGAGGGTCAGGGCCAGGACGGTCTGGTAGCCGTCACTCATGTCTTCCAAGCGCTGGTTGGTGCGGCCGAGTTGGACCAGCACCCGACCGTCTTGCCGGCGAATCGAGTCGCTGGCTGGGTCGAGCAACAGCAGGCGCATCAGGGCGTCGCGGATCATCCCAAACTTTGGAGCCGACACCTGCTTGGTGTTCCCAAGCCACTTTTCGACATGGTTGAGCTTTTCGTAGGGATTGAAGAGATTGTGGATTCGGATCAGCTGACGGTCAAAATGCTCCGCCGGCTCGTTCCAGCGTCGCAGTAGACGGGTGGCGCCATAACCGAGGATCAATACTTTGGGGCCGCCATCGGTCGAGTGGAAGTTACGATCCTGCTTCGAGAAGGTCAGCACAATCGGTGGCAGGTTGGTCAGGACTACCTGGACTTGACCATGGTCAGCATCGTGGTTGACGTACTCGCGGGCATCAAGCTCGAGGGTGGCCCGCTCCTCATCACCCATCAAGGTCAGGGCGATCGCTTTGAGGACGGTGCTTTTACCAGTGGAGTTCTCGCCGATCAGGGCTAACCATGAGCTGGCAGATTCCGAACTCTGGCCAATTTCGAGCTCGAGATGCCGAATCACACGAAAGTTGTCGATGACCACTTTTTCGATCCGCTTGAGGCTGCCGAAATAGCTCTCGCGTGATGATTTGGTGGTGTCGTAAACTGAGTAGTCAGTTTTCGGGCGAGTTTTGGCAGCCTTGGTTGTGCGGGGTGCAGAACCGGCGCCGCGGGATCGATAGATGTCCTCGTCGGCTGTCGGCGCGGGCTCTTCCGAAGGCTCCGCTTCGACCGACAGGCTGAAGACCGGACCCAAACGTCTTGCGACCGCGGCCATTCGAATGCTGGCGATCAAGCCAGGGAAACGGGCGTCTAGGGTCTCGCCATGGCTTTGAAAGAACATCTCCGCCTGCGCCCGCTTCATACTCGAGAACGGGCTTTCGGGGCCAAGCGCGCTGCGGATACCCCGTTCGATGGTCGGCTGCGCCGGCGCCGCGGTATTGACGATGCTCTGGTTCAACAGCTCTGCGAATCGCTGCCATTCTTCGAAACGGCGGCGGCGCAGGTCGGTGCGATTCAACCCAAGCGTTTCGAGGGTGATCTTGCCGCGTTCCGTCTCCGGGTCGATCCGGACTTCTTCGAGGGCAGGATCCGGCACGTGATAGAAGTGAACCTCTTCGAAGTCTAGAGACTGGCACGGGTCGAGCAGCAACGCGTCTTCGTCGGCGACGTTGGTGCCATATTGTGCCCGCCGCCCGCGAACCGGGAAGCGGTTACGTTTGTAGGTGCGGTTGCAGGGCGCGCAGGCGAGATAAATGTTTGACCATTCGAAAGCCAGCCACCAGTAGCCGGAGGCCATTTTGCCGTCGAGGTTGATCGCCCGTGAGATGGGGCGGAAGTGCTCGATATCGCCGTCACGACGGGACTCCAGCGGGCTTTCACAGTAGGCGCACTTGCTGTGAAAGAGACGATGTAGCTCAGGACGCACCTTGCCGTAAAACTTGGTATTGCGGGTCGGCTCGCCCTGGCTCCCAGACGTGTCGAGCATGCGCTCTTGCGCTTCGGCCCGCCATGTGTCCATCCGCTTTGACGAGAAGATCGATGGCTCGGCGATCCTTTTTCGGTCAACGAAAATCATGGCGAGGCGTCTTCCGCAGCAGGCCCCGGTGGGTCAATAACGCCGGGGAAGGGCAAGCAAGAGTAGGTGTGGCGGTACATGGCTTGGGAGTATAGACCCCGCCAACAGGTGTTTTGTTGGTTGGAGTCCTCCCGAACTTGGCCTCGCCAGTTAGATCGCATCCAGAAACCCGTTTCTCGCCTCCCAAGGAGGCCCCTGTGGAGCGAGCACGCGGCGAGTATGTATGAGCAAGAGAACAGATTCTCGCTCTCCAAACTATTGTAACCAATGGGGTTGGCGGACATTAATCCGCCGAGGCGAGTAACGCAGCTGCGCGCGCAGTCCACAGGGGGCGACCGGACAATCGGTGTTCTTGGATGCAATCTAGTTAGAGCACAACCGATGCACGCAGTCCTTGACGGGCAGCACGACGATGCTTTTGCAACTGCGCCAGGCCGGCGAAAGCGATCAAACCAACCAGAGCGAAGATACCGACCCAGCTCGGGGCGGGAAGGACCCGAACCCCCGGGATACGAAAAACATCATCACTGCCTTTGCCGGTCAAAAAGACCGCACCCGAGCCGCCGACCGCGATACCCACCGGCCCAGCGAGCGGGTGATCATCGCCGTCGCCACTGGCGTCGAGAATCTTGGTGATTGTGCCGGTCGGGGTGATCCGGAAGGCGTTGTTGCTCTCTGCTCCCGCGACGTAGGCGTTGCCCTCGACGTCAATCGTGATGCCGAGAGGGCCGGTGAGGGGATGTTTGCCGCCATCACCAGCCTCGTCGATGATGACGGCGAGGGTGTTGGTACCACCTGGATCGGTGATCTTGAAGACGTTGTTGGTGCGGTAGCCGGTGACAAAGACGTTGCCGAGGCTGTCGACTGCGATGCCAAACGGGCTCTGCAAGACGCCGCCTGTGCCGTCACCGGAGGCACCCAAGATCTCGGTGATTTTGCCCTCCGGGGTGATCCGAAAGACGTTGTGACTTTGGGCCGCCGCGATCACCACATGGCGTTGGGCGTCAACTGCGATCCCTTGAGGTGCGAGCAGGGGGTGGCCGTTGCCATCGCCGGTGCTGTCGATGATCTTGGTGACCTTGCCATCTGGCGCGATCATGAAGGCATTGTGGCTGCCGCATCCGGCAACGTAGACGTTGCCCATCCCGTCGACTGCGAGATCCGTTGGCCCGGTCAAGGGGTGATCGCCGCCATCGCCGGCCGCGTCGATGATCTCGGTGATGTCGCCTTGCGGAGTGATCTTGAAGACGTTGTGGCTGATGCCACCGGCGACGAAGACGTTGCCAGCCGCATCGACCACAATACCCATTGGCCCTTCGAGTCGATGCCCCGAGCCATCCCCGTTGGCATCGATCAGCGTTTGGACTGCGCCGTCGGGGTCGATCCTGAGGGCACGGTGGCTGAGGTTCGCCGTGATGTAGACGTTTTCTGCCCCATCAACGGTAAGGCCAAGGTCGGTGGCCAAGGGCAGCCCCGGCCGGTTGGCGGGTCGACGAGACTCAGCCAGATCGGTTGCAGGCAGGTCGATCGCGGGCAGATCGGCCGCGGGCAACCCGGGTTGCCCATCCGCGGACCAAGCGGCGACAGTCAACAACAAGAGCCGCGCCATGTGCCGGGCACGGCTCGCCAGGTGTCGGGGTTGTTGTGGTGTCGCCGCTCTCGAGGTGATCACTTAGGGGATGCTCGTGGGTAAGAATGGGGAGGCGACCATAGTGCTCGATCCAAGATCGAGTCAACACCGGCTCGAGAGCTCGCCGCCTCGTTCGCCTCTCCTCCCGAACTGCCAAACGAGACGACCCACTCAGTCTCTGTGACCGCCTCGACGATTGTATCCCTCGTGGTGGCGTTGGGGAACTCTACCTTCGTCGGGGCTTAAACCCACGTTGACGAAGGGAGTCACATCGCTGTCGACACACCAGCACCGCCAACACGAGGACGATGCAGCCAATCGGCAAGCTAGGGCTTGTCGGCTGGCTGCTGGTTGATTCGTTCTCGGTGTTTGGCCTACTCGATCTTGGACAGCAGCTCCAATGGCGTCACCAGTTTGCGGACGGTATGGGCCTTGTCTTCATCAAACACATTCTCGTCACACCAGGCGTTGAGACTGGCGATATTGAGCGGCTGGCACTGCGGACCCACCATCCAGTTGATCGAGAACGGCGAGCAGGAGTCGTTGCTGAAGCTCGAACCGGTGCTCGAGCCACGATACTCGACCTCGTTTTCGGCCTCTGGCAAGATCAGCGCTGCGGGATTCGAAATGCTCGCGAAGTCGAGAGCGTCGGCGGCGTCGGTGAGGTTGAAGGTCCGTCCAACAACCCGGATGTCGGGGTTCGAACAGACATTGCTGAAGCAACTGCCGAGTCCCGGGCCCGGTTCAACGTCGCAGGTGGTGAATGCCCAGTGGACCTCGACCGTGTCGCCGAGAGCAATGCCTTTGCAGCCCGTCTCGCTGGCCGCCGGCCGCTCGCCGGGGGTGGTGCCGTTACAGATGTAGCCCTGGTGGTCACCTTCTCCTGCCAGAGTGGAATAACCCTCGGCTTTGTGCTCGGCGAACCGATGGAAGTGAATGTCACACAAGTTCATCTCGCTCAGCGGCGGCGCTTCAGAAAACATCACTGGATTGATGCCATCAACGAGATGGATGTCTCGTGGTGACTGCGGGCCGGCGTTCTCACACGTTGGGGCTTCCACGACCTCTGTGGTCTCTTCAGTAGCTTGGGTTTGATCACTGTGATCTGCGGCAGACTCTTCGCCTGTTCCGCCATTTCCAGGGTTGCAGCCGAGTAAGAGTGTGATAGCGAAACACGACAACATGGCAGCAGGGAACATTCGCATATGAGGCACCTCTGTGGTGTGGTTTAGATGGGCGGCCGGTGGTGGCCTATATTGCCATGATTCGAGGTTCTCGAAGGTTTAGATTCGATCAACGATCGTGTTCTTCCGGCATGACAGAGTTTTACAACAGAGAAAACCGCCGCGACGGTGGAAGGCACCGTCGCGGCGGGATAACCGGCAGATCAAGCTCGCGAGCCTGAGTCGTAAGTGACTGGAATCACTGCTACTAAAGAGCCGGCGAGCGCCCACAGCTTGATTGACTTGGCTGGTTTGCACTCGGGTTCAACGATTGCTTCATCCAAAGCTGTGGAAGCTCGCCGGCTCGGGTCAAAGATGGATCAGGGTAAGGTGTTGCACCGTGCGTCGAAGTTGCAGCCGGTGATGCGGCTGAACTCGCCCTCCTGAGGTTTGGTCTCGAGGAAGAGGCCGATACCGTTGGCGTAGAACTTATGCTCGAACGGTCCTGGATCGAGGGGCGAAAAGTCCCGTGTCACGACACAGTCGCCCGCGCCGCAGAAATAGTCCGCCAGGTCCTCGGGCACCGAGGCGTCGAGCTCAGGGTCGTTGCCGTAGCTGTAAGTTGTCGAAAGCACCAAGGCGATGTCTTCGGCGTTGCTGGCGGACCACTCTTGACGATAGAGCGCGCCGACCGTCGGTGTGCCGAGAAAGAGCGTTCCCGACTTGTCGCCATCACGCCCCGCCTTGAACGAGCCGTCGATCGCAATCAGCTCGGGAATCGCCGGCATATCGCCATCGAAACTCTCAAAATCGGTGACGATCTCGCCGCAGTAGTCGACGGTGCCGTCGGGGCGTTGGGCAAACCAGTCATCGGTATCCTCCCGGAACTCACCATTTTCCCGGACCACATCGTTGACCACAACGCAGGTCACACCGTCGATCAGCTTGGTCTCATTGAGCACTTCCACCACGATCGTCTCGTCGCCAGACTCGTATTCCCAGATCCTGCCGATCGCGATCGGGTAATAGGGATTGACGGGGCTCGAGAATTCGTCAACGAAGCCTTCCGGATCGAAGTCCGGGTCAAAACGATCTTCGCCGAGGGCGTCACAGACCTCGAGTCGAGCCTCGTGCTGATCGCGGCAGAGCTCTTTTTCCTCCTGTCGGGTTTGCCGGGAGTCAGCTTCGCATTCGTCACGTTCGTCCTCGTCTTCGAGGTTGGTACAGATCGCCTTGGTAATCAGGAAGTCGCTGCGGGCTGCCGTTTTGCAGCCGTAGAACTGAAGCTCTGCGGTGGTCGAGCAGAAGCCCCCGCCGTCGGAATCGCTGTCACTGTCGCTGTCGCTGTCGTCGCCTGCCCAGGCCGGAACACCCACCAACGCCAGCATCAGCGCGATGGCCAAAGCGATCAAAGAAAAATTCGAACGGACAAAGTTCACCTGGTGTCTTGACATGGCTCTCTCTCCTTGGTTTTTCTCCTCGGGTGTTATCCGAGGCGCTTACAAAAGAAAGGTTTACTTTCCGGAATTGGTCGCTTGCGGCGACCTTGATCACACTCTCGACCAGGAATGAGTCATGTATGGAAAGAATCCTTCGCAATCAGGTGAAGTAAGTCCAGACAACTCCCTAGAAACAGGGACTACAATACCCTTGAGATGACAACTCCTGTGGTTCGGCTCATGAGATATCTGGCAGTGGACGCGGCTCGCCTATGAGCGGGGAGCGTGAGGCTACTGGGGCCAGCACCCGACGGACTGGGATCATGCCAGTACTCTTCGCGCTCCGACTCTTGTTCATCGGCGCCACCTCGAGCCTGGTGCTCTACATCGTGTTTCTTCAGCCGTTTCGCAAGGAGACGTTCGATCTCCTACTAGCTCTGCTATTAGGCAGCTGGGCAGTGTGTCTTCTAATCTTGCGCTGGGTCCCCAAGGTCGCGGCCTCTCGACTGCTCCGAGTCCTCGATCTGGTGCTCTTCAATCTCTGTTTAGCGGCGGTTCTGGCAGAAGGCGCCTTACGGATCGTTGCCTTGGTGTCGCCTTCACCGCTGTTGGCGCAAGACGACGTTCGGGCGCTGGATTTGATCCGAGCCCAAGCGGCTCAGCAGCGCCCGGGGGAGCTGCGCTTTGGTTTCCCGTTCAATGCCCAGAGGCATTACGACACAGACTTCGCTGCCCCTGGGGCGTTCGGAAGGCGCATCGCCTCGATCGGCGATTCGTTCAGCGTTGGTGTCGTGCCGCACTATTTTCACTTCACGACCGTGATCGAGCGGCAGCTGGACGGTGTTGACGTCGAGAACTTTGGTTACCCGGGCATTGGGCCGTACGAGTACCTTCATCTATTACGTCGCGATGTGTTGCCCAGAGCTGGAGTGCCCAGAGCTGGAGTGACCAGAGACCTTGATCTGATCGCAGTCAATGTTTTTGTCGGCAACGACCTGACGGAGGCGAAGCGCTTCAAGCTCGAGCATCGTGCCCTGCGTCTGTGGCTCGATCGCGACAATGTGTTGCTCTACACGCTGCCACGACGGTTGATGCTTCTGCGCCAGGCGCGGCTCGCCGATGCGAGCGGTGGCACGGTCAAGACGCCTATCGGCGGTATCGCAGGCGAGTCGAGAGATGGGCTTCTGACAACTCCCGAGGCGATGATCGAGGCCTATCCCTGGCTCGCCGATTCAACGCTCGAGCAACCTTCGTTTCCGCTCCCCGGGGTCTACCTGCACATCGAGTCCGAACGGGCGTTGGCGGCCTGCGACCCCCAGAACACCGATCCCGCAGCTCTGTTCGCGACGCTACGTGAGATGAAGCGCTTGGCCGGTCAAACGCCGTTTGCCGTCCACTTGCTGCCAGACGACTTTCAGGTTGACGACGAGCTGTGGCGAGAGATCCTCGAGCACACCGGGCGCACGGATCTGATCCGCGACCTCCCGCAACAGTTGATCATCCCCTGGCTGGACGCCGCAGGGATCCCTTACCTCGACCTGCTACCGATCTTTCGTCAGCAGTGCGGCGATCATCACGGGGGGCGTCATTGTTACCACCGGTGGGATAGCCACTTCAACGCTCGCGGTAATCGCGTCGCGGGTGAGGCGATGGCCCGGTTCTTGGCGCCGATTCGCGAACCCGCCTCCTGAGATTGTTTGAAGGTGTTCAGCCTGTTCCTGCGCTCTACGGGATTGGTGGCTGGTTTAAGTCATCCAACTCATGGAGACAGGTCAATGAATCGTCAAGCATTCCAAACTGCCCGCCTGGAGCTCGGCGACGCCTTGAGCCGTTCCTCCTCGCAGGAGCACACGGCGTGCCCCTGCAGGTTAGCCGGGGTTACGAATTTGCTGTTGGTATGATCAACGGCATCTCCTTCCGACGGCCCCTTTCCGTTTAATATTCATGAACCGGGGCAGCTCGACGGTCGGGCCCTACCGACAAGACGAGAACAGCGAAAGGACCCCTTTCATGACTCCATCGAAGAGACCTGGGTTGTCTCTGGCCTCCCTGAGCCTTGTCTTCATTGGCTTCTTTGCCGCCGGCCAAGCCAACGCACAGATACTTTACGGTGTGCTCCAAGATACGTCTGAGTTGCGAATACTCGATCCGAGTGACGCCTCGACCCTCTCTACCCTTGGCACCATCACTCACCCAAACGGAGTCGACCGGGGGCGGGCCATTGCCGTCGATCCGACGACCGGTACTCTTTACTGTATGCTGTCGGTAGGTCCCGGTATGTCCTGGGCTTTCGGCACTCTCGGCTTGGATGCATCATTCTCCCAGATCGATTTCCTGTCGGATGGCGTTAGAGACATGGCGTTCGACGCCAGGGGAAAGCTCTGGGCAGTGGTCGGCAGGATCGGCGCGCGCTCGAGCAGCCTGGTATCCATCAACACGATTACCGGAGCGGTCACCCTCGAGAACGGAGCCTTGCCGACCTCGGGGCGCAACAAGATCGCCTACGTTGGCACATCGGACACGCTCTACATTCTTGGTGATACCGCTGGACCGTGGGAGCTCTACTCCCTTTCACCGGCGTCGCCGACAAATCTCACTCAGGTCCCGTTGAGTGGGATTGTTCTCAACGACACCAGCCAGCCGCCGATGACTTATGACCCTATTGCCGGCGTGCTGCGGACGGTCAGAAGTGAGGCCGATTGGATCGCGATCACTCTCGATGGAGTGGTGACGCTGGAAGGCCCTTTCCCGGGTTACACGCTGGGCGGATTGGCGTTCTATGGTCCGATTTTTGCCGATGGCTTCGAGTCTGGCGACACCAGCGCCTGGAATTAGGCCCTGGTGCTAGGGTCGTCGAGAATGCCCCCTGCTGGAGAGCGCCGGCGTCCCGCCGGCATTTCGAAGGGAATGCTGGCGGCGTCAGCGCCGATGGTGACGAAGATGGGTCGATGCCGAAGGCATCGTTCGTCGAGAATGCCCCCTGCTGGGAGCGCCAGCGTCCCGCCGGCATTTCGAAGAGTAAGTAGCCGACGAGGCATCCCGTGTCACGACGATGTGAGCTTCGAAGCAAGGCCTGACATCGCGGTGCCGCCACGTTTGTCGACCGACAATTGGCCTGACATCGCGGTGCCGCCGCATTTGTCGACCGACAATTAGCCTGACACGGCGATGCCGACGTATTTGTTGGCCGACAATAACGAGTAAAGCCGGTGGAGCCGTTATTGTCGACCGAGGCCAAATCTGCATAACCCGTCTTCGACTCGTCTCGAAGTGGGATGGTGGGTCCTTTCAGCCTATACTGGTAGTCGCATGTCCGACTGAGGCTATGAATCGAAAAAACGTCAAAGATGGTGCCGTGAAGGCGATGCTCGTACTGGCCTCGTTGGGTTTCGCTGCGCTTCTGGTCGAGGTCGCGGTGCGCTGGAACTTCTACAGTGAGAGCGGATCGTCGGGGCCGGCCCAACTGCACCTCTATCGAGGTATTGCGCGGGCCTGGCAGCATCGCGGCCCGGCGGGAGGCGAGTTGAATCGTCTGGCTTGGGAGGCAACCTACACAGAACGTGGACAATCGGTGCCGCCGGTCGGGCCACGGGAGGGATATTGGGCGGAGCGCATCCGGCCCCAGCAGTACCCCTGTGGAGATCTCGATGCCTGTGAGAGGACCCAGACGATTCCGTTGCTGGTCACGATTGATGGCCGCGGCTTCCAACATGTCGGCGCTGGCGCTGACGCGTTTCCGCGTCTGCTTTTGGTTGGTGGCAGCGTCGCGTTCGGAGCTTATTCCTCGACCGTCGAGGACGCTTACTTTTCTGCCCTCCTAAGGCATCTGCAGCCAGAGTTTCCGGGAATCGGGATCAGCATCCTTGCCCGCAACGGTTCGGTGGGTTTGGAGGACGTCGAGATGTATGCGCTGCGGGGGCAGGAGGTCCACCCTGACATGGTGGTGTTTGTCAGTGGGCTCAACGATTTGATGAATCGCCCCGGTAAGAGCCCGGAAGAAGGGCTGCGGAAATTCCGTCGAAGTGTTCGGCTGGCGGTCCAGCTTGGGCGCTTGCAAGGCGTGGCGACAGTCGTTGCGATTCAGCCCTTTCTCGGCGGCAAGGTCCACAAGACACCACTAGAACGGCGAATTTTAGACCTCACCGTTGATGACTACGAGAGCGTGATCAATCCCTGGTATCGGCGACTGGCGGCGGAAGCGGAGAGGCTAGCGAAGAAAGGGGAAGCGGTCGGTTTCTTCGACTACTCCGATGTCCTCGCCAACGAGGAAGAGACAACTTTTGCCGATCAATGGCACTTTTCAGATTTTGGCCACACCCTGCTTGCGGAAGCTTTGGCCCGCGACCTGAGGCCGCTGCTCCAGCAGACGGTCCAGCGGACATCGCGAACGGAAAACTGACCCGCCAGCACGTGGAGATTCTGGCCAGCCGTCGAGGGATCTGGGGTATCCTTGCCGTATCCCTGGGAACTTGACGATGCGACCGGAGCTTCGCCCGATGCACGACTATTACGATCCATACGCTCTCGTGACCTTGGATCGCCATATTGTCATCACCAGCTACATCGGCGCCGAAACCCGGCAGGTCGGCTTTCAGTTGGCGGCCTTGACCGGTCTCGGGGTGACAGATCTCGATCGTAAAATCGAGCATCATGCTGGGCGGTCGATCCAAGAGCTGATCTGGGCGGAGGGGGAGTGGCGTTACCGTCAGCTGGAGCGTAAACATCTGACCCGGCTGCTGGCGGCGCGTCCGTGGAGTATCCTCAGCTTGGGTGACGGCGCCCTGATCGACGACAGCATCCGTCAACAGGTGTTGGCGCAGGCTCAGCTGGTAGTGCTGGATCTCGATCTGCCGAATTGTTACTGGCGGCTCAAAGCCCAGCAAGAAGATCGGCAGCTCGACTGGCATCCGCTTTATCCCGGGCCGGTCGAGCGTTTCGAGCAGATCCGGCCGTTCTATGAGCAACGGCAGCCCGGCTTCGCCGAAGGACACCACCACATCGAGCTGCGAGGCAAGGGGCGACACGAGGTCGTCCGGCAGTTGATCGAGCTGATTGCTGACCCTGTTGCAGCGTCGAACTAATAGGCCGGGAGTACCGGCGTCTCGCCGGCTTCTTCGATCGAGGCAACCAAGAATCGTGGTAGCTTATCGATGATTGCTCATAGATAGCTGTCGTGATGACTTGTTTCGAGGCATCTCGGCTGTCGGCTGGCACTCGGCGAACAACCGGAGGAAGAAAGTGAAGCAGGTCAACATCAGAGCTCAGGCGCGGCGCGCAAGGTTGGTGGTTTGCCTCGGAGTCCTTGCTTGGGCGCCAGCGTCCGTGGTCTCGGCAGGAGGCCTGACGGTGACTTCGGTTGAGCCGGCGCGGCACAGTCTGAACGCCGCAGCGGATACTTCCATCACCGTGCAATTTGATCAACCCGTCGCGACGCCGTCGGTGGGACCTGCGTCGTTCTGGGCTTTCGCTCGCTGGAGCGGGGTGGTGACCGGCAGCTATGTTTTTACTGATGGCAACCAAACCGTCAGCCTGGTCCCGGACCGGCCGCTCTCGGCCGGTGAATCGGTGATGGTGATTCTGTCCCACGACTTGGCGGCGGCGGGTGGTGGAACGTTGAGGGACGCGGGTTATTCCTTCCAGTTCTGGGTGCGGGCAAAACCAGCCGGGTTGACCTTCAGCGAGATCGATCGCTTGTCGACGTCTTCCCCGAGCCGGCCCTATGGCGGAATCGGCTCCGATCTCGACGGTGACGGTTACCTCGACATCACCACCGTCAACGAAGACACCAGCGACCTGCGGGTGTTCATGAACAGTGGGGATGGCTCCGGCGCCTTTGCCGACTTCCTGCAACCGACGTTTCCCTCTGGCACCGTGCCGAGTCCTTCGGAACCGTCGGACTTCGATCGCGACGGCAACGTCGACATCGTCGTCGCCAGCACCCAGGAAGCCACTGCGGCGGTGTTGCTTGGCAACGGTGACGGCACCTTTGGTGCGCAGCAGGTGATGGCGGTTGATGGCAACCCACGGGGTGTTGCCGTGCTCGACGTCGACGGTGACGGGGACATCGACATCGCCACCGCCAATCGAACGTCCAGCAGCGTCACCGTCCTGCTCAATAACGGCAGCGGCGTCTTCGGCAGCCCGACGTCGTTCGGCTCGGGAACGGCGGGGGAGTGGGCGATGGGTGCGGGCGACATGAATGACGACGGCATTCTCGATCTGGTGGTTGGCGGGCAGACCGGCCAGCGCATCTACATTTACCTCGGCGACGGCGATGGCACGTTCACCCTCGCCGGTGACTATGCGAGTGGCGGCAGGGTGTGGATGCTGGTGTTGGGGGACGTCAACGGTGACGGTATGGAGGACGTGGTGCTCGGCAACGGCACCAGCGACAACGGCGCGATCCTGTTGGGTGACGGCGCAGGTGGGCTCGGCATGCCCCAAATCCACGCCGTCGATCCCCTCGCCCTGGCCACCGACATCGGTGACCTCGATGGTGACGGTGACCTCGACTGGATGCTGGCTAGCTTCAACGGTGACTGGACCTTGCTGACCAACGACGGCATCGGCAATTTCACCTTCGACCGCGAGATCGCTGCCCCCGCCGCCGCCTCATGCTCGCTGATGATGGATATCGACAACGACGGCGACCTCGACCTTGCCCTGATCGATGAGATCGCCGACGAGATCCTGGTGCTGCGCAACGATGGGACCGTTTTTGCCGACGGCTTCGAAAGCGGCGACACCTCGGGCTGGTCGTAGGTTCTCGGCAGAACGTTCCACCAAGTAGCTGGACCAAGGTGCGGCCTGCCGACAGCGCGCTGCTTTTTCGCGAGATCGTCGGGAACCGATTGTCGGCTTGGCGAGTCCAACGTCGGGAGGTAACAGACCCATGATCAATCACATCATCGAGCTCGTGTTGGACGAGAGCAACTGGCTGCCGTTTGCCATGCTGGTGTCGATCGTGACCGTCGCGGTGAGCGTCGGACGGCCTCGGTCACAGCAGCTGTCGTCGCGGCTCCGGGTCTTGTGGGGGATGAATCTATTCTTCGGTTGCATGATTGGCATCATGGCGGTCGGGCATCTGTTGGCGGTCAGCATCAAGGCATCGCAAGGCACGCTGGACCCGTCACGGCTGCCGCTCTACCTGCTCTACCCGATCGGCGTGCTGCTTTTGATCCCGGCCTGGTGGCTGGTCGGGATCGTGGGGCGATTCCCCGAGGGGGAATGGGCGGTGGGAAAGAAGGTTCGGGCGCTCAATGTCTGGCTGGGGCTCTTCCTGGCCTTACTCGGTCTCCACAATCTACCGTTGGCGGTGCCCGCCGGACTCAACCTCGCCTATCAATTCCATGCTCGACGCGCGGTGGGCTGGACGATCCTGGCGATCGCCAGTGCTGGTTACCTGATGCTGTTTGTCGGCTCTTTGATCTTCATGGCCAGCGGTCAGAGCTTCGAACAGTTCACCGGCGCGGAGTGACAGGCCTCAGGCGTCAACTCGCCGCCGCAGCTGGCGCAACTCGCTGCTAACGATAGCGGTACCGTAGTTGGTACCATCGGATGCCGATCCATTCGTGGAGCAGTAGATAGCTCGATTCCAGCATCCGAACGGAAGGAGCGAGGCCCATCAGGCCTGCTTCAGAGGGAGCTCCAGCAGTGCGTCCGGCTGGTATGGGGATGGATTCGATCCCGGCATGACGGAAGGCCACCAGGGACCGCTTTAGATGCCAGAAGTGGGTCACCAAGTAGACGCGCTCGATGCCGTCTCGACGCAGGATGTCGGCTGAGAACATTGCGTTTTCATGGGTGTTGCAGCTTTGGCTCTCGACCCACCGAGCCTCGATACCAAAAGAGTCGGCGAGCACTCGTCGTAGCAGGTTGCCGTAGCCGGTGACCAGGATCGGAGTGCCGAGAGAGCGGTGAAGACGGGCGCCTTCGTCCAGACGTTCGAGCGTGCGGGCCGTGACCATCTCGCCGCCGCGCTCGGCGGGAGCGTTCATGCGGCCACAGTCGAGAATTACGATCGCATCAGCCTGCGGTTTGGAGCGATCGGCCGCGGTGGGGTCGAAGTGCGGATAACGATCAACCCTTCTTAGCCAAGGTCCAATGAGCCAAGGTGCGCTGAGCAGATAAAGCGAACCCAGACTCACTGCGATCAGCGTCAGGCCGAGGCGTTGCCACGAGGTGACAGCTAACGTGAGTCCCGCGGCGCCGATCAGCAGCGGGCCGGCGGGCGGCAGGCTGAGTTGTTTGACTCGGATGACCCAGCGCACGGATCAGTAGTCCAGCTTTTTCTTGGCTTCGGCGATCTTGCGGTCGTTCTCGTCGACGCTCAGGCCCTCGCCGCCGCCACCGCCAGGGTACAGCGGTTGCTGGTACATCGGATAAGCCTCGGTCCGCAGGTGGGCGAGGTTTTGGTGGCCGCGGCGGGTGGTGCGCTCGTGGCGTAGAGCGTCGACGTCGATGGTCGCGACAACAATTTTCTCGCCGGGACCAGGGTCGGCCTGGGCGAGAAGCCTACCCTCGTAGTCGACCAGCATCGAGCCGCCAGGCCACGAGAACGGTGGGTAGTGCGACAGACTGGCCGCCTGATTGGACGCCACCACATAAGCGATGTTCTCCATCGCCCGGCAGCGGTTGACCAGTGTCCACCAATCCATCGGCTGGGTGGCGCCCCAGGGATCCATGTAGGCCGAGATGCGGATCAGTACTTCGGCGCCGTTGGCGGTCAATTGGCGCAGGGGCTCGGGGAAGATCCAGTCGTAGCAAGTGGCGACGCCGAGGTTGCCGATCGGGGTGCGCGCCACCGGAAACATCTCCTCCTCATAGTCCGGCAGGTCGTGGGGACTGGCGTGGACTTCCCAGGGGATCCAGGTGTTGACCTTGCGGTATTTGGTCAGGATACCGTCGGGGCCGATCAGACAGGTGGTGTTGAAGACGACCTCGCCGTAGCGGTCGTCACGCTCCAGAAAACTGCCGGTTTGGATGTAGACATCGAGCTCACGGGCTTTGGCAATATAACGCTCGGTGTGCTCGTTGGGGATTTCGACGGCGAGTTTGTCGTACAGGTCGCGTACCGTCGGATAAACCGGCGCGGCGTGGGCGAATTCGGGAAAGACGACCAAGCGGATAGGCATGAAGGCCGAGTAGCCCTCGACCGCCATGTCGATCATCTGCAGCATGCGGTCGACGTGCGGCTTGATACCTTTGCGGTCCGCTGGATTGGGAAAGTCGACCTGGCATGCCGCAGCGCCGTAGCGCAGGCTTGTCTTATCGGGCATCAAATCCTCCTGGGTAGCGTCGAACAGACCGATAGGTCGGGGCGGCGCGATCCTAGCAGGGTGTGGCTGTCGTCGAGCCGGCTAGCTTCAGAAGCTGTCGGAACTAGATCCTTTCTGGTTCTCTTCTGGGACCTTTCTATGCCCCCCTGTCTATTGACTCGGTTTCCGCCAAGAGGCAGTCTCATCGAGCAACCTTTAGAAGCTCAGCTCGCCTTCCTGCAAGGCCGCAACACCGCGCTCATTTTTTTCAGGTTGTCTCATCCACTACCTCATAGGGAATCGGACGATGTCGAGAGAATCCATGCTGCCAGCAGAGGTCAGCCTACGCCAAACGACGCCCGAGCGAAGAGCTCAGGGAAATCGGGACGAGACGACGGCCGCCGCCGAGGACCGCGAGCCGCCACGCCGCCAGTGGTGGAAGCGGTTGCTGATCGCCGCCGTAGTGCTGGCGCTGGCGGCTCTGGGGGCGGCGACCTGGGTCGACCGGACCGGCTGGAAGTTCTTCAACACCGGCAAAGAGGTGGCGGCGACGTTGACGGAGATGGCGCGGACGCTGAAGGCGCGGGATTTCGACGCCTTGGCCGGCTATCTCGACGGTGCCTTCCAGGGACAGCGGCTGGGGCTGACCGAGCTCCAGTTGGCGGACGATCGCGACGGAGTGCGGATCTACCGTTGGACCGCGGGCGAAAGCCAAGACGGGACCGCCGCGCTCAGCGAGTGGCGCGCCTATATCGGTGGCTTCTCCGAGATCGACGAAGTGATGATGTTTGTGCATCGGCTCGACGCGTGGCGGTCCTCGGATTCGATCCACGCTCGGGTACGCTTCGAGCTCATCGGTACACCGATCGGCGAGGCCCGCGCTGGTATCGACCGGGCAATCTTCGATATGCGGTTCGCGCGTCGCGAGCCGGGGCTGAAGCTGCTCGCCGCGTCGTTGATCGAAGGCGACCGGATGATCAGCACCGAGCCGCACTTCGTCGACGTCGCCGCCGAGGCGGGTGTCGACTTCGAGAATCAGTATTACCCGGCTTTTATCAACCAGCCACTGGCCTTCGGCATGTTGCGTTACGGCCCGGCAGGGATCACCGCCGTCGACTATGACAGCGACGGCTTCTACGACCTCTTTGTCCCGGACGGCGTCGAGGCGCGGTTGTTTCGCAACACCCGCGACGGACGTTTCGAAGACGTCACCGCCGCCGCTGGCCTGGCCGGTCTCGACGGCGTTGGGACGGCCGTGTTTGCGGATTACGACAACGACGGCGTCAAGGACGCCTTCATCAGCCGCACGTTCACTCCCAATCAGTTGTTTCGCGGCAACGGCGACGGCACCTTCACCGACGTCACCACCACGGCGGGCATCGGCGAGGATTGCTGCACCACGGTGGCGTCCTGGGGAGATGTCGACAACGACGGTCTGCTCGACCTCTACGTCGGTCGCTACCTCGACGCCCGCGAGTCGATCCCAACGACGTTTTACGCCCGCAACGGCGAGCCCAACCAGCTCTATCGCAACAACGGCGACGGCACCTTCAGCATCATCACCGTAGTTGCCGGAGTGGGGGAGCTTGGTCTCTGCCTGGGCTCGGTGTTCGGCGATTACGACAATGACGGCGACGCCGACCTCTACGTCTCGAACGACTTCGGGCGCAAGACCCTGTATCGCAACGACGGGCTCGGCTCCGATGGCATTCCCCGATTTACCGACGCCACCGTCGAAACCGGCACTCTGGCATACGGCGCCGGCATGAGCGCGTCCTTTGGCGATTACGACAACAACGGCACCCTCGACATCTACATCGCGCATATTCGCTCGGACAGCGGCTGGTTCGCGATGTGGCCCACCGTCTTACGTTACATGTTCAACAGCTGGCGCCAGGGGGTGTGGCTCACCGACATGCCGTTGTACATGGAGATCATGCGCCAGTCCGGCCTCGATTTTGTCAAGGTGTTCGAAGACATGGCGGCCGGCAATACCTTGTTGCGCAACCGCGGCGATGGAACTTTCGAAGACGTCAGTTGGGCGGCGTCGGCCAATCCTCCGGGATGGTTCTGGGGATCGGGCTTCGCCGACTTCGACAACGATGGCTGGCAGGACATCTACTCGGCCAACGGTTGGGTCTACAACGATCCAGGAACCGAGATCGAGCAGGATTTCCTCAACAATGTGGTCAGCCAGCAAGACGAATACAAAACCGGCGCCTTCTTCGACCCGGCAAATTTTGGCAACGAGTCCTGGCATGGGTGGGAGCGCAACCGGCATTTGCGCAATCGCGGCCTCGACGAGCACGGCCGCGCCACCTTCGAGGAGATCGGCCGCGCCGCCGGCACTGACTTGCTGCTCAACAGCCGCGGCACCGCGGTGGCTGATTTTTGGAATCGCGGTGTGTTGGACATCGCGGTCGCGGCGTCGGCCGACCGCCACGCGCTGCTGCGCAACGAGGTCGGTGGCGGTCGGTCGTGGCTCGCCATCGAGCTGGTCGGCGGCGTCGGTCAGCTTGCCGACGGCACCAACCGTGATGCGGTCGGCGCTCGGGCGACCCTTCGGGTCGGCGAGCAACGTCAGCTGCGTGAGGTGGTTTTGGGTGATGGCTATAGCTCACAGAATACACTCCGACTCTATTTTGGCCTCGGCGCCAACGTCACCACAGTCGATGAGCTTCAGGTGACCTGGCCGCGGTCAGGTGCTATACAAACCTTCCACGACGTTGCCGTCAATCACATCGTCGAGATCCGAGAGGGCCGCGACGAGGTGGTGGTGAAGGATTATGACAATCTCGAAGACGAGTCCGCGGCCGAGGTCGCGTCAACCGGAGAAGAATATGGTGCGAAGTAAGAAGCGACTCGGAACCGTCTTGACCCTGGTGTTGTCAGGGGGGCTGGCGGTCTCCGTTGTTGCCGAAAATCGCCCGGCAGCGATTGGGTCGGCGGCGATCAAGAAGACGTCGGAGTCGCCTGCTGAGAGCTGGTTTGAAAATCGCACCGTTGCGGCCGGTGTCGATGCGACGCATCGTACTCGATCCTTCAAGAATCCTTACGCCCACATCATGGAGGGCTACACGGCACTCGGCGCCTCGGCCGCGGTGGCTGACGTCAACGGCGATGGCTTCGAAGACGTGTTCTTCACCGACTCGAGCGAGACGGGTAAGAATCGCCTCTACCGCAACAACGGTGACTTCACGTTTACTGATATCGCCGGTGTCGCCGGTGTGGCCGAAGGCAACGACGCCAACAACGCGTCGGCCAACTCGTTGTGGTTCGACGCTGACAATGATGGTGACCCCGACCTTCTGGTCCTACGTTTTGGCCAGAATCTGTTCTACGAGAATCGAACCGAAGGCGGCAAGATTCGCTTCGTCGAGGTCGGCGCGAAGGCTGGGTTGACCCGGTACCTCAACTGCATCGCCGCGATTGCCTTCGACTACGATCACGACAACGACCTCGACCTCTTCCTGGGAAATTATTTCCAGCCGGTCAACCTCTTCGATCCACAGACGCCGCGGTTTTTTCCCGAGAGCTTCGAGACCGCGGCCAATGGCGGTGGGGTGACCGTCTTTCGCAACGACGGCAAAGGTGACGACGCGTTTGTACGCTTTACCGACGTCACCGAAGCGGTCGGCATTGCGGTATCCGGCTGGACGCTGGATCTCGGCCATGCCGATGCTGATCACGATGGTGACGACGACCTCTACGTGGCTGCTGATTTTGGCACCGACAACTTCTTTCGCAATGACGGTGATGGCACATTCACCGACCTCACCGAAGACGCCATCGGCATCGACACCAAGAAGGGGATGAATGTCGACTGGGGCGACTTTGACGGCGACGGCCTGTTCGACATCTTCGTCACCAACATCACCGACGAGTACATGAAGGAAGGCAACTTCATGTGGCAGAACCTCGGCGAGCTAACCTTCGCCGACGTCGGCCGCGAGACCGGCACCCATGCCACCGGCTGGGGCTGGGCTGGCAAGTTCTTTGACTACGACAACGACGGTTGGCTCGATCTCTACACGGTCAACGGTTGGGTGTCGGCCAGTCGCGACCCCCAAGACAATTATGTACTCGACATCTTCGAAGTGATCGTCAATCCGGAGATCGACTTGGCGGATGCCCGCAGCTGGCCGCCGATGGGCAACAAGACCCTCTCCGGCTACCAGAAGAACGCCCTCTTTCACAATCAGGGCGGCACGTTGTTCAAGGACGACGGTGCCCGGCACGGGCTCGACACCGAGCTCGATGCCCGCGGCGTGGCGTTGGCGGACTTCGACAACGACGGCCGGATCGATCTCTTCGTGACCAACTCGGGGCAGCCGCCCTATCTGTGGCGTAACGTGCAACCCACCGGCCATCACTGGGTGCAGCTGGTGCCGCACGGCGAGTCGAGCAACCGCGACGCGATCGGCACCCGGGTGTGGGTCCATGCGGGTGGCGAGACCGCGGTCAGCTTCGTCAATGGGGGGAATGGTTTCGCCAGCCAGAGTACCCGGCGAGTCCACTTCGGCCTCGGGGCGCGCAAGACGATCGACAAGATTGAAGTCGCCTGGCCGTCAGGCGAGAAAAAGACCTACACCGATATCGAGTCCGACCAGATTTATCATTTGGTCGAAGGTGCCGCCAAGCTGCGTCCGTTCAGCCCGTCGGCGACCAAGGCATCCATGCAGGAGGCGAGATAGATATGCGAAAACTCATGATGCTAGTGGCCTGCGGGATCACCAGCTGTCTGTTGATCGGCGCCCCAGCCGGTGCCAACAATTATTACGTCGAGGGGATGGCGAAGGTGACCGCCAAGGACTGGCCAGCGGCCCTCGATCTGCTGGAGCAGGCGATGTTGGCGGAGCCCAACAACCTGCGGGCCGGCGCCGAGTACCGACAGGTCATGATCGCTGCCGAAGTTTACGATCGTGGTCTGGAGTTCCTCGACAAGCTGGTGACCGACAACCCGGAAGCGCCCAATGCGCTGCTCAATCTCGGCTTCGCCAACGTCGACAAGATTCCGGTGGAAGGCGCCATCACACAAGTCATCCTGGCCAATACCGCCCTCGAGAAGTTCTCGGCGGCTCTCGAGCTCGAAGAGACCTGGCTGTTACGCTACACCCGGGGCAACAGTTATCTCTACTGGCCTGCGATCTTCGGTCGGACTCAGCTCGGGATCGACGATTTGCAACGGGCGATCGAAATGGCTGCCGAAGGGGATTCGTTTCCCTATCACGGGCGTGCCTGGGCGGCCCTCGGCGATGGCTACTGGCGGCTCGACGACCCGGCCAAAGCGATCGAAACTTACAAGAAGGGACTCGCACTCTACCCGGACCACCCGGAACTGAAAAAGCGCGCAAGTCTCGATGAAGCCGAGCTCGTCGTTTTTCTGGAAGCGTTGTTCGACACCAACCTACGGGTCGCCACCCACTTGCGCGAGATCTGGGAGGCACACGATGCTCACGAAGCTCGCTAGGTGGGGGACGGCAACCTCCTGGGCGGTGGCTGGGCTGCTGGTTGGTTTATCGACCGCCACGCTGGTGATCGCTAAGCCTGCCTCGGGGGAGGAAGCAGCTGTCGCTGATTCCGCCGCCATGGATTCGGCGCAGTCAGTACTCGAGGTGCCACAAATCCGTTTCGAGGAGATTGGCGAAGCAGCAGGTGTCAGGTTGGTGCACACAACCCGGAAATTCGGCGAACGGCACAAAGCACAAGTTCTCGAGATGTTTACTGATGGTGGCGCCGCGGTAGCGGTCGGCGACTACAACAACGACGGTTTCGACGACCTCTTTGTGGTCGACTCCGAGCTCGGTAAACCCCATCATTTGATGCGCAACAATGGCCTAGGTGCAGGCGGAGAGTTGAGCTTCACGGACGTTGCGCCGCAGGCTGGCGTTACCGGTGGCAACGACGACAAGTCGATCTGTGCCGATGCGCTGTGGCTCGATTACGACAACGATGGTTTGTTGGACCTGATGGTCGGTCGCTTCGGAACCCCGATCCTGTACCGCAACAACGGTCCGGGCAAGGACGGCGAGCACACCTTTACCGATGTCAGCGCCGCCACCGGTCTGACGCAATTCGGCAACACCATCGCGATGATCGCTTTTGATCACGACAATGACGGCTGGCTCGATTTGTTGTTCGCCAACTACTTTCAGCCGTTCAACTTGCTTGATCTCGAAACCCCACATGTACTGCCCAATAATCTCGACTACGCCGACAACGGCGGCGGCGTCACCTTCTGGCACAATGTTGCCCGAGATAGTGTTGCCCGAGATAGTGTTGCTCGCGAGGGCGGTCGTGCCTTCGTCGAGATCACCAAAGATGTCGGCATGCAGCACCATACGGGGTGGTCGCTCGATCTTGGCCACGCCGATCTCGACAACGACGGCCTGCAGGATGTTTACATCGCTGGTGATTACGGCACGGATCGACTGTTCATGAACCAGGGCCCGGGTGCGAACGGCAAGTTCACCTTCAAGGACGTCACCGAAGAGGCGATGGGCTTGGACACCCGTAAGGGGATGAACGTCGACATGGGGGACTACAACCGCGATGGTTTTCTCGACATCTACGTCACCAACATCACCGACGAGTACATGAAAGAGTGCAACATGCTGTGGCACAACAACGGTGACGGTACCCTGATCGACTTGTCGCGGGAGACCGGCACCTGCGATACCGATTGGGGCTGGGGCGCCAAGTTCGGAGATTTCGACAACGATGGTTGGGAAGATATTTTTGCGGTGAACGGTTTGAGGTCCCGAGGCAAGGACAATTACATCCCGATCCTGCTCGAGGTGATCATCACTCCCCAAATCGACTTCTCGGATGTCAACAGCTACCCGGACATCGGCGAGATGACTTGGAGCGGTTACCAAAAGCAACGTTTCTTCCACAATCTCGGGGATGGCACGTTCAAAGAGGCTGCCGCCGAGGTTGGCCTCGACAACGATCTGGATGGCCGCGGCGTGGGCATGGGTGACTTCGACAATGACGGCCTGCTCGATCTCTACCAGACCAACGCCAGCCAGCCGGCACTATTGCACCACAACCGCTCCCAGGGAACTGGCAACTGGGTGCAGGTCAAGCTGGTCGGCACCAAGGCCAACCGACACGGGATCGGT